>JASHOI010000064.1 GCA_030041195.1 Streptosporangiaceae bacterium | reverse complement strand
GAAGCTGACGGGAGATCATCTCTTGCCGGACCACGTTGCGAACGTTGCCCAGCCGGCCAAGCCACGTCGGCCGGCCGTCGCCGAAGGTGCTATCACCTGCGGCGTCGCGACCAATCGGGTCTCGGGGGCGTATCACGGCGCAAAACTAGCAGCCAGCCGGCCACGGCGAGGATGGCCTGGTCAACGAGCACCTGACCCGCCCGGCGGCCAGGTGCAGTCAACGCATTGCCGGCTCGGAAGAACTGCAGATCACCACCACACGCCCGGACGGAACCTGGCGACGGTGGACGCCCATCTGGGTCGTCCGCGTCGGCGACGGGCTCTATATCCGATCGGCCGGGGGTCGCGGTTCGGACTGGTACCGTCACGCCAGACAGCACAACAGCGCACGCGTCAGGGCGGGCGGCATCGAGACCGATGTGACGCCGCAGCCTCTCGTGCGTCGAGGTGTCGTCCGCAGTTCACGGGGGATCCCGATTCAGTCATGCTGCACACTGGCGGATCAGGATTTGACCTATGACCGACTGGATTTTTCAGGGCAATGGCAAGCAGCTTGACCTGGATGCCGCGATAACCGCGTCGCGGCTGCGCTCGTGGAGGACGCCGCGCTACCGGGACCTGGCTGCCGCGGGCGATCGTGTCTGGCTGCAGGTGGTCGGACGGCACGAGCCGGGCATTTACTACGTGGCGACGATCACGACTCCCACCTACGAAGACCCCGAATGGCACGACAGTGAATCGCCCTCCGCCCGGTGGCGGACGGACATCCGGTTCGACTACCGCATCGATCCGCCGCTGCTGAGAGTGGAACTGCTGGCAATGGCCGGGCTGGCGTCGTTCCGGCCATTCCGCGGATTCCAGGGCTCGTCCGTGCCGCTGCCCGCTGATGTTGCGGCGGCGTTGCAGGCACGGGCCGCGCCACGCCTGGAACCGCTCTGACCGCAGCGGGCTGTCGACGGCTCGGGCTGGCTGGAGCTTGAGGTGTTTGCCCAACTTGGCGGTTTTGCTGCGGCGGCGCCGTGCTGGTGCCAATACTCGGCGCTGTGCTCGGCGAGGAATTCCCTGCTGTGCTTGCGGCCGCGCAGCGCGGCAGCGAGGCTGCGTTCACCCAGCTTTGGCTGGATGCCAACCCCGGCTTGCTGCGTTACCTGCGGGTGATCGCGCCTGAGGTGGCCGAGGACGTGGCGGCAGATACCTGGGTGCAGGTGGTCCGCGGCCTGCGCCGCTTCCGCGGCGGTGAGGCAGCGTGGCGGGCGTGGCTGTTCACTACGGCCCGCCGCCGCATGATCGACGCGTCCCGGCGCCGGTCGCGGCGCCGGGAAGAGCCGCTGGACGAGGTGCCGGCGGCCGCGCTGCCGGTCACCGCCGATGCTGCTGACGAGGCCATGGAACGGCTGGGCACCCAGGCGGCGATCGCGCTGCTGGCCAGGCTGCCGCGGTTGCAGGCCGAGGTGATCTTGCTGCGGGTGGTGGCCGGGCTGGATACCGAGGCGGTGGCGCGGTTGCTGGGACGCAGCCCGGGCGCGGTGCGGGTGACCGCCCACCGGGGCTTGCGCCGGCTGGCCGAGATCTTGGCCCAGGCGGGTGTAACGCTGTGACCGGCGGCGGCGTTTCAGGTAGCGACATGCCTAGCTTGCCGTGGACAGCCCGCCAGGACGTCTCTCCCGCCGAGGACACGTCCCTGTCGGCGTTGCTGGCCGGGAACGGGCTGCCGGCCGGTGCCGACTCCGAACTGCGGCCGGTGGCGGATGTCCTGACGGCGCTCACGGCCCACCCCGCGGGCGACGAGCTGACCGGCCTGGCCGCTGCCCGGGCCGAGTTCCGCCGCCAGGTCGTCGCGCCGATCCGGGTGAGACGGTCACCTCGCCGACGCCGTGGCGGGCTGGCGTCCCGGCTTGGCGCCAAGGCCGGCGCGGCCGCCGCCCTCGTGGCCGTGGGCGTGGGCGGTGCGGCTGTCGCCGCCTATGCGGACGTGCTGCCTGTTTCGTGGCAGCAGTTTGCTCATCACGCGATTGGGGCGCCGGAACGCGGAGCCGGCCGGGAAACGCAGGCCGGTGCGGCCGGGCCGGCGGCGTATCGGCCGTGTGCCGCATATCAGCGCGCCCTGGCGCATGGCACCGCCGGCCAGCAGGCGGCGGCCTTGCGCATCCTGGCGAAGGCGGCTGGCGGCGCTGGAAAGGTCAGTGCCTGGTGCGCGGCCGAACCGAGCTCCCTGCACCCGCCGCTTGGAGCGAGTTCCAGCGGACCGCCAGCCGGGGAGGGGTCGCGCTACGCCGGGCCAACGCATCATGCCGGACCGCCCGGTACGCGACCGTCCGCGCACCGCAGCGTGCTGCCGGGCGCTCCGGCCGCGCACACCACCCCCGATCGGCTCCCGTGGGACGGAGCTGATCCCTGGCCCGTGCCGCGGGGGTGAGTAACGCGGGGGGCATCCGCGGCGTTTCGGTTGTGAAGGGCTTTCCCCCACCGGGGACCCGGCCTGACCCCCGCAGGCCGACCCCATCAGGGTCCCGGTCTGGCCCCCGCAGGCCGGGACCCTTTTTCCTGTTCAGCGCCCCTCAACCGCAGGCTGCGCGTGTTCCTGCACGTTGTCACTGGGCCGCTGATTCACCGAAGGTCCGGTCCGCGGGTGTAACGCGCAGACGACGACCGGCGCTTCGCATCCGTAGCGATGAGCGAGCCGGGGGGCCAGGAGGATCGCCGTGGGGGGAAGCATGGAATCCCTGGTCACTGAGATCATGCAGTTGATCGACGCCCGCGCCGACGACGCCCGCCTGCAATGGTCACCCGACCGCATGACGGTGCGCGTCCTTTACAGCAAGCTGGTTCTGGCCCGTCAGCACACGACAGACGCCGAGGGACACCGGACGCGGTTCGGCGATGCCTGGCTGGCCGCGATGGCCGAGCACGGCTGGCGGTCGGCCGGGTCACCCGGCCTGTTCACCCGGGCCGCCCCGCACCCAAACTGACCGCACCCGCCGCCGCACCCGCCGCCGCCGGCGGTCCCTGAGCCTGTCCGGCAGACTACGGTGGCATGGGACGGCTCGAGGGCAAGCACGCACTGGTCACCGGCGGCACGACCGGCATCGGCTATGCGATCGCGGACAGGTTCCTGCGCGAGGGCGCGGCCGTGGTGATAACGGGGCGGGACCGCGAACTCGGCCGTCGCGCGGAGGCGGCGCTGCGTGCGTACGGGCAGGCCGGCTTCGTGGCGGCTGACGCCGGCGATCCAGACGCGGTGGCCAGCTCGGTTGACCTGGCGGTCGGGCAGCTCGGGGGCCTTGATGTGCTGGTCAACAACGCCGGGATCGGGACTGAGGCCAGTCTTCTGGACACGCCCCTGGCTGACTACGACCGGGTGATGAACGTGAACGTGCGGGGCTATTTCCTGTACGCGCAGGCCGCCCATCCACACCTGGCCCGCAGCCGCGGCTGCATGATCCACATCGCCTCCGATGCGGGTATCTGGGGCGAGCAGTCCATTGGGCTGTATTCGGTGTCCAAGGCGGCCGTGGTGATGCTCGGCAAGATGCTGGCGCTGGATGGGGGCCCGGACGGCGTGCGGTCGAACGTGCTGTGCCCGGGCGATACCTGGCCGGGGATGCGGCACATGGCGCCGCCGGGGGAGGAGGATCGCCCCGAGACCGGTGACTGGCCGGTCCCGCCGATCGGCAGGATCGGCGAGGCCCGCGACGTTGCCGCGGCCGCGGTTTTCTACGCCAGCGACGAGGCGGACTTCATCACCGGGACCACGCTGCTGGTCGACGGCGGCATGACCGCCGGTTATCACCAGCGCGAACGGGCGCACGTGGGCCCGGCGGGCGGCCCGGGCAGCGGCTAGCGTCTGGGGCCCTCAGGCCGGCCTGCTCGGTTCGACGATCACCTTGAGGCCCTGGCGCTGCGCGGCCAGCCGGAACGCCTCGGCCGCCTCGGCCAGCGGGAACCGGTGCGTCACCAGCGAACCGAGCTCGGCCTGGCCGCGCACGGCCAGGCCGATCGCCCGCGGGTAGACCTCGTTCATCCGGCGGGCCATCGCGATCGTCAGGCCCTTGCGCCTGGCGACGGACGCGCGGAACCTGGTCCAGTCGTCGTCGGGGATACCGGCCAGCACCACCCGCCCTCCGGGGCGGGCGCACTCCATCGCGAGCTGCACCGCCTCGTCGGTTCCCGCGGCCTCGAAGGCCGTGTCCACGCCGTCGGCTACCAGATCGCGCAATGCCTCGAGGGCGCCCGGCGCTGCCGGGTCAAGCACGGCCGCAGCGCCGTACCGGCTGGCCGCGTCCCGGCGGTGCGGCAGCGGGTCAACGGCAACCACGGGCACGGCCCCCGCCGACCGCAGCACCTGCACTAGCAGCAGCCCGATCGGGCCGCAGCCGATGACGGCCGCCGTACCCCCGACCCGAACGTGGCCCAGGTCCGTTGCGTGGATCGCGACGCCGAGCGGCTCCAGTAGCGCGCCTTCTGCGTCGCTGAGCTGGTCGGGCAGCCGGTGCAGCCGCGAGGAAGGCCAGGCCACAAACTCGCGCATCAGGCCGTCCTGCCCGCCGTGCCCGGCAAAGACGATCGCGGTGCACAGGTTCCGGTGGCCTTCCAGGCAGGAACGGCAGACCCCGCACGGGACCGCCGGGTCGATCGCCACCCGCTCGCCGCTCCTGGGTCCGTCCTCGATCATCCCGGCTCCCTCGTGGCCGAGGACGAGCGGGTGGTCCAGCACCGCGTCCCCGATTGCCGCCTCGGCCCACCAGTGCAGGTCCGAGCCGCAGATACCGACAGCGGTCACCCGGACCAGGCTGGTCCCGGGACCGGGCACGGGCACCGGCTCCCGGTCGAGCCGCAGCTCACCGACTCGCTGCAACCTGGCCACAAGCATGCGTTCCTCCCGGCGCGGCGGCGCTCCAGTCCCGGCATTCGCCCGGCCCGAGACTACCCATCCGGCCCGCCAGCGCCCGCCCGGTTCGCCGCTGCGCGGGGTTGCGGCGATCTACGGGGTCCGTAGTGCCAGCTCCCAGCGCCGTTCCCCGTCCTGCCAGCGATCGGTGGGGGAGAGCCCGGCAGCGGCCGCCACGGCCGCCGACGCGAGGTTGCCGGGGTGGATGTGCGCGATGACGGCCCGGACCGGGCGCTGCGCGAGCCAGCCGACGAGCGCCCGGGCGGCCTCGGTCGCGATGCCCCGCCCCTGCCACGGGGTGCCCACCACCCAGGCGACCTCGGCCGTCGCCCCGGCGGCGCCGGCGGCGCCCGCGGCGCCGCTGATCGTGGCCTGGACCGTGCCGGTCAGGCAGCCCGGCTCGCGGAGCTGGATCGTCCAGTTGCACCACGACACCAGGGGATCCGGTGACCCGGCCGACCACCGCTCGTAACGTTCCAGCAAAGCCTGCGGGCTCAGCGGTGCGCCGCCGATGAACGCGTGCAGGTCCGGATCGGCGAGGACGCCGGCCATCTCGCCTGCGTGCGCGGGCCGCAGCGGCAGCAAGATCAGCCGGGTGGTGCCGACCGGCTCGGCCTCGAACGCGCCCACCAGGAAGCCCGGTCAGGACTTCCTGGCGCGGCTCGGCGCGACGCGGGGCGGCTCGTCCGGCTGCTTCGGGTAGACCGGCGGCCAGGGCGCGTCGAGCAGCCCGCTGGCCCGGTCCCGCGCGTTCATCTCCAGCAGCGGCTCGAGCGACTGCGGGTCGTCGTTCATGCCCCGCCACGGGTCGCCGGTGCCGTGGAGCCGGGCCGCCAGGGTCGCGATCGTGAACTGGTCCGGATGGATGTCGTCGAGCTCGTCCCACGAGATCGGCGTGGACACCTGGGCACCCGGCCTGGCCCGGACCGACCAGGCGCCGAACACCGTCTTGTGCGGCGCGTTCTGGTTGTAGTCGACGAACACGCGCCGGCCGCGCTCCTCCTTCCACCACGCGGCCGTGATCAGGTCGGGCCTGCGGCGTTCCAGCTCCCGGGCCACGGCGACCGCTGCGGCGCGGACCTGGTAGGAATCCCAGCGCGGCTGCAGCCGCACGTACACGTGCAGGCCGCGGTTGCCGGTGGTCTTCGGGTAGCCGGCGAGGCCGGCCTCGGAGAGCAGCTGCTGCAGCTCCCTGGCCGCCCGGCGGATGTCGGTGAAGTCCACGCCCGGGGTCGGGTCCAGGTCGATCCGCAGCTCGTCGGTGTGCTCCGGGTCGCTCACCAGGTACGGCCAGACGTGGAAGCCCAGGCAGCCGAGGTTCACCGCCCACAGCACGTGGTCGGTGTCGGCGGCGACCAGGGCGCGCGCGGTGGTGCCGTTCGGGGTGGACACCGTGGTCGTCTGCAGCCAGTCCGGCGCACTGGCCGGGACCCGCTTCTGGAAGAACGACGGCCCGCCCGCGCCCTCGGGGAAGCGCTGCAGCAGCACCGGCCGCCCGCCCATGGTCCGCATCAGCGGCTCGGCGACCCGCAGGTAGTGGTCGGCGAGGTCGCCCTTGGTCTCGCCGCGCTCGGCGAACAGCACCTTGTCCGGGTGGGTGATCAGGCCGTCGCGGTCCATGGCCCGACTCTACGACCAGGTCAGCCGCGACTGAACCGCTGCGCACCGGCGTCCGTGGTCATGTGTTGGGGACCTGAGACACGCCGTTCCGCCGTGCACGCAGGAGGCTGACCAAGGCATGGTTGCTGAGCCGGCCCGCATCGATTCACCCGCCGCGCAGGCCAGCGAGAAGGCCCCGGCCCTGCGGGCAGGCCGGCTGTGCCTGCCGACGATCGTGGTCGCCGGGCTGGCCGCGTGGCTGTCCTGGCTGGGCTGGGACGCGCTCGCCCAGTACGGCCCGGTGCACACGATCTGGGCGGGCCAGTTCGAGCTGGCCGGGCCCGCGGTGACCGGGTTCGTGCTCACGGTCTTCCTGATCGAGCAGATCCGCCCGGCACAGCGGCGCCCGCTGCTGGCCCGCGGGCACCTGCTGGACATGGTGTACATGCTGGCCCACGCGCTCATCGTGGTTCCATTGATCGTGCTGCTCGGCGCCGGTTTCTCCAACGGGCTTGTACGCATAGCCCCGTGGCTGGTCTTGCCGCACTTCGCCGCGATACCTGGCTGGTGCTTCGTCGCGCTGGCGGTGCTCGGGATCGACGCCCTGGACTGGCTCGTGCACCTCGGCAACCACCGGATCACGTCGCTGTGGCGGCTGCACGCGGTGCACCACTCGCAGGAGGAACTCAGCATCCTCACCACGTTCCGCGCCCACCCGCTGGTCCAGGTCAGCTTCCTGGCCACGGCCGTGCCGATCCTGGCGATCGGGCACAACGCGGTGACCCCCACCGTGGTGCTCACCACGTACGCCTGCCTGGGCGCGCTGCCGCACGCGAACGTGCGGTGGACGTACGGGAAGCTGGGCGCCGTCTTCATCAGCCCGGCCTACCACCGGATTCACCACCGGGCGACCGGCCGGCTGGACATCAACCTCGGCACGGTCTTCACGTTCTGGGACGCGCTGTCCCGCCGCGCGGTGTTCCCCGCCGCCGACCGGGCCGTCATACCGACCGGGCTGTCCGGCCGGCCGGTGCCGGTCGAGCAGGCGGGCGACCGGCCGCGGTTCGCCCGGACCTTCCTAACCCAATGGGCCGAGCCCTTTACCCAGTACAGCGAGGTATCCGACCAGTGACTACCACCCGTGAACGGCGATCTGCCGGCCAGCGCCAGCGCCCCGCGTCACTCTGGCTGCTTTACCTGGCCGACGCGGGCCTGATGGTCGCGTCGGGCCTGATCCACCTGCACCTCTGGGACATCGCCTACCGGCACGTGAAGACCCTGGACCAGCTGTTCCTGGTCCAGGTGATCGCGGCCCTGGTGCTGGCCGTGGCGCTGCTGGCCACCCGGCACGTGCTCGTGGTGGCGGCCAGCTGGCTGCTGATGGCGGGCACGATCGTCGGCTTCCTGCTGGCCCGCTCGGTCGGGATCTTCGGGTTCAAGCTCACGTTCACCTCCGGCCTGGCGAACACGGTGCTGATCATCGAGATAGCGGCCGTGATCCTGCTGGCCATCACCGGCCTGCTGATGCGCCGCGCCGACACCCGCTAGTTAGTTAGACAGATCGAGGTCGGCGGCGAGTTCCTCCGGGGTGGGCTCGCGGCCCAGGACCTCGAGCATCCACCGCTCGGTCTGTGTGAGCTCGTCCATGCCCTCGGCCTCGGGTGGTAGTACCGGGATGCGGGGCAGGCCGGCGGCCACGGCGCGGATCATCGCCTGGCGGATCCACCAGGTCGCGTACGTGGCGAACCGGTAGCCCTTGGCGTGGTCGTATTTCTGCACGGCGCGGGCGAGGCCGACGTTGCCCTCCTGGACCAGGTCGGGGAATGCCACGCCGCGGCCGGTGAACCGCGCGGCCAGCGAGACGACCAGCCCGAGATGCGCCTCCAGCAGCCGGTTGCCGGCCTGGCCACCGTCCTGCGCGATCCGCCGCAGGCTGGCTCGCGCCTCGCCGGTCGGCGCGTCGCCTTCGGCGAGCTTCTCGTCGGCGCGGCGCCCGGCTTGGATCCGCGTCGCCAGCTCGGCCTCCTGCTCCGCGGTGAGCGGCGGGATCGGGACGTCGCCGCGCTGGTGGCGCGTCAGCGCGTACTCGTCGGTGTGCGCGGCGAGCCAGAGCAGGAAACGAGCGCGTGCAGCCACCGCGTCGTAGCCGTGCGCATGCCGCCGCGCGAGGTAGGCGCCGAGCCTCGGGTGGAAATCAGCGATGAACAGGGCCTCGTCCCGGTCGTCCGGCTGCGTCGCCGATGTCATGAGGCTGCTCCCTCCCCGGGTGGGTGGTACCGTTCCAGGCCGTCGGCGAGCCTTCGGCGGGCGTTGTGCAACTGGGCGTGCACGGTGCCCTCCGCCACGCCCAGCCGCGCGGCGATCTCGGCAATCCGCAGGTGGTCCCGCCATCGCAGCAGCGCGATCTCCCGCTGCCGCGGCGGCATGTCCGCGATGATCTCCCGCGCCCGTTCCAGCGCGATCGCGTTCAGCGCCTCGGCCTCGGTGTCGGCCGCGGTGGGCTGGTACCTGGCGTGAATCTCGGGCTGCCTGCGGCGGAACGCCTCCTCGCGCCGGAAAGCGCTGATGTTCTTGTGGGCCACCGTGCCGAGCAGCCAGGCCCGCTGCCGGCGCTCGGCATGCCCGCGCAGCATGTCCCATGCGCGCGCTGCCGCCTCGAACGTGTCCTGCACCAGGTCCGCCGCGAGCTCCCGGTCACCGCGGGTCCGCACGCACGCATGCCCGAACAGCCACCGGTCGTGAGCGGCGAAGAACTCGGCCAGCTCGGCGACGTGGCATCCCGGGATCCTGGTCTCGCCGTCATCCATGCCTGCGCTCACGTCTAGTTAAGTCGCACGGCGACGGCCAAACCTTTAGCGACGTCTGCGGGATCCACGGTAACGGCGGCGTGCTCGTTGACGATCACGTTGCCTAGGGCCACGGCCGTAACATCTGTCACCGGCATACGCCGACGTTCGCAACTGACAATACGCCAATGTTCGTGATTTTCCGCTGACGTCAATGTCGGCATCGCACTACACTAGGTGGGCTGCGCGATGTGCTCTCGGGGCAGCGTCGGCATCGGGGCTTGGAGAACGGGATGGCAGGGGCGGGCTCCATCTTCCTTAATTACCGTCGCGAGGAATCGCAATGGGTTGCGGGCCGGCTGCACGACCGGCTGGCCGCGGCTTTCGGCAAGAATCGGATCTTTACCGACGTGGACTCCATTGGTCCCGGCCAGGACTTCACGAAGGTGCTCGAGGCCGCCGTCGGCAGTTGCCGGGTTTTACTCGCCATTATCGGGCAGAACTGGACGAATACCCTCGATGAGGCGGGCCGTCGGCGACTGGAGAACCCCCACGACTGGGTGCGCTTCGAGATCGAGTCAGCCCTTGGACGCCCCGGAGTGCTCGTGATACCGGTTCTTACCGATAACGCGCCGATGCCTCAGGTGAGCGAGCTTCCTGGCGATCTGGCACAACTCAGCACGCACCAGGCTGTCAAGATCACCGCTGACGGATTCAGCCGGGACGTCGAAGATCTGATCGAGTACCTGCGCGGCATCATCGAGCAGCAAGCCGATCGGCAAACCGATCCGGAACCACCCCGGTCGCCCAGGCTCACACAGACCCCGCCAGCTGCGGCGACGCCTCCCGTTGCGGTCGCCGGCTACCCGGCACTCCCCGAAGATCTGCAATGGTCGGGTCCGGTGACGGGCAGTGCCGTCGTCGAGCGGGTCGCGGTCTCCAGCGGGGCGTGGGTGAAAATCGGAGACCCCCTTTTTGTGCTGCGAAGCAGCATGGCTCCGGTCACCCTTTGGTCGACCTACATCGGGCAGGTCCAGACGCTCGCGTATCAAGCTGGGCAGCAGCTGGTACCGGGCCGGCCCATGCTCACGCTGGCCGTGTCCGGATGGCTGTTCCAGGCCGGGGCCAGAATGCCATTCGACACCGGCGTGCTGCTCGCATCGGGAGCGCCATCAAGACGACTTGACGCGACCGGCGCCGCTTCACGGCTGCTGGTAATGGTGGATCACGCGGGAAGCCGACCGGTCCCCTGGAATTGCACCTGCCTGCTGTGCGTGCCCGACGGCAGCCACCTGCTCTCGGTCATCTACGAGCTGCGCGGCAGGACCTTGGCAACTGCAAACGAGATAGTAAGGGTCCGCCGCGGAAGACGCATCGCATTGTCGTACGAGGCACCGCGCGCCGCCGGCGGGAGCGGGAAGCTGCGCTCCTGATGGTTTGCCCGCCTAACACAAGGTCAGCTCCGTGATCGTGTATCAGAGGAGCGAGACAGCTTTCTGAACAGGTAGCTAGCTCGCAGAGAAGGGGGAAGAGCATGTCACAGGATTGGAATCCGGGTGGGGCTCCGATCGGCGACCAGAATCAGGGAATGCCCTCATGGCAACCGCCGACAACGCCGGGTGCAGTGGTGGCTTCCGTGCCATCGCGCTGGGCACTCGCGATCATCTCAGTCATTTGCTTCTTCCCTCTTGGGATTGCCGCGTGTGTCTTCGCCGCCAAGGTGAAGCCCTCGCTGCAGGTTGGTGACGTGACGACCGCTGTGAACGCGTCGAAGCGGGTCAGGCTATTTTTCTGGATCAGCCTCTCGATATTCGTCCTGTACCTCATCATCGTGGCCTCGAAGGCTGGTTCGTCGAGCACGGGTTGAGCACTCTGCCCTCGGGGCGGCCTCGGCCTCGACCATCTTCTGGATCGGCCCGGCGGCAGCCCCGCCGGCGATGATGCCGACGCCGACCGCGCCGAGCGTCAGCACCGTGCTCAGCCACACCATCGTGGCCACCGGCAGCGTGTACGCGCCGACGAGCCGGGCGGCGCAGTCGGCCAGCAGCGCGAACCCCCAGATCGCGCTGAACGCCATCTCGAGCCTTCGGAACCGGCGGCTGCCCACGGCCAGGCGGTCCCAGGCTGCGCTGCGTTCCGGCGTGCCGTGGGTCATGAACGGCTGCAAGCCGGCGGACATCAGCGGCCGTCGCACGATCACCGAACCCAGGATCGCGAGCGCGATCACGCTGCTGACGACCGAGTCCTTGGCGATCAGCGCGCGCGGGTCGCCGGTCAGGAAGCTGACCGCGATGCCCGCCAGGTTGACCGCGAGCATCAGCACCGCCAGCAGGTTCAGCTTCCGCTCCGCCGCGAGGCCGGCGATCGCGCGGGCGGCGGGGCCCACGCTGCTCAGCGCCAGCGAGAGCCACACGCTCAGCCCCAACCCGGCGTGCAGCAGGTAATAGCTGCCCACCGGGATGCCGACGTCGATCAGCAGCGGGCGCAACGCGGTGCCCAGGCCGGCGCCGGGACGCGGCGCGTGTACCGGGCGGGTCTGCGCGGCGTGGTCGTTGGTGGTCATGCCCTCAAGTTAGGTTTGACCTAAAAATATGTCAAGCCCAATCTTGTGCTCGACCTATGCATTGGCTAGGCTGACGGCGTGGCAACGGGACTGCGCGAGCGGCGGAAGCAGGAGACCCGCCAGGTCATCTCGGACGTCGCGACCGAGCTGTTCGTGACCCGGGGCTTTGACGAGGTGACGATCGCTGAGATTGCGGACGCCGCAGGGGTGGCCAAGATGACGGTCACGAACTACTTCGCGCGCAAGGAGGACCTGGTCTTCGACCGCGCCGAGGCGATCATCCGCAGTCTGGCCGATGTCGCCGCCGCCCGGGTCCCGGGCGAGAGCCTGCTCGCCGCGTTCCGGCGCGACTACGCCGAGCGGGTTGCCAGGGCCGACGTGACGCTCGGGCTATCCAGTCCGGCGTTCGCGCGGATGATCGCGGACAGCCCGGTGCTCGCCAGCCGCGGCCTGGAGGTGCTCTACCAGCGAGAGCGCGCGCTCGGCGACGCGATCGCCGCCGAGACCGGCGTCGACGACCCGCAGCAGCGCCTGGTGGCCGCCCTGCTGTCGTCGGTGCACCGCGTGCTGTACGAGGAGGCCAGCCGGCGCAGCCTCGCTGGCCAGCCGCGCGACGAGATCTGCAGAGCGCTCGCCGCCGCGGCCTCCAGGTCATTCGACCTGCTCGAGCCGTCGCTGGGCGGATACCTGGTCCGGCAGTAGCCCCGTTCCGCGGGCTCAGCTGCGCTCGTTGGTGCGGCCTTCCCGGCCCGCAACCGTCAGCCGGCGGCCTCGGGAACCGGCGGTCCGGCTTCGATGCGCGTGCGGATGTCGCCCATTCGCTCGGGGGAGTCGTGCGGCATCTCCCAGCGGGTCTCCAGCCACCAGGTGCAGCCCGCCTCTGCCCAGGCACCGGTCACGGCCGCGGCGGCTGCCGGGTCGCTGGCCGGTGTCTCGCCGTCCGCCACGATGTCAAAGCCGGGCCCGGCCCCGTGGTCGGTCAGCCACTTGCGTACGGCCCTGGCGTCTTCCGGGCCCGGGTCCCGGTCGTCCAGCTGATACTGCGGCACGATGCCGTCGCAACGCAGCACCCGGCGCAGCGACTTGGGCCGCGGCCAGACGCCAACCACCCACAGCGGGATCCGCTGCTGCACCGGCCGCCCGGCCCTGGTCAGGTCGAGCCGGCCGGTCTGATACCGGTAGTGCCGCCCCTGGTAGCTGGTCTCGCCGTCCCAGAGGGCGTGGATGAGGTCGATCCCCTCGTCCAGCCGCTCGGCGCGGTCACGCAGGCCGGTCACCTCACCGGTGTCGGGCAATTCGGTATCCACGGCGCCGACGCCGACCGCGAGGATGGCCCTCCCGCCCGACAGCTGGTCCAGCGTTGCCACCTGGCTGGCGACCTTCCACGGGCGGCGCCAGGGCAGCGGCGTGAGCATCGTGCCGAGCATGACCCGCCGCGTCCGCGCGGCCATCGCGGCCAGCAGGGTCCACGCATCCACCCCGTAGGCCGCCTCCCACACGAACACCCCGTCCCAGCCCGCCTGCTCGGCCAGAACCGCCTGATCGAGCTGATCGGGGGCTGTCCCGCCGGGCAGTACAACTCCATATCGCATGGGCCGGTCCTACCACACCGCACCGACAATCGAGGCGGGCCCGCGCTGACGCCGAGCCATCCCGTTTCGCGCCGCGCTCCCTGCTCCCGACGCCCAGCCGGACTCATTGTCCTTACGATCTGTTTGTGACCGACGCCCTTTTCGCCGACCCGCGGCTCGCCCAGATCTACGACGCCGTGGAGGAGGAGCGCAACGACCTCGATCACTACCTTTCGATCGCCGCCGACCTCGGTGCCCGCAGCGTGCTGGACGTCGGCTGCGGCACCGGCACGTTCGCCTGCCTGCTTGCCGAGCGCGGCGTCGCGGTGGTCGGCGTAGACCCGGCGGCGGCATCGCTGGATATAGCTCGCGGCAAGCCCGGCGCGCAGCTTGTCCGGTGGCTGCACGGCGACGCCACCACCCTGCCGCCACTGCAGGTCGACCTGGCAACGATGACCGCCAACGTCTCCCACATCATCCTGGCCGACGAGGACTGGTCGGCGACGCTGCGCGGCATCAACGCAGCGCTCCGTCCCGGCGGCCATCTGGCTTTCGAGGCCCGGGACCCGGGGCGGCGGCCATGGCTGACCTGGAACCGTGACGCCACCTGCCAGAAGCTTGACGTCCCCGGCATGGGCGAAGTCGAGACCTGGTGGGATCTGACCGAGGTGAACGGCGAGTATGTGAGCTACCGCCGCACCTTCGTCTTCGCCGCCGACGGGGCGACGCTGATCTCGGAGTCGACCCGGCGGTTCCGGTCCCGGGCCGAGATCGAGGATTCGCTCCGGTCAGCCGGGTACACGCTGGTCGATGTCCACGACGCGCCGGACCGGCCGGCCTACGAATGGGTCTTCATCGCCCGCACGCCGGCACGTGGCTGACCGGGTCAGACAGTCCAGTCGAGCTGGGGCTCGGGAACGCCAAGCACCCGGCCGTGTGCCTGCGCCGCGGCCCGGCCGTCCGGGTCGCCGCGCGGGTAGCGGAAGACCTTGTCGTGGAAGACCACGTATGCCACGTCGGCCGACTGGAAATTCGCGTACCAACCCGGCTCGCCGAGGGCGGCGGCCAGCGTGCGGGCCAGCGTCTCCGCGTCGTCGTCGGCGACCTCGAAATCGATCGAGGTCCAGATGGCCGGCTGGTCTTCGGTGATACCGCCAGGTGCGTACCGCGCGATCTTGCGCACAATGAGGTCCAGTCCATCGAGCGTGCTGCCGGTCTGCAGGCTCTCTACGATCAGGGTTCCGTCGAACATCGCGGGTCCTCCTCATCCAGCGGACACGCTACGGGCGCCCACCGACATTCCCGCGGCCCCGCCTCGCGCCGGCCCCGCCGGCGCCGGCCCGCCGCCTCGAAGATCGAGGAGGCTCGCGTGCAGCATGGGCTCGCAGCGCAATAACCCGTTGGTTTGCGTCATCACGCTTGCCGGCGCGGCGTCACAGCGGCTGGCCGGCTCCGGTGCCGATTCGCCCATCCGCGACAAACCCGGCGCCGCGCCGCGCCTCAGCCCGCCACCTTCGCGCCCCAGCCCGTCGCCTTCGCGCTCCAGCCCGTCACCTTCGCGCCCCAGCCCGCCACCTAAAAGATCTAGGAGGATCCGCGGCAAATAGGGCTCGCAGATCATCAACACGCCGGTTTGATCTTGGCGTCAGGCCCGTTTCCATGATCGCGGTGGGTTTTTCGCAGATACGACAACAAATCGACCGCGATCATGGAAAACCGCTGTCTGACGCCAGCAAGTCAAACGTAGATTCGAGCCAAAGCGCTCACTCTGGCGCGCCGTGTATACCATGCGCCAGGACGCTACAACAGAAAGCAACGGGTCATTTCGCTGCGAGCACATACCGCACGCGAGGCTCCTAGATCTTCGGCGGACCCCGCCGCGGATCCGGAAACCGGCCGTCGGCCCGCACCTGACCGCTCCTGATGCGACGGCGGTCACCACATCGCCGCTAGAGCCTGAGAACAGGCCCGCCACCAAGATCAAACCGCCGAGTTAATCATCTACGAGCCCATACCGCACGCCAAGCTCCTACATCATTTACGCAACCCGTCAGGCGCCAGGCTTACGCTCGGTGGTGTGCGCGAGGAGACCGAGACCGCGGCCCGGTACCAGGACCTGATCGACGACCTGCTCGGCTGCCCTGAGGTCACCCCGCCGCCGGGCGGCAGCGGCTTCGGCCGTGGCGCGGTCCGGTTCCAGAAAAAGATATTCGTGATGTTCGTCCGCGGACGGCTGGTGCTGAAGCTGCCGGAGAGCCGGGTGGACGAGCTCGTCGCGGCCGGCCAGGGCGTCCGCTTCGACGCGAACAAGGGCACGCCGATGCGCGAGTGGTTGAGCCTCGATCCCGGTTCGGGCCTGCCGTGGTTCCCGCTGGCGAGGGAGGCGCTCGACTTCGCGCGGGCCGCGGGGAGGCGCCGGTGAGCGTGCTGCGGGTGCGCGGCCCGGCGCTGCCGGACGGCGAGCCGCTCGACCTCTACGCGGACGGCGACCGGTGGACCACGGACCCGGTCGCGGGGGCAGAACTCGTCGCCGAGGGCTGGCTGCTGCCCGGGCTGGTCGACGCGCACACCCATCCCGGCGCCGAGAAGCCCGGCAAGCCGCTCGACGAGACCCTGCTGCGTGACGACCTGCATGAGCACGTCGCGGCCGGCGTGACCATGATCCGCTCGCCCGGGCTCGCCGCGGACCCGCCGGACTGGTTCGGCCGGGATCCCGACGTGCCGCGGGCGGTGCACGCCGGGCCGTGGATCGCCCAGCACGGGCAGTTCGTCGACGGCTGGGGACGCCGCGCCGACCATTCGGAGCTCCCGGCGCTCGCGGCAGCGCAGGCAGAACGCACCGGCTGGGCCAAGCTGATCGGCGACTGGAGCGTCGGCGACGAGCCGATCCCAGCAGATGTCCTGGCCGCCGTCGTCGCCGCCGTGCACGCGGTCGGCGGCCGGGTCGCGGTGCACGCGCAGCACCCGGGAGGCAGCACGGCGGCGGTCGCCGCAAAGGTGGACTCGCTGGAGCACGGCATGTGGCTGGAGCCGTCGCTGCTGCCGCAACTCGCCGCGCAGGGCACGGCGCTCACCCCGACGCTCTACAGCATCGTCGAAGACCTGCCGAACGCCGCTTCGGCGCCCGAGGGGCCGGAAAAGGACTGGTACGTCGGCGGCGCGAGCGTGCACGCCGAGCTCACCGCCGCGGCCGCCGAGGCGGGGGTCACGCTGCTGGCCGGGACCGATTCACGGCCGCACGGCCTTGTGGCCGACGAGATACGGGCGCTGGCGGCGGCCGGTGTCCCGGCGCACGACGCGCTCGCGGCGGGCTCCTGGGCCGCCCGGGCCTACCTGGGCCTGCCCGGGCTGGCCGAGGGTGCACCCGCCGACGCGGTCGTCTACGACAGCGACCCGCGGGCCGACCTGGGCCAGCTCGACCACCCGCGGGCGGTCATCCTCCGCGGCGCGCTGCAAGGAGCGAGCCAAAGGGCGCGGCGGGGCGACGGAATTACAGGGCGTCGCTGACGTCGAGGTCTAGGCGGTACTTGCTGATCGCCTGGCCGAGCACCTCCGGCTTGAGCTCGCCGGCCTTGACCAGCTGGGTTAGCACGGCCAGCGTGATCGACTGGGCGTCCACGTGGAAGAACCGGCGGGCGGCTGGCCTGGTGTCGGACAAGCCCCAGCCGTCCGTGCCGAGCGAGGCGAACGGGGCGCTGACCCAGCGGGCGATCTGGTCCGGGACCGCGCGGATCCAGTCGCTCACCGCGACGACCGGGCCCGGATGGTCCGCCAGCGCGCTGACCACGTGCGGCACGTGCGGCTCCGCGTCCGGGTGCAGCATGTTCCACTCGTCGCAGTTCAGCGCGTCCCGGCGCAGCTCGGTCCAGGACGTGGCCGACCATGCTTCGGCAGCCACACCCCAGTCCTCGGCCAGCAGCCGCTGCGCCTCCAGCGCCCAGCGCAGCCCAACGCCCGAGGCGAGGATCTGCGCCCGCGGCCGCTCGCTCGGCCGCTCCCCGCCAGCCTCGCCGGCCTCGCCCGTGTCGGTGGGCTGCGGCGCGTCGGCGTACCGGTACAGGCCCCGCAGGACGCCGCGCTCCAGCGCCTCGACGCCACCCGGGTAGTCGGCCAGAACCGGGGGCTGGACGTACGGCTCGTTGTAGACGGTCAGGTAGTAGAAGATGTCCTCGCCGTCCGGGTGGTCGGGCGACGGGCTGTACATCCGCCGCAGCGCGTCCCGGACGATGAACGACAGCTCATACGCCCAGGCCGCGTCGTAGGACACGCACGCCGGGTTGGCCGACGCGAGCAGCACCGACTGGCCGTCGTTGTGCTGCAGGCCCTCACCGGCCAGCGTGGTGCGGCCCGCGGTCGCCCCGAGCAGGAAGCCGCGGCCCATCTGGTCGCCGAGCGCCCACATCTGGTCGCCGGTCCGCTGGAACCCGAACATCGAGTAGAAGATGTAGACCGGGATCATGTGGACGGAGTGCGTCGCGTACGCGGAGCCCGCGGCGATCACCGAGCCCATCGCGCCGGCCTCGCTGATCCCCTCGTGCAGGATCTGGCCCTTCTCGGATTCCTTGTACGACAGCAGCAGGCTGCGGTCGACGGCCTCGTAGGTCTGGCCGTGCGGGTCGTAGATCTTCGCGGTCGGGAACAGCGAGTCCATCCCGAACGTGCGGGCCTCGTCCGGGATCACGGGCACGAACCGCGCGCCGATCTGCCGGTCCTTCATCAGGTCCTTGAGCAGCCGGACGAACGCCATCGTGGTGGCGACCGGCTGCTTGCCGGAGCCCTTCAGCAGGTCGTCGTACGGCTTGTCGCCGGGCGGCGGCAGCGGCTTGGCGCGCACCACGCGCTTGGGCAGGTAGCCGCCGAGCGCGGCCCGGCGCTCCTTCATGTACTGGATCTCATCGGACTTCTCGCCCGGGTGGTAGTACGGCGGCAGCGCGGCCTCGAGGGCTGCGTCCGGGATGTCCAGGTACAGCCGGTCGCGGAACTCCTTCAGCTCCGCCACGGTAAGCTTCTTCATCTGGTGGGTGGCGTTGCGCGCCTCGAAGTCGGGGCCGAGCGTCCAGCCCTTGATCGTGTGCGCCAGGATCACGGTCGGCTGGCCGACGTGCTCCTGCGCCGCCTTGAACGCCGCGTAGACCTTGCGGTAGTCATGGCCGCCACGGGACAGGTTGCGGATCTCGTCGTCGGACAGGTGCTCGACCATGGCGCGCAGCCGCGGGTCCCCGCCGAAGAAGTTCTCCCGCGTGTACGCGCCGGACTCCACCGCGTAGGTCTGGAACTGGCCGTCCGGTGTGGTGTTCATCTTGTTGACCAGCACCCCGTCGGTGTCCTTGGCCAGCAGCGGATCCCAGTCCCGGCCCCAGATCACCTTGATGACGTTCCAGCCCGCGCCGCGGAATGTCGCCTCAAGCTCCTGGATGATCTTGCCGTTGCCGCGCACCGGGCCGTCCAGGCGCTGCAGGTTGGCGTTGATCACGAAGGTCAGGTTGTCCAGTTCCTCGCGCGCGGCCACCTGGATCGCGCCGCGGGCCTCGGGCTCGTCCATCTCGCCGTCGCCGAGGAAGGCCCATACGTGCGACCGGCTGGTGTCCTTGAGCTCCCGGGCCAGCAGGTACCGGTTGAACCGGGCCTGGTAGATCGCGTTGATCGCACCGAGGCCCATGGACACGGTCGGGAACTCCCAGAAGTCCGGCATCAGCCGGGGGTGCGGGTAGGACGGCAGGCCGCCGCCCTGCCCGCGGTGCGACAGTTCCTGGCGGAAGCCGTTCAGCTGGTCCTCGGTCAGCCGGCCCTCGAGGAACGCCCGGGCGTAGATGCCGGGCGCCGCGTGGCCCTGGATGAACACCTGGTCGCCGGACTCGCCGTGGTCCTTGCCGTGGAAGAAGTGGTTGAACCCGACCTCGTAGAGGCTGGCGGCCGACGCATAGGTGGCGATGTGCCCGCCGACGCCCATCCCGGGCCGGTTCGCCCGGGACACCATCACCGCGGCGTTCCAGCGGATATAGGCGCGGATCCGGCGCTCGATGTACTCGTCACCAGGGAACCACGGCTCGCGCTCGGGCGGGATCGTGTTGATGTAGTCGGTGCTGCGCAGCCCGGGCACGCCCACCTGCTGCTCACGGGCCCGCTCCAGCAGCCGGAGCATGAGGTACCGGGCCCGGGACCGGCCGCGAGCCCTGACGACATCGTCGAACGAGTCGATCCATTCCCTGGTCTCGTCGGGGTCGATGTCCGGAAGCTGGCTGGGCAGGCCGTCGCTGATGATCGAAAAGCGCTGGCGTCCAGAGGCCACGAGCTGTTCCTTGCCTTCCCGCGGTGCCGCGGCCGGCCGGCCTGCGGTCCCGTGTGTCTGATCAGGCAGCACTCCGCCGCCCAGTGCACTGGTTCTTACCCTTAATTGTCATCCTCGCAAGCGAGTGCCCTGAACGCATCTTTACTGGCCGGTAACGCTACGCCGCGCGTGCCGTGGTGCCTTCACTTCGCTGTTTGCCTATGCCAGTCTGGGTAGGACCAGGGGCTAAGCGGAGGACCTGCGTAGGAGGTGAACGCATGCAGGCTGTAGTCGGAGACCGGCTGCACGTGCGGGGTAGTGTCGTGGGCCACCCCGAGCGGACCGGCGTGATCGTCGAGGTCCGCGACTCGAGTGGCGCACCGCCCTACCTGGTCGAGTTTGACGACGGCCACACCTGCCTCATCTTCCCGGGGCCGGACGCGGTCGTCGAGCACCCGACGCGCAGGGCGAAGGCCACACCAAGGCAGCGCAAGGCGAAGGCTTAAGCACGTGGCGTCGCGTTCCGTATGAAAACTGAAACCATCCGGGTGCACACCGGGCACTCCGACTCCGTCTACGACATAACCCGGCAGTGCGAGGACTTCGCGCGCGAGGCGTCCGGTGGCGGCGACGGCCTGCTGCACGTGTTCGTGCCGCACGCCACGGCGGGCGTCGCGGTGATCGAACTGGGCGCCCGCAGCGACCAGGACCTGCTGGCGGTGCTGGCGGGCGTGCTGCCCGCCGACGACCGCTGGCAGCACGCGCACGGCTCCCGCGGGCACGGGCGGTCGCACGTGCTGCCCGCATTCGTGGCGCCGTTCACGCTGCTGCCGGTGGTATCCGGCCGGCTGGCGCTTGGAACCTGGCAGTCCGTGGCAATTGTAGACCTTAATGCTGATAATCCGGACAGACAGGTGCGCCTGTCGCTGGTCGGGTAACGCCGTCGGCTGCGGGGGAAGATCAAGCCATGACCGTTGTTTTGGGCCTGTGTGCGAATTGTGACTTGCGCACCGGCCCTGCCCAGTGTGAACTGTCCGATCAAGAGGTGACGGCGCTCACAGCGTCGCGCCTGACTAGAGCCGCCGTTCGCGGGCGTGGTGCGGGGCGAGATGCGCGCCAGCGGGCAGCGGGAAGGGACTCAGGAGGACGTCAGTGAGCGCGACCGCGGGCCAGGCGCAAGACCAGCGCGACCTGGCCGGGCGGCTTGGCATCAAGCCGGGCCAGGTGGTGCAGGAGATCGGCTACGACGAAGACTGCGACGAGCAGATTCGCGAGTCGATCGCCGCGGTGCAGGATGTTGAGCTCGTCGACGAGGACTTCGACGATGTTGTCGATGTGGTCCTGCTCTGGTGGCGGGACGGGGACGGTGATCTCGTGGACGCGCTGGTGGACGCGCTGACACCGCTCGCCGACGGCGGCTATATCTGGCTGTTCACGCCCAAGTCGGGCCGGGACGGTCACGTGGAACCCAGCGAGATCGGTGAGTCGGCGCCAACGGCGGGGCTGTCGCAGACGTCCACCGTGAGTGCCGGGAGGGACTGGTCGGGCACCCGGCTGGTCGCGCCGAAGGCGCGTCGCTGAACCTCCGCCGCACTCGCGCCGGTTCCCCAGGGCGCTGAGTGCTGCGCCCGGGTGGCTGGCGCGGCTCGCCGGCGCTGATGGCAGACTGAACTCGTCGCGCAACGCGCGGGCTCTGTCAGCAGCCCGTGCCAGCATCCCACCGTGAAGGAAAGGACCAGCAATGGCTGTTGAGGTCGGCGACGAGGCACCGGATTTCGAGCTAAAAGACCAGCACGGCACCCCCGTGAAGCTCTCCGGCTTCCGCGGCAAGAAGAACGTCGTGGTCGTGTTCTACCCGCTGGCCTTCAGCGGGGTCTGCACCGGCGAGCTGTGCGCGATGCGCGACGAGTTCCCCGAGGTGTCGCGGGACGACGTCGAGCTGCTCACGGTGTCGGTCGACTCGGGCTTCGCGCACCGCGCGTGGGCCGACGCGGAGCACTTCCAGTTCGCCCTGCTGTCGGACTTCTGGCCGCACGGCGAGGTCGCGAAGGCGTATGGCGTGTTCGATGAGAAGATGGGAATAGCGACGCGCGGAACCTTCATCATCGATAAGAATGGCGTCGTGCGGTGGAAGGTCGTGAACCCGGTACCGCAGGCACGGGACATCGCCGAGTATCAGAAAGCGCTGGCGGAGCTGGACTAGCCAGCTGACGGGCGCGTTCTGGGGGAACGGCAGAATCGGAACATACTTCATGCCCTGCTATCGGTGTGGTGCGCGGCAGGTCGACCCCGACCGGGGCGAGAGCCCCTGGAAGCGGGGCGTCCGGGCCGACCGCCAGGTGCTGATCTGCCCGGCCTGCCAGTCCTCGGTCGACTGGGCCGGCGAGCTCGACCAGTGCCCGGTCTGCTCGAGCGTGCACCTGGTGCGCAGGCTCGGCGAGGTCGAGTGCCGCGACTGCGGTTACGTCCGCGAGCCGAGTTCCGCTGCCGCCGCCGCGGGCGTGGGCCCCATCCCCAGCGTGGCGCCCGCCGCCGGGGCGGAGAGCGTGCCCGGCTCGGGTCCGGACCTCGGCGATACTCCGAGCCTCGCCGAAGAAGTCGAGCTTGCCCTGGCCCGCGTCCTCGGCCGGGCAGGCAAGCCCGCCCGGATCGGCTGACCGCCCCCCGATGCGGGTCGGCGGCGTGCAGCCCAGCCCGCCATCCCATGATCGCGGTGGATTTTTAGCAGATACGACAACAAATCCGCCACGATCATGAAAGTGTCGCGCCGCGGCGCGCACCGGCCCGCCATTCCATGATCGTGGTGATCCGGCATAGCAGCCAAAATCAACCACCACCATCATGAAAATGCAGGGCGCGGCGCTTAGACCGCCAGGCCGCGGAGCACGGTGTCGACGGTCTCCCGGTAGGTCGCCTCGGGGTCCGGCGTCTGCACCAGGCCCTTCAGCTCCAGCGCCACGGCGCCGTGCACCGCGCTCCAGACCTGCTGCGCGACCTCGATGGGATCCGCCGCCTCGATCCGCCCGGCCACCGCGGCGGCTTCCACATTGCGCACCAGCGCGCCGAACGCCGCCCCCGCGTGCTCGGCCACCTCGTCCGAGGAGTGCTCGTGCGGGATGGCGTCCTCGAACATGATCGCGTAGAAGTGGCGGTTGGCGAGCGCGAACTCGCGGTAGCGCATGCCACAGGCGCGCAGCCGGTCCAGCATGTCCGGCTCCGGCCCCGCCTCGACCGAGGCGCGCAGCCGGTCGAACCCCATGATCAGCAGCGCGTCGACGAGCCCATCCTTGCCGCCGAGCCGGTTATAGACGCCCATCGGGGCGATGCCCGCCTCGGCCGCCACCGCGCGGACGGTCACCCCGCCCGGCCCGTCGCGGACCAGGACCGCCTCGGCGGCTGAGACAAGTTCCCGCTCCACGTTCGCGCTCGGCGTCCGTGACCTCCGCCCGGGCTCTGGGTTCGCGCACGGCGTCGGCGATGGCCGCCCGGGCTCCGGGTTCGCAGCACTCATGACGGCTCCTCCTGACGCGGTTCCGCTTGACATCTGTAGAACAATGTTACACAGTTATAGTACAACGTTCTACAGGAGGTTCCGATGGCAACGCGCACCCTTCCGCAAGCCCGGCCGGAGCGCCGACGCTGGTGGATCCTGGCGGTCCTGTGCCTCAGCGTGCTTCTCGTCGTGGTCGACAACACGATCGTCAACGTAGCGCTGCCGACGATCAGCCGGAAGCTGTCGGCGTCCACGCAGGACCTGCAGTGGGTCGTGGACGCCTACACGCTGATGTTCGCCGGGCTGCTGCTCGTCGGCGGGAACATGGGCGACCGGTTCGGCCGCCGCCGCTGGCTGCAGATTGGCCTGGTGCTGTTCGCGGTGTTTTCGGTCGCCGCGGCGCTGTCCCGCAGCACCGGCGAGCTGATAGCCGCCCGCGGGGCCATGGGCTTGGCCGCCGCGCTCATCTACCCGGCCACGCTGGCGCTGCTGACCAACGTGTTCACTTCAGCCAAGGAGCGGGCCACCGCGATCGGCATCTGGTCCGGCGTGTCCGGCCTGGCCGTCGCCATCGGCCCGGTGACCGGCGGGCTGCTGCTCCGGCACTTCACCTGGAGCTCGGTGTTCCTGGTCAACGTGCCGATCGTGATCGTCGCCCTGGCGGCCGGAGCGTGGCTGCTGCCGGAGTCGCGTGACCCGAAGGCTGGACGGTTCGACCCGGTCGGCGCGCTGCTCTCCATTGCCGGCATCGGCCTGCTCACCTACACGGTCATCGAGGCGCCGAGCCTCGGCTGGCTGTCGGCCGCGACCCTCGGCGGGTTCGCCGGTGCCGCGGTGCTGCTGACGGTTTTTGTCGCCAGCCAGCTGCGCCGCCCGGACCCGATGCTCAACGTGCGGCTGTTCCGCAACCCGCGGTTCACCGCGGGCAGCGTCTCGATCGCGCTGGCCTTCTTCGGCCTGTTCGGGTTCATCTTCATGATCACCCAGTACTTCCAGCTCGTGCGCGGCTACGACCCGCTGCGCGCGGGCGTGGCGACGCTGCCGTTCGCGATCGTGACCGGCGCCTTCTCGCCGGCCGCCATCGCGGTGATGAAGCGGGTGGGGACCAAGGCGGTCGTGACCGGCGGGATGCTGCTGATGAGCGCGGGTTTCCTGGTTGCGGCCACCACGGGGGTCGACACTCCCTACTGGGGCCGGATCATCGTCGCGATGGTCCTCATGGCGGCCGGTCTCGGCCTGACCGCAAGCCCGGCCACCGAGGCCATCATGGGCGCCCTGCCGCCGGACAAGGCCGGTGTCGGCTCGGCCGTGAACGACACCACCCGCGAACTGGGTGGCACGCTCGGGGTCGCGGTCGTCGGCTCGGTGCTGAGCTCGGCGTACGCGAGCCACATTGTGTCGACGCTGAGCGGGCTGGGCGTGCCCGCCCGGGTCGCGTCGACGGCCGGGCAGTCGGTGGCCGCCGGGCTGGCCATCGCCGGGCACCTGCCGCCCGGCCTGCGCGAGGTGGCCGCGGACGCCACCCGCCAGGCCTTCATGACCGGACTGCACCACGGTTCGCTGGTGGCCGCCGGGGCAACCGCCGCCGCCGCGTTCGTGGCCCTGATCTTCCTTCCGGCGCGGGCGCGCGGTGTGCTGCCGAGCGCCGCCACTGCAGAGCCGGAGAAGGCCGCGGTGCCGCAGCAGGCAGCATCCGCCGGGGCTCAGGAGGTCTGCGCCACCAGGTCCTGATCAGCAGCCTGACAACGTGCGTGCCCTACCGGTGCGCACGTTGTCGTCTGTCCGGAGCCCGGGGGAGCGGAGGAGGAAGCGGCAGTGCCGGAGGTCGCCGTCATCGGCGCGGGCGCGGTCGGCACGGTGTCTTCCGGGATGCGGAGGTCCGCGAACTCATCCAGGTGCTGCTCGCCGAGGCCGTGGCCGTCGGGATCGTCGAGGGTGCGAAGCTGGGCCAGGAGGACGTGGCCGCCACGATGCACTTCTACGAGGGGTTCGGCGAGGAGGACGGGACCTCGATGCTGTACGACCGCCTGGCAGGCCGGGAGCTGGAGAACAAGCTGCTGAGCGGCGCGATCACCAGGCTCGGCCGGCGCCACGGCGTGCCCACGCCCGCCAACCAGGCGATGTATGCGCTGGTCGGCGCGCTGGCCCCTGCAGCCGATGGTGGCGCCTGAGCGAGGCCGTCCTTGGTTTGCCTTGTTTTGTCGGTGCGGACAGCTACTCTGTCGTCATCACCGAGCGGGTACGCTAGCCGGGGCTGCGGCCGACGAGAAGTGTCGTGCGTCCAGCGACTTCAGGGTGCATAGCTCAGTGGTAGAGCGTCCGCCTTACAAGCGGAAAGTCATTGGTTCGAACCCAATTGCGCCCACCGGATTCTCCGGCCCCGTCTCCAGTTCCGATGGACCAAGGCGGATGACTGCCATGTCAGCTAGTGACTGGAATACGGCTAAAGCCCTGTGCGGTAAGTGGATGCCGCGCAAGATGACTACGTGTGCGCGCACGCCGGGCCACGGTGGATACTGCATGACAGCCGAGAACATGGCGCGCCAGAGAGCATACCGGCGCGATCACCCGCACCTCCAGTCACCGGAGTCCCGCAGAAAATCTAAGCGGAAGTACCGCATCACTTGTTACGGGCTGACTGAGGAGCAGTTCTACCTTTTGCTGGATGCGCAGCAGCAGGCCTGCGGCATGTGTCACGAGCCGTTTGCACAGGGACAGCTCATCCATATAGATCATGATCACACGTGCTGCGAGGCGAAGAGGCGATCGTGCGGAGAGTGCATCCGAGGGCTCCTGTGCCATACCTGCAACATCGCGCTAGGCCACATCGAACGGCGTTATGCGATGGCCCGTGCCTACCTGGACAGCCCTCCTGTCCGGCTCCTCAACGCCGCTTAGCCTTCACCTAGGGAAAGGCTGGGCCCCGGGGATGTACGGGCTGGAGGAACGGCGTCTGCGATGAGCCGTTTGAGGAGGGCCGCTTACCGTGTGCCGGGTGTGGGATGGCGCAGGGTGCGAAACGTCATCGACCACCGCTCCTGGGTCACTGGCGGGATATGGTGCTGCCATTGTGTCCGTGCCGGGCCGGACAGGACATAGGCGGAACGGGGCTCGAGGGTGAGTTCGACGGTCTCCCAGGCGCGGGGCCGACCCCGGCGAAACCGCATCCGGCACGCGGTCAGCAGCGAGACGCCGCTGACGTCGCCGAATTGTGGGGCATCGCGGTGCCAGCCGATCCCTGCGCCGGGCGGGTATTGGGTAACAAGCAGGTCCTCCAGTTCACCGGGTTCGCGGCCCATCAGGACGGCGCAGCGGTCCCGGAGCCACTCCAGCTCGGCGGGGATCGGCACTGCCGGGCCATCACCGTATGCGCCGGTGATCTGGGCGCGGCCGAAGGCTTGCACCAGCCGCCGCGACGGCGTGTCGTGCAGCACGTACGGATGCAGCTCGACCGTCGCCACCACTGTCAGCACATCGCGTTCCTCGGCCGCGGTGAGGAACCCGGGCACGTAGGTCAGGCCCTCGGGGAGCGTCATCGTGCTCATACCTAGTGAGATCCCCGCGCCGATCAGGACTTACGCGGGGTGATCAAGCTGGCCAGCCAGGTGCAGGAGAAGATGGTTGACATGGACGTGGAGAACCTGTTGGCGAGAGCGGGAGAGAATCTCTCCGTGCACCGCTCGTTCGGTACTGCATACGAGAAGGACGGCGTGCTCATCATTCCTGTGGCGCTGGTGGCTGGCGGAGGTGGCGGGGGTACCGCACGCCCTCGCCACAGCGAGCCGGGCGCCGATTCCGATCCCTTGCCGGAGAGCGACCGGGCAGTACACGACGCCGCATCGCAGGATTCGGGGCGGGCGGAGACTGGCGGGGGTTTCGGCGCCTTGGTGCTGCCTGCAGGCGTCTACATCGTCAAGGGCGACCAGGTCCGCTGGGTACCCGCGGTCGACACGACCGTCGTGGTTCTGGCCTCGCTGACACTGGCGCGGATAGTCGCCCGCACGTGGGCGCGGTCGCGGCGGCGCCACGGCCGGCCTTGACCCCCGGCAACTGCGCTGAGGCCGGAGCTGTCGAAGGATCGGCCACCGCTTTTTGGGCGTGTTTTCAAGCTAGAGGTGCTGAACCGGTCTCCTGGACGACATCGAACACGCTGGTGCCGCGCTGGTGCTCCGCGGTGACCCGGGGATCCGGAAGTCGAGGCTCCTGTCCGAGATGTCCGCCCTGGCCAAAGAACGACGGATAAACGTCCTGCTGCCTGCGCGGGAGGCAAATCCGCCGCGCGGAAACGCAGCGGGCGAAGCAGTTCCTCGGCCAAGACCAGCAGCGGTGCGTCGGTCGCGGCCTCACCAAGCAACTCGAGTACGGCC
The DNA here is from genome assembly GCA_030041195.1 of Streptosporangiaceae bacterium. The sequence continues at coordinate 18,526 of JASHOI010000064.1, read as the reverse complement.
ATCGCGATCCGGAATCGCTCCGGCGCCGGTTCCCGCCCGAGCCCGAAGGCCGCGTCGAGGACGGCACGCTGATGAAGGCCTGCAAACGGCAGATGCGCCTCGGACTGCACGACGGTCTCGGTCAGCACCACGAAGCCGCGTTCGCGCGCTAGCGCAGCTGCGGCCCGGGGTTTTCCGCGGCGATGGACACGAGAACCATCCTCGCAGCGGCGGCGTCCAGGGCAGCGACCCCGGCCTGAACGGGGGAGAGGGTGCGCGCGGTACGGTGCACGGTGAGGAGTGATCGTTTTCTGCCGGGAGGCCAGTGTGGCTCAGCGACCGCCGTTGCCGCCGTTCACGGAGGAAACGGCCCGCCAGAAAGTGCAGGCTGCCGAGGACGCCTGGAATACCCGGGACCCAGAGCGGGTCGCCGGCGCCTACGCGGAGGACTCGGTCTGGCGAAACCGGGACGAGTTCATCACTGGCCGGGCTGAGATCATCGAGTTCCTCCACCACAAGTGGAGCCGCGAACTGGACTACGCGCTGCGCAAGGACCTGTGGTCATTCGCCGGCAACCGGATCGCTGTCCGCTTCCAGTACGAGTCCCACGACTCAGCAGGCCAGTGGTACCGCAGCTATGGCAACGAACTGTGGGAGTTCGACGACGACGGGTACATGCGGCGGCGCGAGGCCAGCATCAACGACGTGCCCATCGACGAGTCCGAGCGGCGGATCTTCGGCGCTCGTCCGAAAGCCGAGCAGGCACAGAGCTTCCCATTGCGCTGACCAGGCCGAGAGGTGACAGTGACCCAGACAGCTGCCGAGGCAGGCAGGCTCACCAGCTCGTTCGGGTGGGAGCAGCATTGCTGCCTGCCGGTGCGGGCGGAGTGTGACATCGCCCCCCTGCGTCGCTACCTCGACGCGGGCGTCAGCTACCTGTCGGTGAACGTCGGATTCGCGCCGCACGACATCGACGCCACCATGCGTGTGCTCGGCTCCTGGCGGCGGCAGGTCCTGCTCAGCAGCGAGCCGTTCACGCTGGTGTCAACCGTCGACGACTTGCTGGCGGCCCAGCAGCAAGGCAGGCTGGTCGTGGGTTTCGATCTTGAGGACACCAACCCGCTGGGCGGCGAGATCGCCATGATCCAGGCCTATTACGACCTTGGCGTGCGGTCGATGCTGATGACTTACAACGGGCAGAACCTGGCCGGGTTCGGCTGCCACGCGCCGGAGGATACCGGGCTGACCAGCTTCGGCCGCGCCGTGGTCGAGGAGATGAACCGGGTCGGCATGGTGGTCGACGTCTCTCACTGCGGCTACCGAACCTCCATGGATGCCCTGGAACGAACCGCCAGCCCAGCCATCTTCAGCCACTCGAACATGCGCTCGGTGTGGGATCACGAGCGCAACATCCGCGACGACCAAGCCCGCGCATGCGCCGGCACCGGCGGCGTCATCGGAATAAACGGCGTCGGCATCTTCCTCGGCGACAACGACATCACTGTGCAGGCGATGGCCCGGCACATCGACTACGCCGTGGATCTCGTCGGCCCGCAGCACGTCGGCATTGGGACCGACTACGTCTTCGACACCGATGACCTCGAGCTTGAGTTGGCGAACTCGCAGATCTTCCCGGCCAGCTACCGGGGAACACGGGTGGACTTCTTCCCGCCAGAACAGCTCGCGCCGCTCGAAGCCGAGCTCGCCGGCCGCGGCTACCCGGCTGCCGACATCGCCGCGATCATGGGCGCGAATTTCCTGCGCGTCGCCCGCGAGGTATGGAAACCGGCCGGACAGTAGCCCGCTGCTTTCTCGGCCTTTGCCCGATGCCGTGCTGTATTAGTCGTCTGTCAGTCGCTGCTCTGTGATCGCGGGGCTGCCGCCTGGGCGCGGTACTGCGCGACCGCAGCTTCGCAGACGGCCCGCACCGGCCAGCCCAGCGCCAGGGCGGCGGCTTCCGCGTCGGCCAGCTCTGCCGTGGCCGTTCCGAAGTCCGCAAGGCCATCTGTGGTGTTGGCCACCTTGACCGTAACAGCGTGCCTGTTGCCCGGCGGTCCCACTTCGACCTTCACCGACGCCCGGGAGACGGTCAGCCGGTTCATCCGGGACCAGCGGACGCCGAGTGTGCCGGTGTGGGCGAAAATCGCGGCGGCCACGGCACCATGGACTGGTTCAGCGCACAGGGCGGTGAGGACCTGCCCCGGGCGGCCGTGCCGGCCGATGATCGGCACACACCAGCAGTCCCAGGCGCCGGCCGCCCGGACTGCCTGCAGGACCGAAGGCCACAGCCGGGGGTCAAGGTCATCGACTGTGCTCTCGACCACGGTCACGTCGCCCTCGCGCAGGTCCCGCTCCACGGCTGGCGCTCCGACGACCACCCTGGTGATGTTGGGCCGGTCCGGAGTGTCACGGCCACCGCCGCCGGTGCCCACTGCGCGTACCGTCATGGCTGGAAAGCCCCCCGGTGTGGCCGCCGCCGCGACCAGGGCCGCACCGGTCGGTGTGGTGCGCTCACCGATCAGGTCGCCGCTGGTCAGGTCCAGGCCGGCCGCGGCGGCGATATGCAGAACCGCGGGAGCCGGGACCGGAAGGCGGCCGTGCCGGGTGGTGACGAATCCGCTTCCGGCGGCCAGGGCCGAGCAGCTAACCACCGCGCCGGGCCGCAGCAGTCCGAGATCCTCCAGCGCGGCCGCCGCTCCTACCACGTCGGCCAGTGAGTCGAACGCGCCCACCTCGTGGAACTGCACGTCTTCGGGCGGCTCGCCGTGCACCGCCCCCTCCGCCTCGGCCAGCAGCCGGAAGACCCGTGTCGCGAGATCCTTCCCGGCCGGGCAGAGGTCAGTGGCGCCGACGTGCCCGAGCACGTCGGCGAGGTGCCGTTCACGGTCGGTCGCCGTCGGCATGGTGATCACGGCCCTCAGGCACGCGAGCCCGCTCCTGCGGGCAGTCTCGGTCCGCAGCCCGAGACCGGGCACGCCGAGTGACGCAATGGCTCCGCGCACCCGCTCCACGTCGGCGCCCGCATCGAGCAGGGCGGCGAGCAGCATGTCACCGGCCACGCCCGCGGTCGCGTCCACGTAGGCGGCGCCCGGCCGGTCCGTCACCGGTGAACCGCGCGGATGATCTTGGCGGCGTGGGCGGCCGCCCCGAATCCGTTGTCGATATTGACGACGACCAGGCCCGGGCTGCACGAGGCGAGCATGCAGGCCGCTGCGGCCAGGCCGCCGGCGGCGACGCCGTAGCCGACACTGGTCGGCACGCCGATCACCGGCGCGCTGACCAGTCCGGCGACCACACTCGGCAGGGCACCGTCCATCCCGGCCACGACGACGACGCACTCGGCGGCGCGCAGGTCGTCCAGCCGGGACAGCAGCCGCCCGAGCCCGGCCACGCCGACGTCGGCGAGGACATCCGCGCGAACGCCCAGCACGCCCAGCGTTGCCACGCATTCCCGGGCCACTTTCAGGTCCGTCGTGCCGGCGGTCACGACCAGCACGTTGCCGCGCGCTGGCGGCAGGGCCCCCACCGCGACGGTTCCGGCCACATGATCGACGTGTACGGCGTCGCCAGCGAAACGGGTGGCCGCCCCGTCCAGGACGCCGGCGGCGCAGCGCGTCGCCAGAGCCGGCGCCTCCGGGTCGCGGGCCCGCAACTCGGCCAGAAGCGCGAAGATCTGCTCGGGCGTCTTGCCTTCGCCGAAAACCACTTCCGGGACGCCGGTCCGCCGCCGGCGATCGACGTCCAGCAGGGCGAACTCGCCCAGCGGGACGCCCGCAGCCCCGACTGCCCCAGGCATGCCGGGACCGTCAGCCGCCACGGCTGACCGGCGTGATGTCGAGGTTCAGCGAACCGGATCGCAGCGGCTGCTCGTCGATCTTCGCCCGCTGATATCCAGCCGCTCGGACGCAGGCCAGCACCGCCGCATGCTCATCGGGGTCGGCCGTCCGTGGCAGGTCCGCCGCGCCGAGCTGCACCCGGCCGAGATCACCGAAATGCCGCACCCGCAGTTCCAGGTAACCCCGCTCCTTCAGGCTCAGCTCGGCCCGGTCCACCTGCGACAGCACATCGGCGCTGACCGGGGTGCCATAAGGCAGCCGCGATGCCAGGCACGGCGACGCCGGCTTGTCCGCACTCGGAACCCCCAAGTGCCGGGCCAGCGCCCGCACCTGGCTCTTCCCCACGGACGACTCCAGCAGGGGATGCCGGACACCGCGCTCGGCCGCCGCCCGCAGCCCCGGCCGCCAGTCACCGATGTCGTCGGCGTTGGCGCCGGACAGCACGACGGCGATTCCGCGGCGCCGGGCCAGCGCGGCCAGCCGGTCGTACAACTCGGATTTGCAGAAGTAGCAGCGGAAGCGGTCGTTGCGCCGGTAGTCGTCGCGCTCCAGTTCGGCCGTGCTGATCAGCTCGTGCCGGACACCGACGGCGCGGGCCACCGCCCGGGCGCCGTCCAGCTCGCCGGACGCGAGGGCGGGCGACACGGCGGTTACGGCGAGGGCTTGGTCTCCCAGCGCCCGGGCGGCCAGCGCAGCCACCAGAGAGGAGTCCACCCCGCCGGAGAACGCGACCAGGGCGCTGCCCAATGCGGCCAGGCGCTGAGTCAGCTCGTCGGCCAGCGCGTCAAGCTCGTCGGGCACGCCGCTCCCTTCCCACGTCCCCCGGTCACCTCGCACGGACTATACGCCTGGGCGCCGTTGCGCTGACCTGCCATCACGATGGGCTGTAATCTCAGACTCAGCTTTCGGCACTTCGGGAGGCCTCGTGCCCATCGAGCAGGCAGAGTTCGGCCGCACCGGCCACCAGAGCAGCCGGGTGATCTTCGGAGGGGCGGCTCTCGGGCAGGTCTCCCAGCGGGACGCGGACGAGGCCCTGGACGTCCTGCTCGCCCACGGCGTGAACCATCTGGACGTGGCCTCGTCCTATGGCGAGGCCGAGGTGCGCATCCGGCCGTGGCTGCAGCGCGAACCGGGCCGTTTCTTCCTCGCCACCAAGGGTGACGAGCGCACCGCGGCCGGGGCCCGCGAGGAACTGCACCGGTCCCTGGACCGGCTGGGGGTCGATCACGTTGACCTCTGGCAGCTGCATTCCCTCGCCGATCCGATCGAGTGGGACGAAGCCCTGAGTCCTGGCGGGGCGCTCGAGGCCGCCGTCGAAGCCCGGGAGCAGGGCCTCATCCGCTGGATTGGGGTGACCGGCCACGGCAGCCAGATCGCCGCGACGCACCGCCGCAGTCTCGAGCGGTTCGGCTTCGACTCGGTTCTGCTTCCGTACAACTTCATCACGATGCAGAACCCGTACTACGCCGATAATTTCAACGCCCTGTACGAGACCTGCCGGGAGCGGCGCGTGGCGGTGCAGACGATCAAGTCGATCGCGCTGCGCCCGTGGGCGGGCCGGCCGCACACCCGGGCGACCTGGTACGAGCCGCTTGAGAAGCAGGACGACATCGACCTCTCCGTGTGGTGGGCGATGAGCCGGCCCGGGGTATTTCTCTGCAGCGTGGGGGATCTGGACTTGCTGCCGAGAGTCCTTGACGCGGCCAGCCGGTTCGGCGGGCCGCCGAACGACACGGCGATGCGTGAGCTGGTGGACCGGACGGCGGCCGAGCCGCTGTTCGTCTGACCGGGATCCCGCTGATCACGCCCGGCCGGTCTAGGCACCGCCGGCGAGGTGGCGGTCGCGCTGCTCGATTCCCAGCTCGCCGTATGGGTAGTCAGGAGGCTGCGGGTCGCTCGCGGCGTTGAGCGCGGCGGTTTCGGCCGGGCCGAGGTGCAGGTCAGCGGCGCGAAGGTTGATCTGCAGCTGCTCGGTCGTGCGAGCGCCGAGGATCGTCGAGGTCACCGCCGGACGATCGCTCACCCAGGCCAGCGCGATCTCGGCCATGGACACGCCGCGCTCGTCGGCGATCTTCTGCACCGCGTCAATGACGTCCCAGGTGCGCTGCGTGCCTCGCCGGTCGTAGGCCTCCATGCCGCGGTTCGGGTCCTCGCCCAGGCGGGTGGCGCCGGACGGCCGCTGGTCTCGCTGGTATTTGCCCGACAGCCAGCCACCGCCGAGCGGGCTCCAGGGCAGCAGCCCCATGGCTGCGTCCATCGCGGCAGGCACGATCTCCCACTCAACCTCCCGCACCAGCAGGCTGTACTGCGGCTGAAGCGTCACCGGGCCGGCGGCACCCAGCGCGTCGGCCAGGTGCACCGCCTTCGTCAGCTGCCAGCCGGTGAAGTTCGACAGCCCCCAGTAGCGGACCTTGCCAGCGCGGGCGAACCCGTCGAGGGTACGCACTGTCTCCTCTAGCGGCGTCCACGGATCGAACGCGTGAAGCTGATACAGGTCAACCGCCTCGACGCCGAGCCGGCGCAGCGACGCGTCCAGCGCGCGGGTCAGGTGCCGCGCCGACAACCCGGCACCGTTGGGCGAGTCATCCAGCGGGAAGCGGCCTTTCGTGGCCAGCACGACTCGCTCGGTGATCTCGGCCGGCCGGCTGGCCAGCCAGCGGCCGATGATCTCCTCCGACCTCCCGTTGCCGTAAACATCGGCCGTGTCGACTAATGTGCCGCCCGCCTCGGCGAAATGGTCCAGTTGGTCATGCGCGCCGAGCTCGTCAGTCTCCACGCCGAAGGTCATGGTCCCGAGCGCAAAGGCCGACACCGCGCAGCCGCTATGCCCCAGCGTGCGATAGTCCATGCTTCAACCTAAACCCGGGCGTAACCGGCAGAGCACCCGGTCGTAGCCCAGGTGGCCTGCGCCAACCCGTTCGCCAGGCTGGTGAATACGGTGAGATGACACGTCACGTTGAGGAGGCCGAGCGTGCTGGACCTGCAGTTCCTCTGGTACATCCCGAATACCGTGGAGCCTGGCCACCGCGGTGACCCGACGGTTGATGGCTGGGGGTCGCTGGAGTTCTCGACCGGCCAGGCGCGCCTGCTGGAAGCGCATGGCTGGGCCGGGGCCCTGCTCGGGACCAGCTGGGGACGGCCGGACACGTTCACGGTCGCCACCGCGGTCACGGCCCAGACGACAAGATTCAAGCCGCTGATCGCGATCCGTCCCGGCTACTGGCAGCCGGCCCATTTCGCCAGCGCGGCGGCGACCCTGGACCAGCTCTCCAGGGGGCGCGTCCTGGTCAACATCGTCACCGGGGTGGACAATCTCGCCGCGTACGGCGACGGCAAGGCCGACCCGGCCCAGCGGTACGAAAGGACCCGTGAGTTCCTGCAGCTCGTCCGGCAGCTGTGGACGCAGGAGAACGTCACCTTCCGCGGCGCGCACTTCCAGGTGGAGGGCTCCACGCTGGCGCCGCGACCGTACCGGGCCGCAGAAGGCAGGCATCCGACGCTCTACTTCGGCGGCGCGTCGGAGGCGGCGCAGCGGGTGTCGGCGACCGAGGCGGACGTGCAGCTGTTCTGGGGCGAGCCGCTGGATGGGATCGCCGAGCGCATCGAGAAGCTCAAGACGCTCAGCGACTCCCTTGGCCGCGAGCACCCGCCGCTGGAGTTCGGGCTCCGGATCACCACGGTCGTGCGGGACAGCACCGACGAGGCGTGGCGTGACGCGGAGGAGAAGGTCGCCAAGATGGCGGCGAACGCGGGCGAGGTGCGGATGACCCACTCCGGCCGGACCGCGGTCGGTCAGCAGCGTCTGCTCGACCTGGCTTCGCGGGGTGAGGTGCTCGATTCCTGCCTCTACACCACGCCGGGCAAGTTCGGTGGCGGCGGCGCGGCCACCACCTGGCTCGTCGGCTCGCCCGGTGACGTCGCCGCCGCGCTGAAGAAGTACCGGGATCTCGGCATCACGCACTTCGTGCTGTCCGATACCCCGTACACGCGGGAGATCATCCGGGTCGGCGACCGGCTGCTTCCGCTGCTCCGCGAGCAGGCTCTGGAGGGCTGCTAACCGGCCTCCGCCTTCAGCTGGGCCTTGACGTCGGTCTTGAGGACCTTGCCGACCTTGGACCGGGGCAGGTCGGGCCAGACCTCGACCTGCTTGGGTGCCTTGACGCTGCCTATGCGCTCCTTGACGTAGCCGCGCATCTCGTCCGCGGTGACCGTCTGCCCAGAGCGCAGCTGGAGCACCGCGGTGACCCGCTCGCCCCACTTGTCGTCGGGCAGGCCGATGACCGCGCAGTCCTGGACCGCCGGGTGAGTCAGGATGACCTGCTCGACCTCGGCGGAGTACACGTTGAAGCCGCCGGTGATGATCATGTCCTTGGCCCGGTCCACGATGAACAGGAAGTTGTCCTCGTCCAGGTAGCCGATGTCCCCGGTGTGGTGCCAGCCGTGCTCCGACGCCTCGGCCGTGGCCTGCGGGTTCTTGTAGTAGCCGGCCATGACGAGCGGGCCGCGCACGACGATCTCACCGCGCTGGCCCGGGGCGAGCAGGACCCCGGCGTCATCCATGATCGCGACCGTGGTGAGCGGGGTGGGCCGGCCCGCCGAGGACAGCCGCTCGCGGGCCAGCGATCCGTCGTCGCGGAAGTGCTCGGCGGGAGCCAGCGTCGAGATCATCATCGGCGCCTCGGACTGGCCGAACAGCTGCCCCATCACCGGGCCGATCTTGGTCAGGGCCTCCTCCAGCCGGCTGGCCGACATCGGGGCCGCGCCGTACCACAGACACTGCAGGCTGGTCAGGTCCGTGGACGGCAGGTCGTGATGGTCCAGCAGCATGTAGATCAGCGTGGGCGGCAGGAAGGTGTGCGTGATCCGGTGCCGCTCGGCCAGGGCTAGGAACTGGGTCAGGTCCGGCTTGGGCATGATGACGATCTCACCGCCGAGCGTCAGCACCGGGAAGCACAGCACGCCGGCCGCGTGGGTGAGCGGTGCCAGGGCGAGATACCTCGGACGCGGCCGGAACGGATAGCTCATCAGCGTCAGCGCGGACATGGTCTCGATGTTGTGGCCGGTCAGCATCACCCCCTTGGGGCGCCCGGTAGTGCCTCCGGTGCCAACCAGCATGACCATGTCCCCGTCCGGCTCGGCCTGATAGGGCTCGGCGGGCTCGGGACCGATCCAGTCATCGAACGGGATCGCGCCCGCGGACTGGCCGTCGAGGCAGACCAGGGTGCTGAGCTTCGCCAGGTCCGGCAGGATCTTGGCTACCAGCGGGGCAAAGGCGGCCTGGAAGATCAGGCAGCTGCAGTCGAAGAAATCGAGCAGGTCGCGGTTTTCCGCCGCCTCGTTCCGCGGGTTGACCGGGCACCACACCGCGCCCGCGCGGGAGATGCCGAACACGCAGCTGAACGCGATGGGGTCGTTGGCCGACAAGATCGCGACCTTGTCGCCGGGACCGACGCCGGACCGGTCCAGGGCGCGGGCGATCCGCCAGGACAGCCGCTGAACGTCACCGTAGGTCAGCGTGCGCCCGGCCGCGGTCAGGCAGGGAGCCTCCGCGCCCAGGGAGACGCCCTTGTCGAGAAATCCGGTCAGGCGCACGCTGTCCCCGGTTCCTAGTGGTAGACGGTGAGGTTCGGCTCCATGACCAGGCCGAAGCTGCGGAGCACGCCGAGCAGTTCGCGGTGGCCGAAGGCCTGGCAGCCGGACGCGAAGCCGACCCGCCGGGGCGGCTGCTGCAGCAGTGAGTATGCCCCGTACGCCTGCATCAGGCCGGTCTGCTTGTAGTTGGAGTTGCCGTGGATCACGCAGTGCGCGCGGCCCAGCGGGCCCGAGGCGTGCACCGAGTCCAGTGAGGTGTTGATCCGCGTGTTCTCCCGCGGCGGCATCTGGTTCATCACGGCCGAGGCGTGCTCGGTGAGCACGCGCAGCTTCTCGTTGTCCGGCAGCCCTTCGGTTTGCTGAAGCGCGGCGCTGACGATCTGCGGCACGCCCAGCATGAGCGGGCGGTTGAACACCCCGCCCAGGGCCTTGACGTTGGCCACCCGAGGGTCATGCCTGAACCACACCGGATGTGACATGCCGCCCCACGGCAGGGCCAGGCCGAGCTCGTGCTGGCCCGGGATCACCACGTCGTACAGGCCGGCGTCGGCCGGCCACTCGGCGTACTGGTTCTGCTCCAGGTAGTACGCCTTGGACAGGCACGCGTTCATCAGGATGGTGAGGGTCGAGGCGACCGTCGGCGTCCCCTTCCAGAACACCAGGATGTCCAGCGTGTCAACGCCCGGTTTGTCGAGGCATAGCTGGGCGGCGATCTCGCTGGTGGTGTACATCTGGGCGATCCCCGGGGCAAGCAGCAGCCCTTTCTGCGCCATCCGCGGGCCGTACTGCTCGTCGCAGACGATCAGCCAGTCCTGCTCGCCGGTGGTGTCCAGGTAGTGGCACCCGGCGTTGAGGCAGGCTTCCACGACCTTGCCCCCGTACTGAGCGAACGGGCCGACCGTGTTGAGGACGACGCTGGCGCCGCCGAAGAGTTCGCTCAGCGGCTCGACATCATGCGCGACCTCGACGATCTCATGCTCGACGGTGTCAATGCCGGGCACCTTGTCCATCGCCTCCTGGATCCGGGCCTTGTCCCGGCCGGCCGCGACAAACGGGACGTTGTACTCGCGCAGGTACTCACAGACCAGCCGGCCGGTGTAGCCGGAGGCGCCATACACCACAACGGGCTTGCTGGTGGCCATGGACGTTCACCTTTCTCGTTGCGAATCATCAGATCAGCGAGGCGTCGGGGCCGTCCTTACATGCCCATGCCACCGTCGATGGGCAGGCCGGCCCCGGTGATGAACCGGGCGCCGTCGGAGGCCAGGAACACCACCGCGTCGGCCATGTCGGCCACCTCGCCGAGCCGGCCCGCCGGGGTCAGGCCGACCACCGCCGCGACCGCTTCCTGCGCGTTCGGGAACAGGCCCACGTCTGCCATGTCCTGGGCGAGCTGGTTGCCCATCTCCGTGGGCACCAGGCCGGGATAGACGGTGTTCACCCGCACCCCATAGCCGAGCTTGCCGGCCTCCATCGCGGCCACCCGGGTGAGCCGGTCCACCGCGGACTTGGTGGCCGAATAGACCGCGATGCCGGGGAAGGCGATCGTGGCCGCCACCGATGCCACGTTGACGATCGCGCCACCCTGGCCGGCCGGGCCGCCGGGGCGCATCGCCCGCAAGCCATGCTTGATGCCCAGCGCCGTGCCGAGCACGTTCACCTCGAGCATCCGGCGGGCATCCTCGGCGTCCAGGTCCACCAGCAGGCTGGTGATCTCCACCCCGGCGTTGTTAACGAGGATGTCCAGGCCATCGAGGCGGCTGATCGCCTCCGGAACGGCCCGTTCCCAGCTCTCTTCCGAGGTGACATCCAGCGGCACGAAGTCAGCGGCGGCACCGGACGCCCGGAGCGCATCGGCGCACTCCTTGCCCAGGTCCTCGCGGATGTCGCCGACGACCACTGCCGCGCCGGCGCGGGCGAGGGCCAGTGCCATCCCTTCGCCGAGCCCGCGGGCCCCGCCGGTCACCAGCGCCTTCCGCCCGGTCAGGTCGTACACGCTCATCGGGCTACCTCTTTTCCGCGGCTTCTTCGCCGCTGGCAAACCGGGATGTGACGTGCCTCATAGCCTTGCCCTCGGTCTTGACGACTGTCAAGAGATTGTTTGACGATCGTCCAGAGAAGTCTGGCCGGCCGTCAAGATGAGCAGCGCCTGTGCGGTTGTGCCCGGCTGGTAGCTTGAGGCGACGTCCCAGGAACGATCGGACCCTGACATTGACCGAGGTAGCGGAGCGGAACCGGGACCGGGTCGCGCGCCGGCGGGTGGACAAGTTCGCCGAACGCCGCGCGCAGCTCGCCGAGGCGGCGCTGCAGACTCTGGCCGAGCTGGGCTATGCACGCACCAGCCTCCGCGACATTGCGCACAACTCCGAGTTCTCCCACGGGGTCTTGCATTACTACTTCAGCGACAAGTTCGAGCTGATCACTTATTGCGTGCGCCAATACAAAGCGGAATGCGTGACCCGCTACGACAGCATCGTCGCCACGGCAGGATCAGCGGCCGAACTCAAGCGCGGGTTTGGTGCCGCCATGGCCGCCACGCTGCGTGAGGACGCGACGCTGCACCGGCTCTGGTACGACCTGCGGAACCAGAGCCTGTTCGAGGAGGCGTTCCGCGATGACGCGCACGAAATCGACCAGAGCCTCGAGCGCATGATCTGGCGCATCGTCACCAAGTTCGCCGACCTGGCCGGGACGCCGCCCACCGTGACCCCCGAGGTGGCTTACGCGATGTTCGACGGGCTGTTCCAGCACGCGCTCATCAGCCACCTGGCAGGCAGCGCCACCGCCGCCCGTGATCTTGAGCAGAACGTGCCCCGGGTCCTGGAGTCACTGACCGTCCGCGCCTGATCCTCCGTCGAGCACCTCGGCACCTTCCATAATGCCACCCCATCTGGAATGGTTTCGTGCGTCGGCTGGAAACAGACCCATTGCGCAATTCATGGTCGCGGATACAGACTTTGGCATATCAGGGGTGGAGCGTGCCATGAGTGGGGTTTTCCTGTCGTACGCGCGTGAGGATCAGCGCTTCGCGCGGCGCCTGCACGACGCTCTCTCCGCGGCTGGGCGAGATCCCGCCTGGGACCAGGATCACGCGGTGGTGCCGTTCAGCGCTCCGTACGAGGCGGAAATCGCCACCGCGATCACCGGCAGCGAGAAATTCATCTTCGTGATCTCCCCGGACTCGCTCGACTCCCACCCGTGCGCGACCGAACTCGCGACGGCGGTCGCGTCGAACAAGCAGATTATCCCGCTGCTGCGCCGCCCGGCCCGGGAAGGCCAGCCGATGGCCGAGGCGATCGCGGAACGGAACTGGATCTTCTTCGACGACGACGCCAGATTCGATGCCAGCATGCGGGAGCTGCTTCAGACCCTGGACACCGACCTGGACTGGGTCAAGGATCACACGCGGCTGCTGGTCCGGGCGAAGGAATGGACCGACGGCGGCGCCGACCGCAGCCGCCTGCTGCGCGGCAAGGACCTGCGGACGGCCGAGGACTGGCTGGAAAACGGGGACGCCCATCCGCAGGCCCCGCCGACCAGCGGCCAGCGGGCGTTCATCGCGGCGTCCCGGCGGGCCGCCGACCGGGTCGCCTGGCTGCAGCGAACGGTGCTAGCCGCTGGCCTGGTCATCGCGATCGGACTGGCCACGTTCGCTTTCGTTGAACAGCATCAGGCGGTACAGCAGCGGAACACGGCGACCTACAACGAGACCGTGGCCGAGGGCCTCGAGTTCGGCAGCACTGACACGCCGCTGGCGGCCCAGCTCGACCTCGCGGCCTACCACATGCGGCCCGCAGCAGACCTGGCCTCGCGGCTGCTGAGTGCCGAGAACACTCCGCTGGCCACCCCGCTGGTGGCCGGCACCCAGGCCGTTTCCGCCGTTGCCTACAGCCCGGACGGCCGCACGGTGGCCAGCGCCGACGAGGACGGCACGGTCCGGCTGTGGGACGTCGCCGACTCAAGGAACCCCCGGACGCTCGGGCCGCCGCTGGTGCACGGCAACCCGGTCTACGCCGTCGCGTTCAGCGCCAGGGGCAGCCTGCTGGCCAGCGCCGATTCGGACGGGAACATCCGGCTCTGGGACGTCGCCGACCCGGCCCATCCGGTCCGGCTCGGCGCGCCGCTGACCGGCGGCACCGGCAACGCCATCGAATCGATCGCGTTCAGCCCCGACGGCGACATGCTGGCGGCCGGCGACACTGGCGGGGTGGTCTGGCTGTGGGATGTCGCCGATCCCGCGCACCCGCACCTGCTCGGCCGTCCCCTGGCGGGCGGCACCGGGGTGGTCGACGCGGTGGCGTTCAGCCCGGGCGGCTCCACGCTCGCGGTCAGCATGACCGGCGATGAACTCCGGCTGTGGGATATCGCCGATCCCGCGCACCCCTCCGCGCTCGGCGGGTCCCTGACCGTCGGCGCCGAGCAGCCCGTGTCGCTGGCGTTCAGCCCCGGCGGGCAGGTGCTGGCCAGCGGCACCAGTTACGGCACCGTGCTGTTGTGGGACGTCGCCGATCCCGCGCGCCCCACCGTGCTCGGACAGCCGCTGACCAGCGGCACCGGCGCCACCTACTCGGTGGCGTTCAGCCCCGGCGGCGACACACTGGCCAGCGGCAACGCCGACGGGTCCATCCGGCTGTGGGATGTCGCCGATGCCGCGCAGGCAACGCTGCTCGGCCAGCCGCTGGTCGCGCTGACCCGGGCTGTCCGTGCCCTGGCGTTCAGCCCCGACGGCCGCACGCTGGCCAGCGGGAATGTCGACGGCACGGTCCGGCTCTGGAGCCTGCCCGAGACCACGCTGGTCGGCGGGACCGGGTCGGTGCTGGCCGTGGCGTTCAGCCCCAACGGTCACCTGCTGGCCAGCGCCGGCCTGGATGGCGAGGTCTGGCTGTGGGATGTCGCCGACCTCTCGCGCACCTACCCGGCCGGGCCGCCGCTGACCGGCGGCACTGGTGCGGCGGTGTCGGTCGCGTTCAGCCCTGCCGGGCGCGTCCTGGCCGTCGGCAGCCAGGACGGCACGATCCGGCTCTGGGACGTCGCCGATCCCGCCCACCCGTCGCTGCTCGGGCCGGCGCTGACCGGCGGGACCCGATCGGTTGACTCGGTGTCGTTCAGCCCCGACGGCCGCACATTGGCCAGCGGTGACAACGACGGAACGGTCCGGACCTGGGATGTCGCCGACCCGACGCACCCGCAGCCGCTGGCCCGGATCCCGACCGGCGTTGCCGTCGAGTCCGTGGCGTTCAGCCCCAACGGCCGCACGCTGGCCAACGCCGGCGCGATCATCGACCTGTGGAACATCGCCGCCGACCCGGCCGCCCCCCCGCCGCTGGCCAAGCCCTTCGCCCCCGGCAACGCGGAGGCGCTCTCGGTGGCGTTCAGCCCCAACGGCCGCATCCTGGCCACCGGTGACGATGACGCGACCATCCGCTTGTGGGACGTCGCCGATCTTGACCACCCGCGGCCGCTCGGCCAGCCGCTGACCGGCGGCACCGGGACCGTCTACTCGGTCGCGTTCAGCCGCAACGGCCAGATGCTGGCCAGCGGCGACGACGACGGGACGATCCGGCTGTGGACCATCGCCGATCCCGCCCACCCCCAGCCGTTCGACCAGCCGCTGACCGGCGGGACCCAGGCCATCTACTCGGTCGCGTTCAGCCCGGGCGGCCAGACGCTGGCCAGCGGCAGCATTGACGGCGCCATCCGGCTATGGAACCCTACCGTCAATTACGCCACCGATTGGATCTGCAGCGCAGCCGGAGATCTCACGTCCCTGCAGTGGCAAACGTATATCCAGGAACTGTCGTACCAGCCGCCATGCACAAATTGATCACACGCCACCCGGAGTACGGTCGCGAACATGAAACCTGCGCAGCCGAGCGAGAATCCGAGTCGTGACGGGCGCGTTCCGTTCACGTTCCGGATCGGAGTCACCGGCCACCGCGATCTCGCGGATCCCGATTCCTTCTGCGCGCCGATCGCCGAGGCGCTGCGCCGGCTGAAGGAATTCGTGCCCGTCTCTCCGGGGGTCGGATTAGTCCCCGTGGTGGTTTCGGCGCTGGCCGAAGGAGCCGACCGGCTGGTCGCCAAGGAGGTACTCGCCGACAAGGATGCCCGGCTCGAGGTGGCGCTGCCGCTGCCCGAGGAAGAGTACGTCAAGGACTTCAGGAGCGAAGCTTCGAAAGAGGAGTTCGGCTGCCTTCTGTCGCGGGCGAGCGAAACGCCATGGCAGGCCCCGAATGGGCTGGATCGCGACGAGGCCTACGAGCGAGCCGGGCACTACGTCGTGGATCGCTGCGACGCGCTCATCGCCCTTTGGGACGGCAAGAAGTCCAGGGGACGCGGCGGAACCGCGGAAATCGTCGGCTACGCCCAGGAACAAGGCGTGCCGATAGCGTGGGTACACACCGAGGGTGACCCGGTGGTCGACTACGCACTCGAGAACAGCCGTGCCGACGTCGTCAAATCGGCCGCGACCAAGCTGCGCGACTATAACGCCGGCGTGATCGAACAAGCGGAGTTCGACCAGCACTCGCGCGCGCTGCGCAAAGAGCTGATGCCGGACATGGCCAGGGAAATACCTATCGACCCGCTCGGCCTGTCCCGGGAGGCGGTGGCAAGCTGGGTATTCCCCTATTTCATCCGCGCCGACATCCTGGCCCTGCGCTATCAGCGCCGTTTCCGGCGGCTCAGCTGGGCCATCTTCGCGCTGGCCGCCGCGGCTGTGGCGGTCGTGGCCATGCAGGCGAATTTCTGGCCGGGGCTGGACTGGCTGGCCGTGCTCGAGGTCCTCTCCCTCGGCGGCCTGCTGTTCATCCTGGTAATGAACCGGCGGTGGCGGCTGCACGACCAGTGGATTTCGAGCCGCTTCCTGGCCGAGCGGCTTCGCTCGAGCTATTTCCTCGCGCTGGCCGGAACGGGGGACCGGAGAGGGCGGCCGACGCGCCTCACCTACCTGTCCGATTCATCCGAGGCGTGGATCGAGCGGGCGCTGACCGAAGTGAGTGCGCGTCGCCCGCACCTGGACGACGGATCACCGCCGGTCAGGGCCCTGCGCGACTACCTGAACCACTTCTGGATCGAGAGCCAGATGTCCTACCAGGAAAAAAGCAGCGCGAGGCAGGGCGGGTTCGACGACCGGCTGGTCCGGGCGACAGAATTTCTCTTCCTGCTGACCCTGGTCGCCGCGTGCGTTCATGTCTTCGCGCGCCTCATCTTCCAGAAGGTAGGAATTCACGGAGCGGCGGCCCCCGGATTCTGGGAAGAGCTTCTCGTGGTGGTAGCGATCACCATTCCCGTGGTAGGCGCGGCCTTTCATGGCATCGGCACCCAGCGCCAGTTCCGCCGTCACTCCGAGCGCTACCGGAGAATGGCAGGCGTGCTCGCACAGGTACAGCGCGAAATGGCCAGGGCCACCAGGCTCGAGCAGGTCCGGGAGGTCGCAGCCGAGACGGAGCGGATCATGCGCGAAGAGAACAGCGACTGGTTCGGCGTGATGCGATTCCACGATATGGAGCTGATTACCTGATCAGGCGTTTCACGCGCAGATTTACACGCTGCCGACCTGCTCATCCCGGCCGGCCCACTCGCGCTGGCGCAGCACGAACTTCTGAATCTTCCCGGTCGAGGTCTTCGGCAGCGGCCCGAACTCGACCGCGTCCGGGCACTTGTAGTGCGCGAGGCGGTCGCGGCAGAACGCGATGATCTCCGCTGGAGTCGCCGCGGCACCCTCGTTCAGCGTGACGTACGCCTTGGGCCGTTCCCCCCAGTGCGGGTCCGGGATCCCGACCACCGCGCACTCGAGCACCGCGGGGTGCGCGGAGATGGTCTGCTCGACTTCGATGCTGGAGATGTTCTCCCCGCCGGAGATGATGACGTCCTTGCCGCGGTCACGCAGTTCAATGTTGCCGTCGGGATGCCATACGGCGAGGTCCCCGGAATGGAACCAACCCGCCCTGAACGCGGTCCCGGTGGCGGTCTGGTCGTCGAAATAGCCACTCATGACGTTGTTCCCGCGCATGACCACCTCGCCCATCGTGGCCCCATCACGGGGGACGTCGCGCATCTCATCGTCGACCACCCGGACGAGATCGGAGGAGATGTAAGCCTGTCCCTGACGGGCCAGGAATTTCGCGCGCTGCTGCACTGCTCGTTCGGCAAAGCCCTCGGGCTCGGGGCAGACGGTGATCGGGCCGTAGGTCTCGGTCAGGCCGTACACGTGCACGACGTGGAAGTTCAGCTCGCTCATCCGGCCCAGCAGGGTCGGTGACGGGGGAGCGGCGGCCACCAACGCGGTCACCGGCCGGTCCAGCCGGTGCGCCCGCGGGCTGTTGATGACCATCAGATGGACGGTCGGCGCCCCGTTGTAGTTCGTCACGCCCTCGCTGTCGATCAGGTCCCAGACCAGCTCGGGGTCCACGGCGCGCATGGTCACGTGGCGCGCGGCCACCGCGGTGACCGCCCACGGGAAGCACCAGCCGTTGCAGTGGAACATCGGCAGCGTCCACAGGTACACCGAATCGGTGCTCAGGCCGGCCACGATCACCTCGTTCAGCGCGTTCAGGTACGCGCCGCGGTAGGTGTACTGCACCCCCTTGGGCCGTCCGGTGGTCCCGGAGGTGTAGTTGATCGAGATCGTTTCCTCTTCGTGGTCCAGCCGGCTGGCCGGCCTCGCCGCCGAGGCGCCGGCCAGGAACTCCTCGTACCCATCCCTCGCACCAACTGGCTCATCGACGCGTATCACGGTCACGCCGGACAGGTCGGCCGGCCGGGCCTGCGCTTCCAGCGCGGCATCCAGCAGCAGGTATTTCGCGCCGCTGTGCTGCAGGATGTACCCGACCTCGGCAGCGGACAGGCGGTTGTTGACCGCGACCAGGATCCCGCCCGCCGCTGGCACGCCGAAATGGGCCTCCAGCATCGCGGACGAATTGAACAGCAGCGTGGCGACGCGGTCTGTTTTGGCCAGGCCCGCGGACCTGAGCGCGTTGGCCAGCCGCCACGACCGCTCCGCGAGCTCGCGGTAGGTGTACCGCCGCTTGCCGTCCACAACCGCGGTCTTGTCCGGGTAGATGTAGGCGGCCCGTTCCAGGAAGTCAACCGGGTTCAGCTCGGTACGGAACACCTTG
>JASHOI010000602.1 GCA_030041195.1 Streptosporangiaceae bacterium | reverse complement strand
TACTTCGACGCATAGACGCCACCGGGCATCTCACCACGGCAGGGCCCATTTCTTGACGGAGCCCCAGACGTTCCGGCCGACCGTCAGTTCACCGGTGTGGTGCAGCACGGCCAGCACGACAGCGGCCACTACCAGCAACACCACCAAGGCGCCGAGCAACACCCGGAATATGACGTGGCCGAGAGGCATATGTCCTGGCTTGCGGTCTTCCGTCATGACATTGCCGCGCCTCGCCGATGCCGGCTGAGCAACCAGGTGAATGGCGCGACCGGATCCGTCGACCCCATGCCGCGGCCGACCAGGAAGTACCGGACCTCGCCAAAGTCATGTTCAGCCATTTCGACGAGATTGCGCAGGTCCGCGGCGCACAGCCAGGCTCTCAGCCGGTGTGACAACGTCTTGGCTGGATCTGGTTGCGGTGCGAGGTCTTGCTTGGCCAGGACGTCCGCCTTCGTGATGACCACGGCCAGGGAAGCACGGCGGGTCCGGGCACCGAAACGGCTGAGCTGAGACACCAGCACGTGGTACGGGAGTTCCGCCGCGGCGCTGCTCGTCTCCGCCCCCGCGATGCGCGCATCCCGGTCTTCGGGGTGCCTGCCGACCAGGGCGGCCGGGTCGATCCGGTCACGCACCGATGGGATGGTCGTCGGGTCGAGGACGAACATGTGCCGGCGCGTCGTGCCGAGATGCCGCATCGCGGGGTCGTTGACCGCCGTCGTGAAATACCGGCCGCCGGCGTCGACGACGTGGACGTAGCGCTGCCGCGCGGACGTGGTCTCCCTCAGCGTCAGCAGCACCGGTTCGCCCGTGGCGGCAGGCCCGCGCGGAGGCCACCGGGCGCTCAGGTCCCGCGCATCCCGCAGCCAGGTCGTGCTGTATTCGCCGGCCGGCTCCCACGTCGCGCCGGGCGCCCCCCAGTTGGTCATCTTGCCCATCGCCGACATCAGCAGCTGTGTCTTGCCCGCGGCCGGACCGCCCGACAGCGCGATCCTGGCGTCCGATGCCACGCCGGCCCCCTCGTGCAGCGGGTTCTCGCAAGCGGGACAGACCGGGGTCATGGCCGAGGCGGCACGCCGGACAGTGGTGGGCAGGCGCTTGTCACACTCGCAGCGGCGGGACCAGACGCCGAGCCGCCCCGGCCGCACATCTCGGTGAACCCGGTCGCAGTCAGCCGAAGCGCAGGGGTATGCCGGCAGCCAGGTGACCCCCCGGCAACTGGGGCACGTCGCGGCTGCGCCGTGCCACCACCGTGCCGAGCTATCGCCGGTCCGCAGAGCCGCGATGGCGGCCCACCGGACGAGGCGCGGGACGACGGCAACGGCCTCGGTTGCCGTTGCGAACGCCAGCCACGCGCCGCATGTTCCGGCAGTGATGGCGACCAGGAACCCCACCGGGGGCGGTACGGCGGGCACCGCCACGGCCAGCCACGTCGCATTGGGGCGCGCCCACTCCCCCGCCGTCCTCCAGAGCGTCCTAACCTGGAGCGCCGGCCAGCCAAGTGCGGCGACAATGTCGCGCTCGAGCTGTCCCGTCAGGTAGCCAGGCCAGCCATTGTCCCAGCGCGGATACGGGGCCGAGGACCTGCGCCGCCTGCTGCTGGCGGGCTCGATGAGCACCCGCTCGTCCTCGCGGCCCGCGCAGACGCGCACGTAGCCGACGGCGGCTAGCACCGCGCCGGAGGCCAGGCCGGCCGCGACAGCCACGAGAGTCAGGGGCACCGACACGTACACGAGCGCCAGCCAGCAGGCCACAACCCAGACCAGACCGCCCAGGATCCACCAGCCGACCTCCCCCATCAGACGTTCGGGTGCCGGCCGAGGGGCAAGAACTCGCCCCAGCGGTTGCGCAGCCGCCGGAAGCGGCCCGGGCGGTTTCTTTCCGCGAGGTCATTCCAGGCCTCCACCAACCCGGCGCCCATGGGCGCCAGGTACATGGCAACGTCCCCGGTGGCGCGGTCCGATACCTTCCGGCACCAGTCACGAAGGAAGAGGTCCAGCTTGAAGTGAAGGTTAGAGCCCGCGCCTGGCAAGGCCCAGCTGATGCGCCGCGAGAGCGCGAAGCTTACCGCTATCTGCGCGGGCCTGAGCGACCACAGATTCTGGTCGCACCACGCACGCAAATACCTGCCGGCGATCTCTGGCGGGAGCTGACTGGCCAGGTACGTCGCCCATTCCGGGTCATTGATCGCGAGCATGCTGCGCGTGAGCTGGTCACTGTGCGCGGCCAGGAGCGGCCACGGAGCCTGCACCAGGAGCTTCTCGGAACCAGGGGCGGGGTTCGCGGTGGCCAGGCTGGACTCGAAGGACCGAAGCTCACGGTGGTAACCCAGCAATCTGCTCGTCGCGGCGTTCGGGGCGAGGAGCTGCTTCCTGACCAGCTCGTGACAGAGGTCAACCTCGGTCAGCGACGGGTACTCGCCGGTCACACGGTCAACCAAGCCGGTGAACAGGGCGGGATCCAGGTTTGTGGCGGCCGGAACGAGACGGCAGAGGGCGCGGAGCTCCGCCATCGTCGGCGAGGTTCTGGCCCAGAGCACCTCGGCCAGCTCACGATGACGGGCGCCGGTCGCGGGATCGTGGCTGCGGCTCAGGTTGGCCTCGACGATGCGGAGCCGGACCCGGTCGTCGCTGCGCGCCATGGCCGCCGAGAGCAGCGCCCGATGCAGCGGCGACGTGATATCGGCCTGCTCCGGCGCCCAGCCCGGCAGCCGGTTCCACCAGCCATCGCCGATGACGGTGACGTTGGAGGGCCGGTGCCGAAGCTGCTCGGACAGTTCGTCCGAGAGCATGTCCTGGATCGGGGTGTCCTGCGGCCACGCCAGTGGATCGAATCCCGCCGACGGGTTGTCCGCCCAGTACGCCACGAACGAGGTTGCGGCGTCGCGGATGGATTCGAGCGGCACCGAGACGCCGAACTGGGCGCTGACGCTGAGGATGGCGTCGAAGGCCGCTCCCTGTGCTTGCCGCAGATACCCGGCTACCATCTGCGCGGCTGCGGGCTCCGCGGCCGCCGACACGGCGCGCCGGGCGCGGCCGCCGGATGCGCCGGAACGGCTGCGGCCAACCGGCCCCGGCGGCATTTTCCGCCGTGACGCGTCGTCCAGTTCAAGACGGAGCAGCAGCAGGCTCGTTTCATCGCTGCGGGCGGGGTACTGAGCCCTGGTGATGTCGTCGATCGCGCGCATCAACGCGGGGTCCTGCAGACGCATGAGGACGCCGATGAGTCGCCCGCTGTACGCCTCGCGGAGCGCCGCGGGCCCGGTCCGAAGCCAGTCGACGAGCGAGCGGGCGTTGGCCGATGACGGAGTGCGCCCCAGCACCGCGGCCGAGGCAAGCTCGCACGCGGCCTCTCCGCTCAGGCCGCTCCCCGCGGCCAGTTCCACGGCCTCACTGAGGTCGTACGGGTCGGCCTCGCAGAAGAGCCTCGCCCAGTGCTTCGCCTCCGGCGGCTGCGGCACCGGCGTCCAGCGGTTCGCGGCCAGGTCGAACACGGCGTAGCCGCGGTCGTCCTCAACCGTCGCCACGGACCGGGCCCAGTCCGGGTGCACGGCGACGACCGGCATGGCCGACCGGGCGGGGTCGGTGGTGAAGACCTTGAAACCGATCCGCAGTGCGTCGGGGAGCGGGATGAGCAGCGTCGCAGCGGTCAGCCAGCGCAGCGCCGGATCGGGATCCTCGGAGATCAAGAGCACCCGCCGCACGGCCTGGGCGGACCCATCGCGTTTCACGTGCGCCAGCAGCGCGGCAAGCAGCGCGGCCAGCAGTTCAGCGCCGCCGGGCTGGGCGTTGACGAACCTGGCGACCTCGGCCGGGTCGAGCGGGCCCGGCTCCCAGGATGCCGCGAGGGGCTCGCTCTGGGTCGCGGGGGCTGGCTTGGTACGCCAGAAAGACGCGCGGAACAATTGAGCGGGCCGGACGGAGCGGTACGCGTCCGGGTTGCTCGTAACGATCGCGTGCGTCAGGTGGTTGCCGGGGCGGGACCCGTCGGCTTCGCGCCCGATGTAGACGCCGGCGGCCGTGGCGAAGATGCCGTCTTCGTAGACATGGGCGAACGATCGCGGAAAGGCGTCGATTGGCTGGCGTTCTCTGATCAGTTGCTCCGGGGGCTCGTAGATCAGATGACGGCGGATGATCGCCAGGGTCTCGCGGCCGACGTCCGGCGAGTGTGACTGGAACTGCATGCCGCCGACGCCCTCGATTCCCTGACCGGGGGCGCAGTTGGTGTAGATCGCCGTGCCGAATTCGTCAGCCACCGCCGCGCCTCCGGGGGACAAGCCTGTAGACGCTGAGCAGCCAGACCACCGGATCGGCGACCCGCAGCGGGGTAACTCCGCCTGCCGCGACGGTGTAGTGCTCGTAGTCTGGCGGCCGCCCGAGCGATGACACCGCGAAGTACCGGTAGTTGATGTAGTTGGCCTGCATGAAGTCGTCGATGTTGCTGGCCCCCCAGTCGCGGAGCATCTCGCGCACCGACTCGTGGACAGAGCGTCCGGCCGCGTCGTCGACCCAGGGTTCGGTCGCCTCGGCGCCGAAGATCGGGTGACCCTCGCCAAGGACTCCCCGCAGCGCATCGATCTTCGCGAACGCCACCGCGATCGGCTTCTTGCTCCGCGCCCCCCGGCTGGTTCCCTCGGTCTTGCGGATCACCTCGGTTACCTGGGCCAGGACCTCAAAGGCGTTGGATTCCGCGGTTGGCGCGCTTTCCGGCAGGCTGAGCCGGTCCCGGGCTGCGGGCAGGGTGAACGGGTCGAGCACGACGATGAACGAGTCGACACCGGCGAGGAATCTCAGCTCCTGCACGCCGGTTCGGGTGCCGAGTGACTCACCGGCGGTGTCGAGGAACGACAGGTAGCTGCTGCGGTACCGGCTGAAGACGCGCCGCCGGCGGCGCCACTCGAAGACCAGGGGCTCACTGCGGCCATCGCGCTGCTCGGTAAAGGCCGGCAGCGAGCCCTGCTCGTAGATCGCCTCGACGTTCGCCTGATGCGTCTTATAGGCATCGTCGCCGAAGAGCCATGCCGTCGCGCCGAACCGGTCACGCACCACCGTTTCCATGTGATTCGCGACGACGGTGAGGTAGACGGTCTTCCCGGTTGACCTCGCCCCCACCACGGCGATCACGGGGCTGAAGCTGCCGCCGAAGTTGGCCGGAAGCGGGGTGTGGCATTCGGCGCAGACGTGCTGCCCGGAGCGGCCGTTGCAGTCGGGGCACCGCGCGCGCCGGGGCGCTGGCAGCCACAACCACGGCGGCGGGAACACCGGGTACATCGGCTCGTCGTTGCCTGTCTCACGCTGCCGGACGGGGTCCGGTCTCTTGGGGCACGCCGGGTAACCGGGAGCGGCGATGCCCGCGCACTCAAACCACGGGCGCAGCCGGTTGGTGCGGTGGTAACAGAAGGGGCACGTGACGCCGAACATCACCGGATCTCCCTGCCGCTGCTGCCGAAATCGTCGACCCTGACCTCGCCGGACAGGGTCGTGGCACGGCAGGACACCCAACAGGGCCGGGCCATCTCGGAGGCCTTCGGAATCGTGACCATCACGTTCTGCGACAGCCCGGGACCGAGTTCAAGCCCATCACGAGCGGCGAGCTTGAGGTCGGGTTGCCGGCCGGCGCCCGCCGGATGGAGGTAGATCTCGGCGGATAGGCCGACGCAATGCTGGTCGGTTTTGAGCACCACCACCCGCCGGCGACGGGACCACGGCAGCAGGCCCGCGAGCCCGGGCATGCGCCTCACCTGGTACGTCAGGGTCGGCCGTTGTACCGGCGCGGTGACGGTCACGGCAGCGGAGGTGAGCTCGTCCGCCCCGCTTCGGACCACGCCGGTGATGCGTATCGAGGCCGCCTCGCTGCGCTTGAAGGTCACGCCTCCACTGGCCTGGAACTCGCTCCGGGTGATCTCCCGCGCGAAGTCGGCGCCGTCGCCGCGCCAGACAACCCGGGCCAGCCGCAAGCCGTTCGGCCATACCCAGCTCACCTGCACGTTCGGGCCGTTCCGGACCGCCTCCGGCGAGGTCACCGGCGGAATGACGTCGACGTTCATGCTGTCCCCGCGCACGGCGCGCCGGCCGGCCACGGCGAACGGGACCAGCACCCAGCGTCCGGCGGGCAGCGGCAGCGGCGCGGTCGTCTCGGGGAAGCCCCGGCCATCCCACACCCGCGGGCCAATCTGCTCGGTTTCCTCGACCATGAGCACGTCTCCTGCGGCACCGGCCGGCTCGGCGGCCGACCGGCAGATCAGCAGAAACACGCCGCTGGGCAACTCGCTCCAGCGGAGCGTGACCCGCGCCGACTCACGCTCACCGGATTCGGAGATGCTCACCCGCGGCTGTGGCGGCTCGTCGAAGACCTCGACCTCGACCTCGGCACGCGGTCCCCGGTACGTCTGGTCGATGTCCGGGTCCCGGTAGACGGCTACAACGCTGTAGACATAGCGGCCCGGCCGCGGCTGCGGGTCGTCGAAGCCCCCTGGCGACGCCGAGACCGTCGTGCCGCTGGCCTGGTCGGTCGGTGACCCGTGCGGGGTCCGCCATGCCTCGGCCCTCCAGACGTCGGGGTGCATCCGCCAGTGACCAGCAACGCGGCCGTCGCGTTCCTGCCCGGCCGCGAGATCGGTGGCCGGAGGCG
The DNA here is from genome assembly GCA_030041195.1 of Streptosporangiaceae bacterium. The sequence goes on along the minus strand of JASHOI010000602.1, from coordinate 8,205 downwards.
TGAACACGACGCTGGCGAGCGCGGCCTCCGACCGGGCGCCAGAGCTCGCGTGCTCGGCCAGGACCCGGTACGTGACCCTTCGGCCCCCAGGCGGCTTGGGGTCCTCGATCGTGGTGTTAGCCGTCACCCCGACGGCGTGGCTGCCCGTGCCAGTCGACCGCTCGACGGTGTACGAGACGTCGGCCGGCGCTGCTGGCGGCGCTTGCCACCGCAAGATCACACTCTCGTCACGGGGCTCGGCGATCAGGTCGGTCGGCGGCGGCAGTTCGGGCGGGACAGCCGCATCGGCCGACTCCGGCGGTTCGGCCGCAGACTCCTGATCGCGCTCGGCGCTGGCCGACGGGTGCTGGGTATCGCCCGCGGATGCGGAGTCGTGCTCCCGCCCGGCGCTGCCGGGCTGGCCGTGGCCCTGCCAGTCACGGATACGGCCCCGCCACCAACGAGGATCTGTGTAGGCGGCCTGCGCCCGCAGCCTGTCGTCTTCCGCGAGGCAGCGCCTGCACGCTTCGGCGAGACCCGCGGTTCCCCCGTCAGCCTGCCGCCGCCATAGCTTCACCACCTCATCGACCCGGCCGATAATGTCCTGGTCGGCGGCGTCGGGGGGGCACTGGTCGAGCGCATACCGCACGGCCTCGTGCGGGAGTTTGCCAGCGCCGCCACGGCCGAGCGGCCTGAGCACCGTGTCGATGTAGGTTGGCGGATCGAAGTTGGGCAGCACGGCGGGCCTCACCGCAGGACAGCGGAGCACGCCCCGCATGGGGTCCGCGTCACGGGTACGACGCCGGCCGAGAATGCCGCCAGGATTGCCACTTCGGGAGAAACCAGCGCGAGCCGGGAAGCGAACGCCATCTTTGGATGCTACCGACCAACCGGGTACCACCAAAAGGTCCATCCTGGCCCGCATAGGTTTTGGCAGCGGCTGCCGTTCCCGGCCAATGCGATGTGCCAGAGATCGGCTGAATTGCCGTTTACGCTAACCTTTCTTCTCTGGCTTCCGATCCAGGCCGCCCGCGGCCAGCAACCCTTCCCCACGTGACGTGCGTGCGGTGAAGGCGATATCTTCGGACCCGACGAAAAGTCCGATAGATCAGCTTCTCTTCATGATCGGGTCAGGGTGCAGGACGTCTTCACTGGTCCCTCCGGCAATGGGTAGCCATCCATGGAACCCCTGAGGTCAGGCGACCTCCCCCCGATCGGGCGCTACCGCCTGGTGCGCCGGCTTGGGGCCGGCGCGATGGGTGAAGTGTTTCTTGGGCTCTCACCAGGCAATCGGCTGGTCGCCGTCAAACTGATGAACCCCGTCTTCATCAGCGATGACAACTTCCGCCGGCGTTTCCGCCAGGAGATCGAGGCTTGCCACAGCGTTGGCGGATTCCACACCGCACAAGTAGTTGAGGCCGACCCGGACGCGGCTCGGCCATGGATGGTGACGGCCTATGTTCCCGGTCCATCCCTTAAGCAGGTTCTGGCTGAGCACCATGCCCTCCCGCCCGACACGGTGAAGGTGCTGGGTGCCGGGCTGGCCGAAGCCCTGGCAGCCATTCACCACGCCGGAGTTATTCACCGAGACCTCAAACCATCGAACATCTTGCTGACCTACGACGGGCCTCGGGTCATTGATTTTGGCATCGCGCGTGCCGTCGACGCCTCTGCCCACACCACACAGCCTGGAACACCGCGTTTCATGGCTCCCGAAGTCCTGACCGGAAAGCAGGCCACCGAGGCCTGTGACGTCTTTGCGCTGGGTGTAGTGCTGGCGGTCGCGGCCGGGATCAGCCCGTTCGGTGCGGAACCGCAAGACGCGATCATCATGAACCGGATCGTGAATGACGAACCTGCCCTTGACGGCCTGGACCCAGAGATCCGCGAGCTGGTAGCACAGTGCCTGGCCAAAGAGCCCGCCGACCGTCCTACACCCCGGGAGATCCTGGAACGTCTGGGCGCGCACGCCTCGGTCACCGAGTGGCTGCCCCCGGAAATCCACGAAATGATCTCGAGGTACCCGCGCCCGGAACCCACAGAGGTGGCTCATGGCGGCCTGCGGCATGACGCACGGCTGCTGGAGGCGGAGCGGGCCGCTCGCGGAATCCCAGACGCATACGCTCGGGCCGAGGCTCATGTGCACGTTGCGGCGGCGGTGAGCCGCTTCGATGCCGATCACGCCGCGCGGTTGCTGGACGACGCGCTGCGCCCCACCATGCACCGGGGCGGGACGCCGCCCCCGAGTAGCCGACAGCTGCTGAGGCACCTGGCCGGGCAGGCCGCCGTCGAGCTTGGCACGGTGCTCGCAGGCGCTGAGGCGGACTTCGCCGCGCCGATGCTGGATGAGATCGAGGACATCATCCAGTCCATGGTCCGCGAGGAACCGGGGACCATCGGCAACGTCATCGCCAGCCTCGCCGAGGCCGTGGCCAGCACCGACCCGGCTCGTGCCGATCGGATCGCTCATATAGATCCCGATCCGGCAGTGCAGGCCCTGGCGGTGGCACGCGCCGCCATGGTGGCGGCTCGCTCCGACCCTGCCCGGGCCGAGCAGATGGCGCGCACCATCACGCGGCTGCCGGTGCAGGCGATCCGCTCGGCAGCGGAGTCGGCCAGCCGAGCCCGTCCCCGGCGGTGGCAAAGGCCCAGAGAAGCCCCGCACACGGTGCCGACGGCCGCGGCGCCTCGGCCCCAGGACTCGGCAAGGCTGTGGGCGGCGCGGGCGCTGTCCGAGGTCGCGGTCGCGATGAGCGGCACCGGCTCACTCCAGACGCGCCGGCCAGCGTCCGGCACCGAGGACCAGAGCACCATCACCGCCCCGGGTGTGCCGGAACCCGGCAGGCCAGCGCCGCCCCGGATGACGGCGAGCCGGGTCGATCCCGCCTCCCCCGAGCAACTGCTGGCCGACGCTGAGCAGCTTGCCGGTGGAATCACGTCCGATGACACGCGCACTCTCGCCATGACCGCGGTCATCACGGCGAAAGCGCGGATCGATCCGGGCCACGCCAGACCCTTGCTCTCCAAGGCCGAGCAGTTCGCCCGCAGGAGCGGCAGCTCAAGCTCGGCCCGGGAGGAGGCGCTGGGAGAAATAGCCCTGGCCGCGGCCCGCACCGAACCTTCGCGTGCCGAGCAGATCGCCCGGAGCTTCCCGGACCGGGAGAACACGGTGGCCGAGGTGGCTTGGGCGGTATCGGTCACCGACGGTGCCTGCGCCGAGCGGATCGCTGTCGCCATCACCGACGAGTATGTGCACGCCCTCGTCATGGCCCAGATAGCGGTACGCACCGATTCCGCCCATGCCGAACTGCGGGTAACGGAGGCTCTGCAGGCAGCGCACCACGATCCCGCCAGGATGGCTGAGGTTGCCATGGTGGCCGCGCGCACAGACCCGGCCAGGGCGGAGGAGATCGTGCACGCCATCAGAAGCCGCGACAACGTAAGGACCACCGACTTCTGGAAAGCGAGAGCACTCGCAGATCTCGCGAGCCTGTCTTACCAGAAGCGCGCAGGCACGTAAGGTACACGCGGTACCGGCAACATCGACGAGGAGGCGGGGACTCATGCCGTCCCTGAACGACCGCGTGGTGCTCCTGACCGGCGGGGCGACGGGTATCGGGCGGGCCATCGCCCTGGACATGGCGGCCGCCGGGGCGGCCGTCGCGATCGGCGACACGAACGTCGATGGCGGCGAGAGAACCGTTGACGAGATCCTGACCGCAGGCGGCACGGCGACGTTCAGGTCATGCGACGTGGCCGATCCCGACCAGGTCGCCGCGCTGGTCGACGGCGCCGTCGCCGACTTCGGACAACTCGACGTGCTGGTCAACGACGCCGGCATCTCCGGCGGGTCGCGGCGGCTGCATGAGCTCGACATCGACGCCTGGGACCGGACGATCGCGGTCAACCTGCGCGGGACCTTCCTCTGCGCCAGGGCGGCGATCCCCCACCTCCTGCGGCGCCCGCGGAGCGCAATGATCAACATCGCCTCCACCTATGGCATCATCGGCGCGCCGCTGGCGCCGTCGTACTGCGCCTCCAAGGGCGGCATCGTCAACCTCACCCGGCAGCTGGCCGTCGACTACAGTCCCGACGGTCTTCGCGTCAACGCGATCTGCCCCGGGTACATCGACACGGACATGGGCGGCCGCAGGGCATCCCTCCCGCCGGATGAGCGCGCCGCCGCCGAGGCGCGGCGGGAAGCGAACGCCGCGCTGCAGCCCATCGGCCGCCAGGCGCAGGCGGAGGAAGTGGCCCGCGTCGCGACGTTCCTCGCGTCTGACGACGCGTCTTTCATGACCGGTTCCATCGTCACCGTCGACGGCGGATGCACGGCCACGTTCCGTTACGGCGCCTGACCGTTCCCGTGACCGTCGGCGCCCCCTTGAGACCGCGTTAATGATCTAGGAGGCTGGCGTGCGCTATTTGCACGCGAGCCTCCTATTGATCTTGAACGCCCGGCCAGGCGAGGTCTGCGGCGACGTAAAGCACGCACGTGGATACAGAGCGTCATCGGTTTGGCCGATCCGCCTGAAGAAAGGTTTGTTGCCGTGATTGGATGACCACGTTAAGTAACGTCGCCAGCGGGGGGCTGGCCTGGACACGGGGGCTCGCCGTGACTTCCGGATTCGATCAGGCAGATATCACCACCGAAGAAAACGACCTGGCCAACCTCAGGGCAGCCAGCGCCTTACCGCCGATGACGCCGGAGACGGCTCGGCGGCTGGCGGCGATTCTGGCGCCGCACCTCGTCGCGATGCGCGCGGTGACCGCGGGCACGCGGTACGAGGACTGCGGCGGGGAACTGGCGGGGACCGACGCGCCGGCAGCACCCGGCGGGGCCGACGGGGTTTCGGCCGGCGGGGCCACACCCGGCGGGGCCGCGGCCGGCGGGGCCACACCCAGCGGGGCCACACCCGGCGCGCTTGCGGCGGACGGGGGATCGCCGCCGATATCCCCCGCTACCAAGATCTTCATCGCCGGGATGCTCGACCGGATCTCCGCGTAGCGCAGAAGGGCAGAGGCCGGTCCCGCGGGGACCGGCCTCTTCGCGTGCCACCATAGATTGCGGTCACAGGCAGCCAGCGGCCCGAGTGAGCGGGCGGATGTAACAGTAGCGAGTTGCCGCAGAGGCGACAGTGCAAATTGTTGACTTACGGTAAAGAAGCAGCGTGACCAGCGGCTGCTCGGCACACCGCTGCAGAGCCATCATCGCAGTCCGAAGGCGCCCATCACGGCAGGTCAAACTCGCCGTCCATGACGCCGGCGGTGAACGCGCGCCATTCCTCCGGGGTGAAGATCAGCGCTGGCCCGTCGGGGTTCCGGCCGTCCCGCATCGCGATCACGCGGTCGCTGCCCTCCTTGGAGCCGGGCACGACCGCGACCTCGATGCAGGAGCCGTCCTCCTCGCTGCCCTGCGAGGGCCTGCGCCAAACGGCACCGGTCAGGTCCATATCCCGATTGCCTTTCTTGCCCAGGTTGACAGTCACCCTCTAGTACGGATACTAATTTCGTCCCCGCGACTTACAGCGGTGATCCTAGCTGGGGCACCATACGGGCGGCTGAACTCTGCGGAGGCTTGGTGAGCGAGCTACCCACGGTTCCGGGCGGGCTCGCGGCGGGCTCGCAGATAGCTGGTTACACGATCGAGCAGCAGATCGGCCGCGGCGGGATGGCGGTCGTCTACCGGGCATCGGACAGAAGGCTGAACCGGCCCGTGGCGCTGAAGATCCTGGCGCCCGAGCTCGCCAGCGACGCGGCGTACCGGCAGCGGTTTCTCAGGGAGATGCGGGCAGCGGCCGCCGTCGATCACCCGAACATCGTCCCGGTCTTCGACGCGGGCGAGGCGGACGGCGCCCTGTTCATCGCCATGCGTTACGTCGACGGCCAGGACGTGCGCACGCTGCTGGAGGCCGAGCACCGGCTGCCGGCCGCCCGGGCCACCCGTCTCATCGCCCAGGCCGCGTCCGCGCTCGACGAGGCGCACTCCCGCGGGCTGGTGCACCGCGACGTGAAGCCCGGCAACATGCTGATCGGCAGCGCCCAGCCGGACCACTTGTACCTGTCCGACTTCGGCCTCAGCAAGCAGCGGGCCTCGTCGTCTCCGCTGACGCTGACCGGCCAGTTCCTCGGCACGCTCGACTACATGGCACCGGAGCAGATCGAGGGCCATCCGATCGACGGCCGCGCCGATCTCTACGCCCTGGCCTGCACCGCGTTCGAGATGCTCGCCGGGCAGCCGCCGTTCAAGCGCGACGAAGGCCTCGCGGTGATGTGGGCACAGGTGTCCGCGCCGCCGCCGTCGCTGCGGGCCCTGCGTCCCGACCTGCCGCCAGCGGTCGACCAGGTCATGGCGAGGGCGCTGGCCAAGGCGCCGGACGCCCGCTACCCGTCCTGCGCGGCCTTCGCCCGCGCGCTCACCGCCGCCTGCGGCCTCGGGGGCAGCCAGGTCGGTGAGGCGGCCGGCCCGCAGCCCGGTCTCGAGACCACCTGGGCCGTGGGGCAGCAGCCCGATCCCGGAACCTCCTGGGCCGCCGGCCAGCAGCCCGACTCCGAGATCTCCTGGGGCGGCCAGCCGCTGTACCGGCCGGTCGCGTCCGCGGCGCCGGCGCCCGTCCCGGCGCCGCAGACCGCGTCCTCCTGGCCGCCGGCCCCTCCCCCGGTGTCCACCCCGTATCAGCCCGGCAGGACCACGCCCGGGCAGCGGCGCGGCCGGAAGTGGCCGCTGGTGATCGGCGTCCTGGTGCTGCTCGCGGCCGTCGGCGTGGCGGTCGCCCTGCTGCATGGCAAGCCGTCTTCGGTGCGGAACCCGCCGACCAGCCCGCCGGCGACAGGGCACCCAGCCACCTCGGCCCCGGCGGCCGCGGCGGGCCCGAGGGCAACGGTGCGGAAGTACTTCGCGGCGATCAACGCCCACGACTACGCCAAGGCCTGGGCGCTCGGCGGCAAGAACATCGCCTCGTCCTATTCCAGCTTCGCTGCCGGCTTCAGCGACACCGCCAGGGACAAGCTCATGGTGGTGTCCGTGGTCGGCGACGTGGTGACAGTGAAGCTGGCCGCAACCCAGACCGATGGCACGGTCCAGCACTACCAGGGCACCTACACCGTGGCCAACGGGGTCATCACCCAGGGCCACATCCAGCTGCTTGGCTAGGCAGGACGGCCGGGAGGCGGCCGCGGCGATCGAGGCGGCGCTGCGCGGCCACGGCACGCCGCAGCGCGCGGCCAGCGAGAAGGCCTACCTCAAGAGCGAGCTGGAGTTCACCGGCACCCCGGTTCCGGCGGTCCGCGCCACGGTCCGGGCGTGGTGCCGCACCAGCCACGACCTCACCCATGCCGAGCTGATCGCGGTCACCGAGGCGCTGTGGGCCCGGCCGGTGCACGAGTGCCGGATGGCCGCGATCGAGCTGCTGGCCGCCCGCACCGGCCTGCTGCAGGAACGCGACGCCGCGGTGATCGAGCGGATGCTGCGCACCGCGCGCACCTGGGCCCTGGTCGACGGCCTGGCCAGCAACGTGATGGGCGCGCTGATCGAGCGGCACCCCGGGCTCACCGCCGAGCTGGACCGCTGGGCCGGCGACGACGACTTCTGGCTGCGGCGCTCGGCCATGCTCGCCCTGCTCGTGCCGCTGCGCCGCGGCGAGGGCGACTTCGGCAGGTTCACCAGGTACGCCGACCAGATGCTCGAGGAGAAGGAGTTCTTCATCAGCAAGGCGATCGGCTGGATCCTGCGCGACACGGCAAAGCGCAGGCCCGAGATGGTCGCCGCGTGGCTGGAGCCGCGCGCGGCCCGGGCATCCGGGGTCACGCTGCGCGAGGCGGTCAAGCCGCTGCCGCCCGAGGTCGCCGCCCGGCTGCTAGCCGCGCGCGCGGGCCAGCGCGGCCGGCGTCAGGCCCGCTAGCTGGTTGCTTTCCCTGGTCAGATGCGCCTGGTCGGCGTAGCCGGCCTCGGCGGCGATCGTGGCCAGGTCGAGCCTCCCGCCCGCGTCGACGCGAGAAACGAACCGCCGGAACCGCAGGACCCGCTTGAGCATCAGCGGGCCGTAACCGACACCGGCCTGGCACCGGCGGCGCAGCTGACGCTCGCCGATCCCGAGCCGCCCGGCGACGAGTTCGGCCCGCGCATCCGGCCGGCTGAGCAGCCGGGTGGCCGCGAGCACCAGCCGGTCCGGCGGCCGCTCGGTCACCATCTGCGCGGCGATCGCCGCGACCCGGCGCATGGCCTCC
>JASHOI010000601.1 GCA_030041195.1 Streptosporangiaceae bacterium | reverse complement strand
GCGGACGGAGCGGTCAGCGGGTACGGCTGCCTGAACGCGGCCGCCGCTGGCCCGGCCGAGATCCAGGCGATCGCGGTGCGGGGCGACCGGGAGGGGCGGGGCATCGGGACCGCGATGCTCGCGGGCCTGATCGCCGCCGCCGCGGACCTGGGCCGCCGCGAGGTCGTGCTGTGCGTGCGCGCCGACAACATTCGCGCCCGCGGGCTGTACCTGCGCACCGGGTTCGCCGAGGCCGGCCTGCGCCGGGGCTACTACCAGCCGTCCGGCACCGATGCGGTGGTCATGCGGCTCCCGCTGGCGCCGCATCATCGCGGAGGACCTCGTCCCGGATCGCGGCCCACTGCAGCGAGTGACGGATTCCTTCGGTGATGTCGCAGCGCGCCTGCCAGTCCAGCAGGCGCTTCGCGCGGTCGGCGCGGGTGTAGGCGCCGGCGATGTCACCGGGCCGCCGTCCGGCACGGCGCGCCTCGACCGGCCGGTCGGCCACGCTGTTGAACGCGTCAAGCAGCTCCCAGACCGTGGTGCCGCGGCCGGTGCCCAGGTTGATCACGGTCACCGGCCCGGGCAGCGTGTCGAACCTGCTGACCGCCGCCACGTGAGCGGTGGCCAGGTCCCAGACGTGGACGTAGTCCCTGATCCCCGACCCGTCTCGCGTCGGGTAGTCGGTCCCGGTGACCAGGAACGGAACGCGTTCGTCGTGCGCCTGGATCATCATCCCCAGGGCATGGGTCGGCCGCGGCAGCTGCAGGCCGGTCCGCATCCTGGGGTCCGCGCCGATCGGGTTGAAATACCGCAGCGACAGCACGCGGATCGGCTCCGCCGCGGCGATGTCGGCGAACATCGCCTCGCACACGGCCTTGGTGCGTGCGTAGGGGCTCTGCGGATCGAGGGGCGAGTCCTCGTCGACGACCAGGTCCGCACTGCTGGCGTAGATGGCGGCCGACGAACTGAAGATCAGGCGCTGGCAGCCGTTGCGCAGCAGGTGCGCGGCGAACTCCAGGCTCTTGGCCACGTTCGCCCGGTAGTACCCCAGCGGATCGGCAACCGAGTCGGGGACCACGATCAGCGCCGCGCAATGGATGACCGCGTCGATGTCGGGGTGGTCGGCGAAAATACGGTCGATCAGCGGCCCGTCCGCGATATCACCCTCGTAGAACGCCCGGCCAGCCGCGAACCTGCGCCTGCCCGTGACCAGGCTGTCCACGATCACCGGGGTAATCCCGCGATCCAGGCAGGCCGACCCGACCGTGCTGCCGATGTAGCCAGCGCCCCCGGCGATCAGGACCTTCATCGCCCGTCCTTTCGTTCGCGGGTGAGCAGCACTGACGCACGGAGCCTACTCCCCGAGTACGCCTCAATAATCCTATAAATTGGGTAGGTATAAGAGGAAACTGACTCGGCCGCGCCTATGAGACGTGCGGGCTGATAAATACCAGCTTATGGTGTCTGTAAACCTTTCGTAAATGTAAAGGTTTCATTCAGCCTTAACGCAGATTTTACGGTAATCGCAGCCATTAAGAGTGCTTTGTAGTATGTTCCGCTGGTAGGTTCTGTGCCTGTCTGACCATCTTGTGGCGAACAGTCATGATCGCGCAGTCATGATCGCGTCGCGCCCGGGTGCAGCAGCACAGCCAGACCGCATCGCACCATTCCGTGAATGGCAGAGCCGGGGGGCTGGCTCCCATTGCCATGCGAAACCGGAGGACGCTTGACCGACGACCGCGCGGATGCCGTGCCCCCGGCCGGAACGTTGCTCCAGGCAGAAGAGCCCGGACCCCGGCCCGGCGCCGCGATCCCGGCCAGCCGGCCGGCACCGGGGGATCGTCCACCGGGCGAACATCGCATCCGCGTGCCGCTTCGCGTCGCCGCGCCGCTGCTGCTGCTGGCCGTGCTGGCCATCCAGGCCGGCCTGTCGGTCCGGCTGCTGTGGGCGAACACCGCGTTCAACGACGAGGCCCTGTACCTGTGGTCGGGCCACTGGGAGATCGCCCACCTGCTGCACGGCGCGAAGATCCCGCAGTTCCAGCGGTACTTCTCCGGCGCGCCGGTCATCTACCCGATCATCGCCGCGATCGCGGACTCCCACGGCGGCCTGACCGCCGCGCGGCTGCTGTCGCTGGCGTTCATGCTCGCCACCACGATCCTGCTGTACGGCGCGACCGCCCGGCTGTTCGGCCGGCGCGCCGCGGTCTGCGCGGCCGCGGTGTTCGGGTTCCTCGGCCCGGTCCAGTTCCTCGGCTCGTTCGCGACCTACGACGCGATGGCGATCTTCCTGCTCGCGCTGGCGTCCTGGCTGGTGATCGTCGCGCGGGGCTGGGCCAGCGAGCCCCTGCTCGTCCTCGCCGGGCTGGTGCTCGCGCTGGCCGACGCGACCAAGTACGCGACCGCGCTGTGGGACCCGGTGGTGATCCTGGTCGCCGGGCTGACCGCGACCAGGGGCGGGTGGCTGCGCCGCGGCTTCCGCTCGGCGCGGCTGGCCTGTTACGCGGGCGGGGCCGTCGTGGTCGCGCTGCTGTGCTTGGGCGGCCCCTCGTACCTGGCCGGGGTCATGTTCAGCACGCTGGCCCGCCAGCCCGGCACGGTGCCCGCCGGGAACGTGCTTCGGGACGCCGCGCCGTGGATCGGGATCGTGCTGCTGCTCGCGATGCGCTCGGTGGTGATCGCGCGGGACCGGCGTGAGCAGGCGCTGTGCGCGGTGCTGGCGGTGGCGGTGCTGCTGGCGCCGATCGAGCAGGCCCGCATCCACACGTCGGTCAGCCTGGAGAAGCACGTCGCGTTCGGCGCCTGGTTCGGCGCGATCGCCGCGGGCTACGTGCTGGCCCGTGCCGTCGAGGACAGCAAGTACTGGAAGTGGCGGATCGCCCCCGCGACCGCGGCGGTCGTGCTCGGCTTCGGCGTGCTGCAGGCCCACACGTTCGACACGCGGTGGCCGGACGCGTCCCGGGCCGACGCGGCGATGAGCCGCGTGGTCGCGGGCACCCGCGGGCCGATCCTGGCCGAGGAGGACGAGGTGTTCCGGTACTACCTGCGGCTGCCGCCCGGCCGGACGTACACGCTGAAGGGCTTCTACTACTGGGACGCGCAGGCCAGGAGGGAGCTGACCGGCATCCCCGCACTCCGGCTGGCGATCCAGCACCACTACTTCGAGGACATCGAGCTCGACTACTCGTTCCCCGCCGACATCAGCTACGAGAAAGCGATCTCGGCCGCGGTGCGGGCCACCCGGGGCTACCGGCTGATCTCGCGCATTCCGTGGCGCGACGACACGGCCAGCAGCTTCTTCCTGATCTGGCAGTACGACCCCGCCTCGCCAGAAGGAGCACGATGAAAGACCTGCTCAGTTACCTGCTGCCGGTAACGCCCCCGAGCCCGTTCCTGCACGTGGTCGGCTGGTGCTTCGCCGCCACGGTCCCGCTGACGGCGGTCGTGGTGCTGCTGATCCGGCGCTGCTGGCGCCGCGGGAAGGGACTGTACGACCTGTGACCCACGAGCACGACATCCCGCGCGTCGAGCTGCGCCGGCCCCGGTGGTGGCTGCGGGCGCTGGGCGTGACCGTGGTGCTGGTCCTGGCGCTGGCGCGGCACGTCTGGTACCTGGACTACTGGGTGCACTACCGGGTGCTGACCGTGCTGTGGACGGTGACGTTCCTGGCCATCGGGGTGCAGTGGCTGCTGTCCTGGCTGGAGCGCCCGTACACGGTGACCGCGCAGCAGCGGCGGCAGCTGGACCGGCTCAAGGTGACGGTCACGGTGCCGGTCTACAACGAGCACCCGGAGATCGTGGACCGCACCGTGTACTCGATACTCAGCCAGATCCGGCGCCCGGACCGCGTTCAGGTGGTCGATGACGGTTCGGACGTGGACTATTCCGAGGTCCGGTCGTGGTGGGAGGCGCATCACCCGGAGGGGATCGACTTCAGCTGGGTGCGCAAGCCCAACGGCGGCAAGAAGAGCGCGCACGCGCTGACCTTCCGCAGCGACCCCACCGCGGACATCTTCATCACCGTGGACTCCGACACCGCGCTGGAGTGCCTGGCGATCGAGGAGGGCCTCAAGCCGTTCGCCGACCCCAGGGTGCAGTCGGTGGCCGGGATCGAGCTCGCCGCGAACCACAGCCAGAGCCTGCTGGTGAAGCTGAAGAGCGTGAACACGCTGATCTGGCAGTTCATCACCTGCTCGGCGCAGAACGTGGCCGGCGGGAACGTGCTGGTGAACCGGGGCACGTTCGCGCTGTACCGGGGCGACCTGATCCGGGACACGCTGGATGCTTACCTGGGCGAGACGTTCTTCGGCCACCCGGTGATGCTCGGCGACGACTCGATGCTGACCACGTTCGCGCTCGGCCGCGGGCGCGCGGTGCAGCAGCCCTCCGCCGCGTGCTTCGCCATGTACCCGGAGACGTTCTCGCACACCATGCGGCAGTGGATCCGCTGGATGCGCGGGTCGTCGGTGCGCAACGTGTGGCGGATCCGGTACCTGTCGATGCGGTCCTGGGGCTGGTGGTTCACGGTGCTGCCAACCTGGTGGTTCCTGGCGTTCGTGGCGCTGCTCGGCGCGATCGTCGTGGACTGGCGGCACGCGCACGGGTTCGCGATCACGATGCTGTACATCGGCGCGGTCTGGGGCTGGCTGGTGGCGACCCGGATGTTCGCGATCCGCCGCAGCGACCAGCGCTGGCTGGACCGGCTCGAGGCCTTCTTCCTCGTGCCGTTCGCCATAGCCTGGATGACGCTGGTGCTGCGGCCGCTCCGCCTGTACGGGATCGCGACCGTGTTCAATCAGGGCTGGAACACCCGCAGTTCCAAGATCGAGATCATTACGGGATGACCCAGGCGAGGCGGATGACGTCGGCGCGGCGGCTGCTCCTGCTGGCGGCGGCCGTGGTGATCGCCGCCTACATCGTGCTGCGGCTGACCGCGCCCGGGCCGCAGGCGTCGGCCGGGCGGTACCTCGGGGTGTACGAGCCCGGCACCCCGTCGTCCTACCAGCAGGTCACCGAGTTCACCGCGGCGACGGGGCAGCGGCCCAACCTGCTGCTCTACTACAGCCGCTGGGGCTCGGGGTTCCCCGGCCGGTTCGCCGGCGAGGCGCTGGCGCACGGCGCCGAGCTCATCGTGCAGATCCAGCCGACGAACATCAGCCTGGCCGCGATCGCGGCCGGGGCCTACGACGGCTACCTGCACTCCTACGGCGAGCAACTCCGCGCGTTCGGCCATCCGGTGATCATCGGGTTCGGGCACGAGATGAACGGCGACTGGTACAGCTGGGGAGCCGGGCACGTTGCCCCGGCCACGTTCGTCGCGGCGTGGCAGCGCGTGGTCACCGCGATCCGCTCGGTCGGCGGCACGCACGTGACCTGGCTGTGGACGATCAGCCACAGCGGGACCGCGCCGATCCGGCCGTACTGGCCCGGCGCGGCGTACGTCACCTGGGTCGGCATCGACGGCTACCTCGCCCGGCCGTCCAACAGCTACGGCAGCGTGTTCGGCTCCTCGGTCGCCCAGGTCCGCAGCATCACCAGCAAGCCGATCCTGCTGTCCGAGGTCGGCGTCGGGCCGGGCACCGGCAAGAAGCCGCAGGACATCGCCGCGGTGTTCAGCGGGATCCGCGCGCAGCACCTGCTCGGCTCGGTGTGGTTCGACGTGGACCAGCACGGCGGCGACCGGTACCAGGACTGGCGCATCGAGGGCGACCAGGCCGCCGTCGCCGCGTTCCGCCAGGCCGCCGCCGGCATCAACCTGATCCGCCCCGCCCCCTAGCGCCCCCCCGCCGTCTGCCGCCCCCGTCCCGCTGCCGCGGCGCCGGCCGCCCCACCAGCGCGGTATATGTCCTGGTTTGTGACCCCCGGCCCGGCCCCCCGCGTTCAAGATCCAATGATCTAGGAGCCTCGCGTGCAAATGCCGCCGGTGATCCTCCTAGATCTTCAGGAATCCGCGAAGATGATCAGCGCGCGGGGTTCGGCGGCGGCGCGGCCAGGTCGGCGCGGCGGAGAACCACGATGGTGAGGCCGAGCAGGCCGGCGCCGAAGGCGAACAGGTACCCGGCGGTCGCGCCGCGGGCGTCGATCAGGCTCCCGGCCAGCGGCGCGCCCAGCGCGGTCCCGGCGGCAGCGGCCGTGGTCAGCCACGACATCGCCTCGGTGCGCTGCCCGGCCGGCACGCTCATCTCGGCCATGCGGTAGGAACTGGCCAGCGTGGCAGCGATGCCAAGCCCGGCGATCGTGATGGCCGCGGCCATCGGCCCGACGCCCGGCATGAAGCCGAGCGGCGCCACGCCCAGCACGGTCACGGCCAGCGCCGCGGTCAGCCGGGACGCCTGGCCTGCCCGCCAGTTGCGGGTCCCGTACCACACGCCCGCGATCGCGCTGCCCGTTCCGTAGAGCCCGAGCAGCGGGCCCGCCATCGACTTGTCGCCGTGATGCTGGGCAAAGGCGATCGTGGCCAGGTCGACGGCGACGAACATGGCGCCGAGGGCGACGCTCATCGCGGCCAGCACCCGCAGGCCCGGGCTGCGCAACGCCGGCGGGTGGGCGCGGGTGGCCGGCGCGGCCGCCGGCTCGC
>JASHOI010000600.1 GCA_030041195.1 Streptosporangiaceae bacterium | reverse complement strand
CATCGCCTGCCGTCCCCCTACGAGCCTGCAGTTCGCTGACATCTACGCGCGTCCCGAAACCATCTCGGCCGAGGCTCAGATCACCGAGGCGCGCGATGGGGCGACCGCCGCCCTCAGCCGCGTCCGGCAGGTCTGGGCTGATCTGGAGGCCCGGTCCGGGCTCCTGCTCGGCGACCCCGTCCTGCCCGCCTGGCTCGCCCGCACCGCACTGGCCGCGGGCGATAGCGAGCTGGCCGCTCGTACTGCCCGCACCGCCCAGGCCTTCGCCGATGCCCATCCGTCGTTCCCGGCCCTGGTTGCCGCCGCGGCCCACAGCCGCGGCTTGGTCAACGCTGATCCTGCCCGCCTGGCCCAGGCCGTCGCGCAGCACCCCGATCCGTGGGCCAGAGCCTCCGCAACAGAAGACCTCGCTGTCCTGCACTGCAGCCAAGGCGAGCGAGACCAGGCGATCAACCATCTAAAGGAAGCACTCGATGGATACCGCCAGGTCGGTGCCGACCGCGACCAGGCCCGCATCCGGCGGCGGCTGCGCCAACTCGGTATCCGCCGCCGCCACTGGAACACGGCCCCCTCCAGGCCCGTCACCGGGTGGCAGAGCCTGACCGACACCGAGCACGCCGTCGCCGGCCTTGTCGCCCAGGGACTGAACAACAACCAAGTCGCCGCCCGTATGTACATCAGCACCCACACCGTCGCCCATCACCTCCGCCAGGCCTTCCGCAAGCTCAGCATCGCCTCGCGGGTGGAACTCACCCGCATCGTCATCGAGCAGGCGGCGGACGGCTCGTTGGGCTTGGCAACCATGACGATGTGAGCGGCCGCAGGCAAGGCGATCCTGAGCCGGCAAGCAAAGGAGCCGACCGCCATGAACCCTCCCGTTTCGCGTGGTTTCCATCACCTGCGCCGTCCCGCGTCCGGCGAGGAGGGCCGGGTACCGCCGGGTCAGCACGTGACGCTGGACTTCCCGGTGCTGTCCGCTGGCCCGACGCCCCACACGCCGCTGCCGGAATGGACGTTCTCGATCCGGCGCGGCGGCGACACGCTCAAATCCTGGACCTGGCCAGAATTCCAGGGGCTGCCGGCGCAGGTCGTCACGGTGGACATCCACTGCGTGACCCGCTGGTCCAAGCTCGACACGATGTGGCGCGGGGTGTCCGTGGACACGCTGCTGGATCAGGTCGAGCACGACGCTCCCTACGTGCTGGCGTTCTGCGACGGCGGCTACACCACGAACCTGCCGGTCAAGGACGTCACCGGCGGCCAGGCGTGGGTGGCCTTCGGCTACGACGGCCAGCCGCTCGAATCTGAGCACGGCGGCCCGGCTCGCCTGCTCGTGCCGCACCTGTACTTCTGGAAGAGCGCGAAATGGGTGCGCGGCCTGGAACTGCTCGATCAGAACCAGCCCGGTTTCTGGGAGACCTACGGCTATCACATCTATGGAGACCCATGGCGCGAACAGCGGTACGCGGGCGACTGACCTGGCAGGTCGCCAGCGTCAACTCGGTGACGGAGGAAACCGACTCGGTCCGCACGATCGGTCTGGATGTGCCGGGCTGGCCGGGACACCGGGCCGGGCAGCATCTGGACATCCGGCTGACCGCGGAGGACGGCTACACGGCGGAACGGTCCTACTCCATCGCCGCGGCCAACGGCGAGCCGGTCGCGATCACAGTAGAGCGGCTGGACGATGGCGAAGTCTCGCCCTACCTGACCGAGGAACTGCGCGCGGGCGATCAGCTGGAGTTGCGCGGCCCGATCGGCCGCTGGTTCGTGTGGGACACCGGCGACGGCGGGCCGCTGCTCCTTGTCGCCGGGGGGTCGGGGATCGTCCCGCTGCGCGCGATCTTGCGGCATCGCCAGCGCAGCGGGAGCGACGTCCCGGTACGCCTGCTGTACTCGTCCCGGACGCTGCCGGAGGTCATCTACCGGGACGAGCTTGACGAGCACCGTGACGGCGCCCAGGTGATCTATACGCTGACCCGCGCCCAGCCCCCGGGCTGGACCGGCCACTCCGGCCGGGTCGATGCCGCGATGCTGAAAGAGATCGCCTGGCCGGCCGGCCAGCATCCGCTCGCGTTCGTCTGCGGGCCCACCAGCTTCGTCGAGGCCGTGGCGGGCGAGCTGGTCGCACTGGGCTACCCGCCGGCCCGGGTGAAGACCGAGCGGTTCGGAGGGGTCTGATGGCCGCGCTGGATGGCAACGCGATCGGCGGCTTGCTGCACGAGGTGTTCGGAAGGGATATGACCGACGCCGAGACGATCTGTGCGACCTGCGGCGCGACCAGCCCGGTCGCCGAGACGGTCGTTTACCTGCGCGGCCCCGGAAGTGTGGTCCGCTGTCGCAACTGCTCGGCCCTGCTCATGGTCATCTCGCAGATCCACGGCAGGTACTGCGTCGACCTCGGCGGCTTGGCCGCTCTTGGCGGCCGGTGATTCATCTCGCCGGGTAACGCGCCGGCCTCGTGCCGGATAGCCAATCTGACGATGTGCGGCCGGGTCGCCGCGATCAGGCTGGCCAGTGAGCGAACACCCATCCGAAAGGAACATCGCAATGACCATGAACTGGCTAGAGGGCGTGGATGACGGCAAGGAGCAGGCCAGCAGGCCGATGGCCATGCCCGTCTTCGCGGGGCAGAAACTGGTGGTGGTAGGCGGCAGCAGCGGGATGGGCCGACAGACCGCCGCGGACGTGGTGGCCGCCGGCGGCAGCGCCGTCATCATCGCCGAGGACTCGGGCAAGGTCGACGACACCGTCAAGAGCCTGACCGAGGACGGCACGGCCTGGGGCATCACCGCCGACCTGACCGACCGGATGCAGGTGGAGCGGGTCTGCCAGCAGCTGGCTGACGAGCACGCCGACGCCACCCTGCTGGTCAACGCGGCCGGGCTGTTCATCCCCAAGCCGTTCCTTGACCACGACGGCGCCGACTACGACTCCTACGCCGAACTGAACCGGGCCATCTTCTTCCTCACCCAGACCGTGGCCCGCGGCATGGTCGCCGGTGGCCGTGGCGGGTCCATCGTCAACATCGGCAGCATGTGGGCCAACCAGGCGATCGGGGCCACCCCGTCGTCGGCGTACTCGCTGGCCAAGGGCGGACTGCACGCGCTCACGCACAACCTGGCCCTCGAGCTTGCCCCGCACGGCATCCGGGTCAACACGGTAGCCCCGGCCGTCGTGGCCACCCCGATCTACCAGAGGTTCGTTCCCAAGGACCAGCTCGAGGCGACCCTGCACAGCTTCGACGGGTTCCACCCACTCGGCCGGACCGGCACCGTCCGCGACCTGGCCAACACCATCACGTTCCTGCTGTCCCCGGCCACAAGCTGGGTGACCGGCGTCATCTGGGACGTCGACGGGGGCGTCATGGCCGGCCGGAATTAGCGCGCGGTCCGGTCGCCGCGGCGGCGGCCGGCGCGGGTCTGCGCCGCAGCCACCTTGTCCTCCAGCAGATGCAGGTCACAGCGCATGTGACAGGGGATCGCCGGATCGTGGCGCAGCTTGCCGGTGATCGGCCGTCGCCGGGTGGCGGCGAACGCCCCGGCCGCCAGCGCGGCTCCCAGCAGGGGCCCCGCGATGTAGATCCACACCGCCGGGTACGCCCCGGCCAGAACATCGGGGGCCAGCCCGCGCACCGGGTTGAATGCCCCTCCGCTGACCGGCCCCAGCACGACGATTCCGGCGGTGAGCATGGCGGCCGCTGCCGGCGGGGTCCAGCGGTGGCCACGCCCGCTGGACAGCAGGGCGAATACCACCGCCAGCTGAACAGCGGTAGCGGCGCACTCCAGGCCGGCCGCTGCAGGCTGGGCGATCCACGGGGCGGGCTTGAGGAGGGCCCAGTCGACGGTGGCCCGCGGCACCGTCGGTCCCCAGATGCGGGCCAGCGCGACGCCGAGGACTGCGCCGGCCATCTGGGCGGTGCAGTAGCCGGCCAGGTCGCCGGGTGAGACCGTGCGTTGCAGCCACAGACCAGCGGTGAGCGCCGGGTTGAGGTGTGCTCCGGAACGGCGGCCGAGCGCGCTGACCGCCACAGTGCCGACCGCCAGGCCCGCGACCACCCCGATGATCGCGATGCGGCAGAGCGGGTCGCTGAACGGCGGCCCGGCCCGGACCGCGATGTCCTTGGTGGTCACGACCGCAAAGAGCACGATGGCGGTGCCGGCGCCTTCGGCGAGCCATTCCTGCCAGTGCCACCCGTTGCGCGGTTCTACGACAGCGGCCATGCGTTCGCCACCGCGATGCCAGCCCGCAGCAAGCTCAGGTTGTCGGCCGACTGGTGTTCTCCGGTGCCGGGTAGCGCTGGATGAGCTGGTCGGCGATCGCGTCGAGGTCTTTGCCGATGTAGTCGGGCTGGGGGCCGACGTCGAGCGGGGCGTTGCCCTCGCGCAAGATGAGCCCGGCCTGCCAGCCGGCCGACTGGGCGCCGATGGTGTCCCACACATGCGCCGCGAGCAGGCAGATGCTGCCCGGATCGAGCGCCAGCGCGGTGGCGACCGAGTGATAGGCCTGCTGGGCTGGCTTGTGCCGTTTGACGGTCTCATCGACGCTGAACCGGCGCTCGAACAACTCGATGATCCCGGCGTGCTGCAGCTGCCGGCCGGAGATCTCCAGGGTGTTGTCGGTGAGGGTGAACAGCCGGAACCCGTGGCCGCGCAGCCGCCGCAGCGCGGCGGGGACCTCGGGGTGCGGCGGCATGGT
>JASHOI010000063.1 GCA_030041195.1 Streptosporangiaceae bacterium | reverse complement strand
CGCCGGGCTCCGCGGGCGCCAGGCCGCCGTCGAAGGCGGCGGCGAGCTGGCGCATCGCGCCGTCCATGAGGTCGCAGAGATCGGCCTCGTCGGTTTCCAGCCACTGCTCGTAGGCGGCGATCGCCACGCCGAGGGCGACGTAGCCGAGGGTGCGCGGCGCCAGCGCGTCCGGGCGCTGGCCGATGCGCTCGGCGACGAACTCGTCGACCACCTGGCGCCAGGCCGCGTACCGGAGCGTGGAGTGCGCCTGCAGGGCCGGGGTCTGCAGGATCAGCCGCATCCTGCGCCGGTGCCAGGGGATCTGCCCGGGCGGGAACGTGTTGAAGTCCACGATCGCCACCCGGATCGCCTCCATCAGCGGCATCTGCGGCGGCAACGCCTTGAGGTGCAGCCGCATCCGCTCCAGCTCCTCGTCGAAGCTGCCCCAGGGGACGTCGTTCTTTGACGGGAAGTACCGGAAGAAGGTCCGCCGCCCGATCCCGGCCGCGCGCGCGATGTCGTCGACCGTGGTCCGCTCGAATCCCTGCCGGTCGAACAGGTCGAACGCGACGTGCTCCAGGTCGGCCCGCGAGGTGACGGGCCTGCGGCCGGCCCGGCCGGCCGCCACAGAACCCACTCCGGTCACCGCCTCACCGCCCCCACGTTCCACGCAAGCTCTGACAAGGAGCATGCCACGGCCGGCCACCGCACGCGAGGCGTCAACGCCCACCTCGCCAGACCGCCCACCCCGGCTTTTACTCCGTCTCAGTCATGATCACGGTCATTATGCCCCAGTTTGCGACCACCGTTCGGGGTAAAAGACGAAACGATCATGCTCGCGGGGGCGCGGGGCGGGCCTTGTCGTGGGGGCGGGGGCGGGGGCGGGGTCTCGGGATGAGGGCGGGGCGGGGGGTTGTCATTTGGCACTCGGTGCCGTTACTATCTGCACTAAGTGTCATTATTAGGCGACGGAGGTAGCCATGACCCAGCAGGCCGTAATCGAAGCGATGCCAGCCGAGCCCGAACTCGCCGAGGAACAAACCACCGACCGGCCCGGGGACGAGGCCGTGATCGCCGAGGAACTCCTGGTCGAAGAGGTCTCGATCGACGGAATGTGCGGTGTCTACTAACGCCGCGGCCTGGGGGGGTTCCGGAGGGTCGTCCGCCCGGGCTGGCACGTTCGACCTGGACCGGCCGTGGCGCGTCGACGACCGGGTCGCGGTGCGCCCGGAGCCCTTTGGCGCGCTGCTCTATCACTTCGGCACCCGGCGGCTGTCGTTCCTGAAGAACGCGACGGTGCTCGCGATCGTGCAGTCGCTGGCCGAGCACCCGAGCGCGCGCTCGGCCTGCGCCGCGGCCGGGGTCGGCGCGGCGGCGCTGCCCGCCTACGAGCGCGCCCTGGCGACGCTCGCCGCGTCGCAGATGATCACGGAAAGGGCGGCGTCATGACGGCGGCGACGCTGGCGCCGCCGGAGCGCCAGTCCACGCCGGTGCCGAGGCTGGTCGAGCAGTTCGAGCTCGGGCTGGCCGCGCCGATCTGCCTGACCTGGGAGCTCACCTACGCGTGCAACCTCGCGTGCGTGCACTGCCTGTCCAGCTCGGGCCGGCGGGACCCCCGCGAGCTGACCACCGAAGAGTGCAAGGCCGTCATCGACACGCTGCAGCGGATGCAGGTCTTCTACGTCAACATCGGCGGCGGCGAGCCGACGGTCCGGCCGGACTTCTGGGAGCTCGTCGACTACGCCACGGCGCACCAGGTGGGCGTGAAGTTCTCCACCAACGGCATCAAGATCGATCCGGCGGTGGCGCGGCGGCTCGCCGCCAGCGACTACGTGGACGTGCAGATCTCGCTGGACGGCGCGACCGCCGAGGTGAACGACGCGGTGCGCGGCCCCGGCTCGTTCGCCACCGCGGTCCGGGCGATGGAGAACCTCCGGGCGGCCGGGTTCCAGGGCTTCAAGATCTCGGTCGTGATGACCCGGCACAACATCAGCCAGCTCGGCGAGCTCAAGGAACTGGCCGACCGCTACGCCGCGCAGCTGCGGCTGACCAGGCTGCGGCCGTCCGGGCGCGGCGCCGACACCTGGCACGAGCTGCATCCGACCGCCGGGCAGCAGCGCGAGCTCTACGACTGGCTGGCCGCGCACGGCGAGCAGGTGCTGACCGGCGACTCGTTCTTCCACCTGGCGCCGTATGGGGGACCGCTGCCCGGGCTGAACCTGTGCGGGGCCGGCCGTGTGGTCTGCCTGATCGACCCGGTCGGCGACGTCTACGCCTGCCCGTTCGCGATCCACCAGGAGTTCTGGGCCGGCAACGTGCGCGGCGACGGCGGGTTCGCCGCGGTGTGGCGCGACTCCGCGCTGTTCGCCGAGCTGCGCAGGCCGCAGTCCGGCGGGGCGTGCCGGTCCTGCCAGTTCTACGACTCGTGCCGCGGCGGCTGCATGGCCGCGAAGTTCTTCACCGGCCTGCCGCTCGACGGGCCCGACCCGGAGTGCGTGCAGGGGTACGGTGAGACCGCGCTCGCCGGGGTGTCCGCCTCGACCGCGCCGCGGCCTTCCGTCGATCACTCGCACCGCACCGTGCCCGTGACGATCGGGCGGCGGCCGCCGTC
>JASHOI010000599.1 GCA_030041195.1 Streptosporangiaceae bacterium | reverse complement strand
TCGGGCCCGCCCATGTCCGGCACCCGCCCGGCCGGCGGCCCGGTGGCCAGCTCGGCCAGCCGCGCCGCGACCTCGCCGGCCTCGACCGGCTGGAAGGACGTCGCGGCCGGCACCGGCAGCACGGGAAGGCGCGCCAGTATCTCGCAGCCACGCAGGATGAGCTGGTGAAACTGGGTGGCCCGGAGCACGGTCCAGGGCAGCCCGGAGCCTTCGACCTGCCGCTCGACCTCGAGCTTGGCCTTGTAATAGCCGACCGGCACCCGGTCCACGCCGACGATGGAGATGTAGACCAGGTGCGGGCGGCCGGCCCGCCGCGCCGCGTCGATCAGCTGCCCGGCCGCTTCGACATCGCCTTTGCCGAGGGTGGTGGCGCAGTGCACGATCACGGTGGCTCCGGAGACCGCGGCGTCGATGCCGCGGCCGACCCGCAGGTCGCCGGTGGCCCACTCGGCGGGGCCGGGCTCGGCCGGGGCGGGCCGCCGGCTCAGCACCCGGACCTGCGCCGCCGGCTCTGCGGTGAGCCGCTGCACGACCGCCCGGCCGAGGGTTCCGGTGCCGCCGGTCACCAGGATCGGTGCTGTCACGGGCTCGCCCCTCCCCGATCGCCGGGCCGGGCCCGGTTTCACCTCTCGCCTGTCACCAGTAGAGGACCGGACAGATGGGCGGAACGTGACAGCCCGGCGGCCTGCCGTGCAGCGAACCAGAGCTTGTCGGGATTGGCCACGGCCCGCAGCGCGGTGATGCGGCCGCCGGCGATCTCCGGCACGATCACGCCGAACAGCTCGCCGCCGATCCATGCGAGCAGCGCGGGCTCCCCGTTGACCTCGGCCTGCCAGATCTCGGCGCCGCTCGCGAACCCGGGATCCGCGGCGAATTTCGGGATCAGCCTGGCGAAGAACGGCGCGACCCGACTCCGGCCGACCACCGGGCGCCGGGCCACCGGGGCCTTGCCCCCGCCGTCGCTCCAGTAGGTCACGTCGTCGGCCAGCAGGCGCTCCAGGCCCGCCATGTCGCCCTCGACCGCGGCGACCAGAAACCCCGCCACCAGGCGCCGCCACTCGCCCGGCTCGGGCCGGAAGCGGGGCCGCGGGTCGCCGAGCCGCTGCCGGGCGCGCCGGTGCAGCTGGCGGCACCCGGCCTCGGACAGGCCGACGACCTGGCCGGCCTCTCGGTAGCTGTACCCGAACGATTCCCGCAGCACGAACACGGCGCGCTCACCGGGCGTGAGCTGCTCGAGCAGCGTCAGCAGCGCCAGCGACACCGAGTCGCGCTGCTCGGCGGTCTCCAGCGGCCCGAGCGTTTCGTCCGCGGTCAGCACCGGCTCGGGCAGCCAGGTCCCGACGTAGCGTTCGCGCCGGGCGCGGGCCGAGGTGAGCCGGTTGCGGCACAGGTTGACCACCACCGTGGTCAGCCACGCCGCCGGATCGCGCACCGAGTCCCGATCGGCCGTGCTCCAGCGCACGAAGGCGTCCTGCACCACGTCCTCGGCGCCGGACGCCTCGCCGAGCAGCCGGTAGGCCAGCCCGAGCAGCCGGCGGCGCTGCGCCTCGAACGTCTCGGCCGGATCGGTCACGGTGTCCAGGCTGGCACGGTCCCAAGGCCGACATATCGGTAGGGTCGGGCTTAGACCGCAGGCTCGCGCTGGAAAGGACAACGCACGTGCGCGCAGTGATCGCCGAGGCACACGGGGGGCCGGAAGTCATCAGGCTCGCCGAACACGATCCTCCCGAGCCAGGCCCGGGGCAGCTCCTGGTCGACGTCGCGACGGCCGGCGTCAACTACATGGACATCTACCAAAGGGAGGGCCGCCCACCGTACCGGGGCGACGTCCCGTTCGTGCTCGGCAGCGAAGGTGCCGGAACGGTGACGGCCGTGGGACCTGGCACCGAGGGCGCCGCTCAGGTCAAGCCGGGCGACCGCGTCGCGTGGACGGGCATCCCCGGCTGCTACGCCGAGCAGGTGCTGGTTCCGGCCGACCGTGCGGTCCCGGTGCCCGACGGGATCGACCTCGAGACCGCCGGGGCGGTCATGCTGCAGGGCATGACCGCGCACTACCTGGTGACCGACACCTACCCGGTCGCTGAGGGCGATCCGGTCGTCGTGCACGCGGCCGCCGGCGGCGTTGGCCTGCTGCTCACGCAGATGGTCAAGATGCGCGGCGGCGTTGTGATCGGGACGACCTCCACGCTGCAGAAGGCGGAGCTGGCACGCTCCGCCGGCGCCGACCACGTCGCCGGGTACGACGACTTCGGCGTCGTGGTCGGCGAGGTCACCGGCGGCGAGGGCGCCGCGGTCGTCTACGACGGGGTCGGGCAGGCGACGTTCGACGACGGCCTCGCCGCGCTCCGCCGCCGCGGCTACATGGTGCTGTACGGCGCGGCCAGCGGACCGGTTCCGCCGCTGGATCCGCAGCGCCTGAACACGGGCGGCTCGCTGTTCCTCACCCGGCCCACGCTGGTCCACTACATCGCGACCCGCGAAGAGCTGTTTTCCCGGGCCGAAGACCTTTTCCGGTGGATCGCAGAGGGCAGGCTGGACGTCCGCATCGGGGGCCGGTACCCGCTCGATCAGGCCGCCCGGGCGCACGAGGACCTGGCCGCACGGCGCACCACCGGCAAGCTCATCCTGCTGCCCCGCTGACCGGCCGGGCCGCCCTGCGGAGCTCGCCGAGCGCGTCCTTGCGCCGCTGGCCGGTGAGCCGGTCGATGAACAGGACGCCGCGCAGGTGATCGGTCTCGTGCTGCAGCACCCGGGACAGCTCGCCGGTGCCGGTCACGGTGACGGGGTCACCACGGCGGTCGACGCCGGTCACCACCGTGGTCATCGCGCGCAGGCAGCCGGCGGACAGGCCGGGGATCGACAGGCAGGCCTCCAGGCCGTCGTAGTCACCCGACGTCTCCACGACGACCGGGTTGATGACGCAGCCGTGCTGGCCGTCGAAGTTGTAGGAGAAGGCCGCCAGGCTGACGCCGATCTGCGGTGCCGCCAGGCCGGCCCGGCCGGGCAGCAGGACGTTCTCGAGCAGGTCGTCAACCAGGCGCGCGGTCGCGTCGCCGAAGCGGGTCACCGGATCGCACTCGGTGCGCAGCACGGGGTCCCCGAGCAGCCGCAGCGGCTGGATCGTCACCGGCCCGGCCCGGCCCGGTCGGCGACCAGCTTGCCGATGCGATCGAGCACCAGGTCATGCCAGCGCAGCTCGGCGTCGATCCGGATGATGGCGTGCTCGATGATCAGATCGTCGGCGGCAGTCTGGTCGGGCCAGGCCCGTTCCCGCTCGTGGGCGAAGAAAGCGGCCCGGCTGGCCAGCGCCTCGCGGCGGCCGGCAAAGTAGCTGCGCAGCGTGTCCTCGTCCAGTTCCGCGCTCACGGCCAGGGCCAGGTCCACCGGATCGGGCCGCAGCGCCACGTCGCGGAGCGCCTCGCCGCGCAGCGCCCGCAGCTCCCTGCGCCCCTCGGCGGTGATCGCGTAGACGGTGCGCGCGGGCAGGTTGCCCCGCTGCTCGGTGCGCACGGGCTCGATCAGCCCCTCGGCCTGCAGCCGGTGCAGCGCCGCGTACAGCGACCCCGGCTTCACCTCCGACCACAGCTCGGCCCGGTCGATGCGCGCGTCCCGGCGGATCTGGTGCCCGTACATCGGGCCGCGCCGGGCCAGCGCGCCGAGCACGAACAGCCGGGTCGGGTTCACGCACCTACTCTATCCCGATCGCTCAAATTTGAGCACTCAACGGGGCAGGGCAACGGTGTGGTGGGACCCACACTGCTTATACAGGAACAGCAAGGGTCCCTTCACCACATTGAAACCGAGCGGGCGATCTGGGCGCCGGCTGCGGGAATCAACGTCGCGGGACCGTTGCTATAACGACTACAGCAGCGCGGGGCCCACCACACTGGTGCAAACGGCAGCGCGGCCCTCCCCCACACTGGCGCGAACGACGGCGCGGGTCTCCCCCAACACCGGCGCGAGCAGCGGCCCGGGGATCACCACACTGGCGCTGACAACAGCGCGGGGACCAGCCACACCGATGCACCTCTGGCCCGCCCCGGCGGCAGCTTGGGGTGGCGCAGGGATGCGTCCGCTGCCCGCGAAACGGGCCCAGGAACAAAAGAGGGCCTCTCCCTGCTGTATGGATGTAATCAAGTAAGCCTCAACCAGGGAAGTGACCTGATGAGCGAGACCCTCTCCCTGCCGGTTTTGCCGCTCGACGACACCGTCGTGCTGCCCACCATGGTGGTTCCGGTGGAGATCTCGGGGGCCGAGGTTCGCGCGGCGATCGAAGCGGCGCGGCTGTCGGCGTCCGCGCCTGGCGCCGCGAAGAATTCCGACGCCAAGCCTCAGTTGCTGCTGGTGCCACGCATCGGCGGCAAGTACTCATCGGTCGGGACGCTCGGCGTGGTCGAGCAGACTGGCCGACTTCCAAGCGGCGAGCCCGCCGCTGTGATTCGCGGCCTGTCCCGGGTGCGGATCGGCTCCGGGACCGTCGGTCCGGGCGCCGCACTGTGGGTCGAGGGCACGGTGGTGGATGAGCCATCGGCCACCCCACGAGCCCAGGAGCTGGCCCGCGAGTACCGCACGATCGCCACGTCGATCCTGCAGAAGCGCGGAGCGTGGCAGGTCATCGACGTGCTGCAGAACCTCACCGACCCGTCAGCGCTGGCCGACAGCGCCGGGTATGCCGCTTACCTCACCGGTGAGCAGAAGAACGAGCTGCTGGAGACCGTCGACCCGGAGCAGCGGCTCGAGAAGCTGACCGGCTGGGCCCGCGACGCGCTCGCCGAGCTTGACGTCGCCGAGACCATCCAGAACGACGTCCGCGAGGGCATGGAGAAGCAGCAGCGCGAGTTCCTGCTCCGCCAGCAGCTCGCCGCGATCCGCAAGGAGCTGTCGGAGCTCGACGGCAAGCCGGGCACCGAGGAGGACGACTACCGGGCCCGGATCGAGGCCGCCAACCTGCCCGAGAAGGTGGCGGAGGCGGCGCTCAAGGAGGCCGACAAGCTCGAGCGCAGCTCCGACCAGTCGCCCGAGGCCAGCTGGATCCGCACCTGGCTTGACACGGTCCTTGAGATCCCGTGGAACACCAGGACCGACGACGCCTACGACATCGCGGGCGCGCGCGCGATCCTGGACGCTGACCACGCGGGCCTCGACGAGGTGAAGGACCGGATCATCGAGTACCTGGCGGTGCGCAAGCGCCGGGCCGACAAGGGCCTCGCCCTGGTCGGCGGCCGGCGCAGCGGCGCTGTGCTCGCGCTGACCGGCCCGCCCGGCGTCGGCAAGACGTCGCTCGGCGAGTCCGTGGCCAGGGCCATGGGCCGCAAGTTCGCCCGGGTGGCGCTCGGCGGCGTCCGTGACGAGGCCGAGATCCGCGGTCACCGGCGCACCTACGTGGGCGCGCTGCCTGGCCGCATCGTCCGCGCGATCCGCGAGGCGGGTTCCATGAACCCGGTGATCCTGCTCGACGAGGTGGACAAGCTCGGCACCGACTACCGCGGCGACCCGACGGCGGCGCTGCTCGAGGTGCTGGACCCGGCGCAGAACCACACGTTCCGCGACCACTACCTCGAGGTCGAGCTGGACCTGTCCGACGTGCTGTTCATCGCGACCGCGAACGTGGCCGAGGCCATACCCGAGCCGCTGATGGACCGCATGGAGCCGATCCCGCTGGACGGCTACACCGAGGCCGAGAAGGTCACGATCGCACGCGGCCACCTGCTGCCCCGCCAGCTCGAGCGGGCCGGCCTGGAGGCCACCGACGTGAACCTGACCGACGAGGCGCTGCACCGGCTGGCCGCCGAGTACACCCGTGAGGCGGGCGTGCGCGCGCTGGAGCGGAGCATCGCCCGGGTGCTGCGGAAGATCGCCGCGCGGATCGCCTCCGGCGAGACGCAGCTCCCGGTCACCGTGGGCCCGGACGACCTGCACGGCTACCTCGGCCACCCGCGGCACACGCCGGAGTCGGCCGAGCGGACCGCGGTCCCCGGCGTGGCTACCGGGCTCGCTGTCACCGGAACCGGCGGCGACGTGCTGTTCATCGAGGCGTCGCTGGCCGACCCGGAGACCGGCAGCACCGGCGTCACGCTCACCGGCCAGCTCGGTGACGTGATGAAGGAGTCGGCCCAGATCGCCCTGTCCTACCTGCGCTCGCACGGCGCGGAGCTGGAGCTGCCGGTCGGCGACCTGAAGGACCGTGGCGTGCACGTGCACGTGCCGGCCGGCGCCGTGCCCAAGGACGGGCCGAGCGCCGGGGTGACCATGACCACGGCGCTGGCGTCGCTGCTGTCCGGACGGCTGGTCCGCAGCGATGTCGCGATGACCGGCGAGGTCTCACTAACCGGCCGGGTGCTGCCGATCGGCGGGGTGAAGCAGAAGCTGCTCGCCGCGCACCGGGCCGGCATCACCACGGTGCTGATCCCTAAGCGGAACGAGCCCGACCTCGAGGACGTGCCCGAGGGCGTGCGCGACCAGCTGGAGATCCACCCGGTCAGTGACGTCCGCGAGGTCCTCGACCTGGCGCTCGAGCCGGCGGTCTCGCACACGGCCGTCGCGGCCTGACCTCGGCCGCCAGGCGGGTACCCGGCTCAGTCGCTGCGGCGCGGCCGGCGCGCCAGCGCATCGGCGATGTCGGCCGCCAGCCGGGCGGCTTCCTCGCGGGTCAGCGTCCCGGTGCCGATCCTGATCGCCGGCGCGGACGCGATCCGGAACCGCTCACCCGGGGCCACCGCCCAGCCGCGCTCCAGCAGCGCGCCGGTCACGGCGGGCTCGTCGGCCACCGGAACCCAGACCGCGAGGCCGGACCGCCCGGTGGCCGGCACACCGCGGGCGGCCAGCGCGTCGATCAGGTGGCCGCGCCGCTGTGCGTAGGCGGCCGCTGCCCGGGCGAACCGCCTGGCGGTCGCGCGGTCCGCCCACAGCTCCGCCACGATCTCCTGCAGCAGGCCGCTGACCCACCCGGTGCCGAGCGCCTGCCGGCCCTCGACCCGGGAGACCGTCACCGCGTCCCCGGCCATGACCGCGAGGCGCATATCCGGGCCTATCGACTTGGAGACGGAACGTATCGTCGCCCATCGCCGGGCCACGCTGGCGACGCTGTGTGCGGTGGTTCCCGAGACCGGGCCCGCGTGGTCGTCCTCGACGACCAGGACCTCGGGCCGGGCGGCGAGCACCTCGGCCAGATCGCCGGCCCGCTGCTCGTCCCAGGCAGCGCCGGTCGGAGCCTGTGCCCGCGGGGTGAACAGCGCCGCGGCACAGCCGCGGGCGAGCGCGCTCTGCAGCGCCGCTGGCGTGACGCCGCCCTCGTCCAGCGTCATCGGCACGGCGCTCAGGTCCAGCGCGGACAGCAGGTCGAGCACCGGAGGATAGCCGGGATCCTCAACCGCGACCCGGTCGCCGGGTCGCAGCCACGCGCCGAAGACCCGCTCCACGCCGTCGAGCGCACCGCCGACCACGGCGAGGTGATCCGCGGCGATGCCGTCAGCGGCGAACCGCTCGGCCGCCAGCCTGCCCAGCCGCGGGACGACCGGGGGATCGCCGTAGAGCCTGGGCCTGGGCCGCGGCCGCAGCGCCGGCAGCTCGGGCAGCAGCGCCGGATCCGGGCTGCCTGCCTGCAGGTTGCGCACCCCGGGCGGCACCACCAACGGCGGCCGCGGCCCGATCGGCGGCGCTCCGGTGATCTTTGTCCCGGCCCGCCCGTTTCCCCGCGCGATCCCCTTTTCCCGCAGCTCACGGTAGGCGGAGGCGACGGTGACCGGGCTCAGGCCAAGCGCGGCGGCCAGCGCCCGCACCGGCGGCAGCAGCACACCGGGCTGGGCGCGGCCCTCGCGCACCGCGGTCTCGACGTCGCGAGATATCTCGCTGGCGTTCCGTCCCCGCGGCATGTATTGTATCAGCATAAATTAATTATGTACTGTAACGTATTCGGCAGCAAGGGCTAGCGTCACGGTGATCACCTTCCTCCCTGAACTCGAGGGCCGCCACGTGCGGCTCGAGCCGCTGCAGCCAGAGCACGCCGCGGGCCTGGCCGCGGCGTCCGCCGAGGATCCCTCGCTCTACGGGCTCAGCCCGGTGCCGCAGGGCGAGGACGCGGCGCTGGAATACATCGCGACGGCCGCCGCGCAGCGCGACGCGGGAACGGCGGTGCCGTTCGCGGTGCGCCGGCTCGCCGACGGCGCGGTCGTCGGCTCCACCAGGTTCTGGGACCTGGTGCGCTGGCCGTGGCCGCAGGGCCACCCGCGGTACCGGACCAGTGCCCCGGACGTCTGCGAGATCGGCCATACCTGGCTCGCCCGCTCGGCGATCCGCACCGCGGCGAACACCGAGATGAAGCGGCTCATGCTGGAGCACGCGTTCGAGGTGTGGCAGGTCGAGTCGGTTTGCCTGCACACCGACGCGCGGAACGAGCGCTCCCGCCGCGCGATGGAGCGGATCGGGGCGCAGTTCGAGGGGATCCTGCGAGCGCACCGGCTGGCGACGAACTGCCTGCCGCGCGACTCGGCGCGCTACTCGATCACCGCGCCGGAGTGGCCCGGGGTGAAGCGGCGCCTCGACGAGATGCTCGCCGCGCACGAGGAAGTAGCGGCGCGGCCGTGAGCGGCGGTGCCGCGGGCGTGGCAGGCGCCAGGGCAAAGGTGCGGCGCATGCCGGAACGGGCGAGCTACGACGCCGCCGCCGTGCACGCGGTCCTCGATGCGGCGCCGTTCTGCCACGTGGCCACCGTGCGCGGCGGGCGCCCGGTGGTGCTGCCGATGGTGCACGCCCGCCGCGGCGAGACTCTGGTGCTGCACGGCTCGGTGGCCGCCGGGCTGTTCCGCGACATGCGCCGGGCCAGCCCGGTCTGCGTCACCGCGACCCTGTTCGACGGGCTGGTTCTGGCCCGGTCGGCGCGCAACCACTCGGTGAACTACCGGTCGGTGACCGTGCACGGCGACGCCGCGCTGGTCACCGATCCCGATGAGGTGATGCTCGGGATGTGGGCGCTGGTCGAGCACGTCGCGCCGGGCCGCTGGGAGCAGGTACGCAAACCCCTGCTCGACGAACTCCAGGACACCGCGCTGTGGCAGGTCCCGATCGAGGAGGCTTCGGTCAAGGCACGGAGCGGAACGACGATCGATCCCGAGTCAGATTTCGCGCTGCCGGTCTGGGCCGGACACGTTCCCGCCCGCCTGGTCTTCGACGCGCCGGTCCCGGCGGAGCACCTGCCGGCGAGCGTCGACCCGGCAGGCCGCGACGTGCTGCTGAACCCCGCGTTCGGCGACGTCAGGCCGGTGGCTGAGGGCGCAGGCCGTCCAGGATGATGCCGAGCAGCCGGTCGGCCTGATCGGGGTCGGTGGGGGCGCGCTGCGTGGCGATGTTCACGGCATGCACCAGCCGGACCAGGTCCTTGGCGTCGGCATCCGCGCGCACCACGCCGGCCTCCTTGGCCCGGTCCAGCAGGGTGTCGGCGGCCCCGCAGATGGCCATGCCACACGCGGACAGCAGCTCCGAATCCGTGCCGAGCGTGGCCAGCAGCGCCGAGGTCAGATTGTGCTTGGTGGCGCTGAACGCCATCAGCGCCCGCAGCCATGCCGCGAGCGCGTCCGCTGGCGACGCGGAATCGCGCAGCTCGGCCGCTGTGGCACGGAGTGCCTCGACCTGGTCCCGGTAGACCGCCTCAAGCAGCGCCTGGCGTGTCGGGAAGTGCCGGTACAGCGTGCCGATCCCCACGCCGGCCCGCCGCGCGATCTCCTCCAGCGAAGCGTCGTCGGCGCCGTGCTCGGCGAACGCGTCGAACGCCGCGCTGAGCAGCCGCTGGTAGTTGCGCAGAGCGTCGGCGCGCATCGGGCGGCCGGCGATCGTGGGCACGCCGGACGTGCTCATCGGCCCTCACCTGACGTGCTCATCAGCCATCACCCTAATACAGCTTGCAAAGCGGAGGGTGCCTCCGTATAGTTAGTGGAGGTTGCCTCCGCTTACATGGTAGCCAACTCGAAGGGCTGGCGGATATTCCCGCGGGCCCCTCGCCCGGACCTCTCCGAAAGGTTTTCATGTCGACTCCGTCGATAGCGCAGGTCATCACCGGCGGTGGGCAGCGCACCACGCGCCGGCCCGACCGCAGAGCAATCGCCCTCGCGATCGTGCTCGGCGCCCAGCTCATGATCATTCTCGACTTGACCGTGGTGAACATCGCGCTGCCGAACATCGCCCGCGGACTGCACTTCTCCGAGCCCAGCCTGTCCTGGGTGCTCAACGCGTACACGCTGACGTTCGGCGGCCTGCTGCTGCTGGGCGGGCGGGCCGGCGACATCCTCGGCAGGCGGCGGGTGTTCATCGCTGGCATCGCCCTGTTCACCGCCGCCTCGCTGGCCGGCGGCCTGGCGACCTCGGCACCGTGGCTGCTCGCCGCGCGCGCCGCGCAGGGCGTCGGCGGTGCGATCGCCTCGCCCGCGGTGCTGGCGCTGATCGCGGCCAGCTTCTCCGAAGGCAGGGAGCGGACCCGCGCGCTCAGCATCTACACCGCCGTGGCCATGGGCGGCGGATCGCTCGGCCTGGTGCTCGGCGGCGTGATCACCGAATGGGTGTCCTGGCGCTGGGTGCTGTTCATCAACGTGCCGATCGGGATCTTCGTGGCGCTGGCCGCGCCCGCGTTCCTGCCCGAGTCCGAGCGCCAGCCAGGGCGGTTCGACCTGGCCGGCGCGCTCACCTCGACGGCGGGCATGGCGTCCCTGGTGTTCGGCTTCATCCAGGCCGCGTCGCACGGCTGGGGCAACCGCCTGACCATCGCGGCCTTCGCCGCCGCGGTCGTGCTGCTGGCGCTGTTCCTCCTGAACGAGACCCGCGTGACGCAGCCGATCACCCCGCTGGGGCTGTTCGCCGACCGTGGCCGCACCGGCTCCTACATCACCCGGCTGCTGCTCGTGGCCGGCATGTTCGGGATGTTCTACTTCCTGACCCAGTTCGTCCAGGACGAGCTCGGGTTCAGCCCGCTGCGGGCGGGGATCTCGTTCCTGCCGATGACCGGCGCGCTGTTCGCCGTGTCCCGGTTCTCGCCGCGGCTGATGGCCCGGTTCGGCGCCAAGCCGCTGATGGTGGCCGGGCTGATCCCAGCGGCCGCCGGGATGGCCTGGCTGTCCCGGATCTCGCCGGGCTCCGACTACCTGTCCGGGGTCCTCGGCCCGATGCTGCTGCTGGGCGCCGGGATGGGAGTGGCGTTCGTGCCGCTCACGATGGCCTCGCTGGCCGGCGTGCGGCCGCAGCATTCGGGCGCCGCGTCGAGCATGGTGAACGTGACCCAGCAGGTCGGCGGCTCGCTCGGGCTGGCGATCCTGGTCACGGCCTACAGCACCTCGATCAGGAACTCGGCCCGGCACCTGACCCACGTCGCCGGTCTGGTCCAGCAGCACCAGGCCGTGGTGCACGCCATGTCCAGCGCGTTTACCCTGGCCGCGATCTTCGACGTGATCGCGTTCCTGATCGTCGTGCTGGTGATCCGGGACCGCGCTCCGCAGGCCGCGGACTGATCAGCGCCGCGCGTCACCAGCGGAAACCGGTCACCATCACGTGACCGTGCGGCCCTGCCGCAGGGTCGTAGTAGGACAGGACGAGTTCGGCGGGCGTGCTGAGCTCCGGATGCCCGATGATCGCCCGGCAGAAGTCGGCGTAGCCGGTGCCCACCCGGCACGGCACCCGCCCGGACCTGACCTGCTTCCAGCCGCCGGCCGGCGACGCGGACCGGTACACGGTGAACGCCCCGTCGATGTTCGTCTGCTCGATGAGAACGAAGCCGCGGCCGGCCGCGGCGAAGCTGGCAACGCTCACCCCAGACGACCCTGGCCCGGCGATGACCGGGGTCGCCGCGGCCGGATCCGAGGTCCATGGGCCCGCCGGGCCGCTGGACAGCCACTGGTAGCTGAGCGGGTCGGTCCAGGCCGCCGGGCTGGCGGCCACCCGCGCCTCGAACATCGTCCCGGCGCACCGGCCGGCCTTCCGGCTCCCGCACGTCGGCCCGTACAGGTACAGGTAGCGGCCGGAAAAGACCGGCGAGCCGAGCAGCGTGGCGGCGGCACCCGGCCCGAATACCGTGACGTCGTTGCTCAGCGTCGCGGTGGCCGGGTCGTACTCGGCCAGGCCAAAGCCCTCGCGCACGAAGCCCGCCGATCCGGCGAGCACGCAGTAGTTGTCGAACGTAACCAGCAGGTACGGCGTGGACGGCACCCGGGTGACGCCGGTGACCCACGACGCGGCGTAGCTGCCGTCGAGCCCGCAGGGCAGGCCGTCCGGCATGACCAGCCCTTCCGGGTGGGCAAGGAAGGGCGCGGGCGAGTTGCCGCCACGCGCGGTGCTGCCCGGCGTCGCAACCTCGCTGAGCTCGCCGGGGGCGCGGCTCGCCGGTCCCGGGCCGCTGGCCCCGGCGCCGACCGCCGCGGTTGAGCCCGTGATGAACCGCTGCAGGGTCCAGCCCGGCCGGCCAGTCTTGCGCACGTACACCGCCGTATCGCAGAACAGCCACAGGCTGCGGCCGGGGTCGGACGGCAGCGGCGCGCTGTAGCCGCAGTCCCGGGCCACGCTGACCCGCCCGGAACGCTCCGCGCCGGACAGAACCGGCGTCGGCGGCAGGGTGGTCGGCTGGCGGGCCGCCTTCGGCACGGCCAGCAGCAGCACGACGAAGAGCGCCACGATGATGCCCGGGCCCAGACGGCGGAGCGCCCGTGCCCGGTCCGGCGCCGTCACGAATGACGATTTTAGCTAGTTCGCCGCGTTTGCGGCGCGCCCCGGGTGTAACGGGCCGGTGCCGGTTCTCGTCTCAGAGTGCGACCCAGCAGAGGGGAGTCGTCATGCGAATCTTCGTGGCCGGAGCGGGCGGCGCGATCGGGCAGCAGCTGTTGCCGCAGCTCGCCGCGCGGGGGCATCAGGTAACCGCGACGACCAGGAGCCCGGCCAAGCTCGGCCTGCTGCGCGGGCTCGGCGCCGACCCGGTGGTCCTCGACGGCCTGGACGCCACGGCAGTCGGCGAGGCGGTGGCGCGCGCCGAGCCCGAGATCGTCGTGCACCAGATGAGCTCTCTGGCCGGGGCGGCGAGCCTGCGCCGCTTCGACCGGACATTCGCGCTGACCAACCGGCTGCGCACCGAGGGCACCGACCACCTGCTCGCCGCCGCCGCCGCGGCGGGCGCCCGGCGGTTCATCGCGCAGAGCTATACCGGGTGGACGAACGCCCGTTCGGGCGGCCCGGTCAAGGACGAGGATGACCCGCTGGACCCGGCCCCGCCAGCGGCGCAGCGGGAGTCGCTCGCCGCGATCCGGCACCTGGAGCGGGTGGTCCCAGCGGCAGCGGCAATGCAGGGAATCGTGCTCAGGTACGGCTTTTTCTACGGGCCCGGCGCCTCAGCGGAAGTCATCGCGATGCTGCGGAAGCGGCGCTTCCCTGTGGTCGGCGACGGGGCGGGCATCTGGTCGTTCCTGCACATCCAGGACGCGGCGGCGGCGACCGTTGCCGCGCTGGACCGCGGTGCGCCCGGCGTGTACAACGTGGTCGACGACGATCCGGCTAGCGTGGCTGAATGGCTGCCGTTCCTGGCCCAGGCGGTCGGCGCGAAACCGCCGTACCACGTGCCGACGTGGCTCGGCCGGCTGGCCGCCGGCGAGGTGGGCGTCTCGATGATGACGCAGATCCGCGGATCGTCGAACGCAAAGGCAAAGCGGCAGCTCGGCTGGCAGCCCGAATGGCCGAGCTGGCGGCAGGGATTCCGCGACCGGCAGGCGGCGCGCGATGCCGCGTGAACGGGGGAGCACAGTGAGCGAGCGGGACAGCACGGTGAGCACGGCCGATGTGTACCAGCGGCTCAGGCCGCTGATGTTCGCGATCGCCTACCGGATGATCGGCAGCGTCAGCGAGGCCGAGGACATCGTGCAGGAAGCGTTCCTGCGCTACCACCGGGCGGCATCGGGAATCGAGTCGCCGAAGGCGTTCCTGTCCGCGGTGACCACCCGGCTGTGCATCGACTACCTGCGGTCCGCGCGCGCCAGCCGCGAGGCCTACATCGGCGAGTGGCTGCCCGAGCCGCTGCTGACCGACCGCACCGGCGGCCCGTCCGGCCCGGCCGAGCTTGCCGAGCAGGCCGACTCGCTGTCCATGGCGTTCCTGCTGCTGCTGGAGCGGCTGTCGCCGGTGGAGCGGGCCGTGTTCCTGCTGCACGACGTGTTCGGCTACGGCTACGACGAGGTCGCCGGGATCGTCGGCAAGAGCGAGGGCAACTGCCGTCAGCTCGCGCTGCGGGCCAGGCGGCACGTGGCCGAGAGCAAGCCCCGGTTCGAGGCCTCCCGGGTCAAGGCGCGGGGTCTGGCCGCCAGGTTCTTTGCCGCCGTCGGCGACGGCGACATGGACGGCCTGGTCCGCCTGCTCGCGGCCGACGTCGTGATGCAGGGCGACAGCGGCGGCGGGCGGCCGTCCTGGCCGCGCCCGATCGCGGGGCGCGACCACGTGGGCCGGCTGCTGGCCGGCCTGATCGAGCAGATCCGCCAGGTCGGCGTCGTGATCAGGCCGGCCGAGATCAACGGCCAGCCGGGCGGGATGTTCCTGGACCCGGCCGGCCGGCTGATCAACGTGTTCGTGCTGGACATCGCCGACGGGCAGATCCAGACGATCCGGTCCGTGATCAACCCGGGCAAGCTGCGCCACATCGGGCCGCTCGCCGACCTGGGCAGCCTGCGCCACCAGCTGCACCCCGGCGATCCCGCCTGATCACGCCGCCAGGCTCGCGGCCCAGTGCCGCTCCAGGTGCGGCACGAACTCGGCCGCCCGCTCATCGGGGAAGAACGCACGGCCGCCGTCGATCGTGACCACGCCGGTCACGCCCGGGATCGTGTCCCGCAGCCAGTACGCCCAGGAGATGTCGAAGGCCTTGTCGGCGGTCCCCCAGGCCACCAGCGTGGGCACGGTCAGCTCCGCCAGCAGCGGCGTGACCGCGGAAAGGTCGGCCGGGTCCAGGGCCACCAGCAGCCGCTCGAGCTCGCGGGCGCGCTCGAGCGTCCCGATGCAGGGCTCCAGGTACGACCGGATCAGCCACGGGTCTACCCGTTCAAGATCTTCATACAGTTCGCCGAACGTGGCCTGGGCAGCGGCTCCAAGGTCCTGGAAGAGCGCGACCGCGACCGGGGCGAGCTCGCCCGCCGCGGCTTGCGCGATCACCGGCTTGAGCCCCTCGGGCGGCATGTTCCCGTCGGTGTCGCAGTTGGTGAGCGTGAGGCTGGCCAGCCGCTCCGGGTGGCGGGCGGCGAAGATCTGGGCGATCGCGCCGCCGGTGTCGTTGGCGACCAGGTCGATGCGCCCGAGCCCGAGCGCGTCGCAGAAGCCGGCCAGCGCCGACGCCAGCCCGGCGAGCGACAGGTCGGCGGTGGCCGGGCTCTGGCCGTGCAGCGGGAGGTCGATGGCGATGCAGCGGCGCTGGGCGGCGAGCTCGCCGACGACGTTGCGCCACAGGAACGCGTTGGTGGCGATGCCGTGCACGAACAGCGCCACCGGCCCGGTCCCGATGTCCAGGTAGCTGAGATCGCCCACGTCCGTCGATACGGTGTGCCGGTGGGCTTCGAGATCCGTCGGTTGCATGGTGTCCTCCGGGGTATCGTTGTTGTAGACCGTCTGTCGGTCTATAACAACAAACCGACAGTCGGTCTGTCAAGTGGAGAGTGTGATGCCGAACAGGAACGTCGCGCGCGGGGAGGCGACGCGGAGCCAGATCATCGCGGTCGCGACCCGGCTGTTCGCCGCGCACGGCTATGAGGACACCTCGATCGATGCGGTGCTGCGCGAGGCGGCTGTCAGCCGCGGCTCGCTGTATCACCACTTCGCGAGCAAGGAGGCCCTGTTCGAGGCCGTGCTCGAGGAGGTCGAGGCCAATGTCGGCGAGCGGGCCCTGGCCGCGACGGCCGGCGCGGACGGCCCGGTGGCCGCGCTGCGCGCCGGCTGCCTGGAGTGGATCCGCGTCGCCGGTGACCCCGTGGTACGGCGGATCTTGCTGATCGACGCCCCCTCGGTGCTCGGGTGGGAGCGGTGGCGGGCGATGGGCGAGCGCCCGCTGGACTTTATCAAGGCTGTCCTGCAGCACGTGGCCGGCGAGGGGCGGATGCGGCCGGACCTGGTCGAGCCGCTCGCCCACATACTCCTCGCCGCGATTGACGAGGTCGCGCTGCTGGTCGCGCAGTCGGACGACCCCGGGGACGCGATGCGGTCGGGCTCCGACGCGATTGAGGAACTGCTGCGCCGGCTGCTCGGGTAAGGGGCCTACGCCGGCTGGAATATCGGGATGCTGAGGTCGGCGTGGTCTTCCCAGGTAACGGTGACGCGGTGGTCCACCCGCAGCGTTTCCGGATCGGCGGCGATCTCGGCGAGCATGCGGAAGCCCTCGTCCAGGTCGATGAGGCCGACCAGGTAGGGAATGCGGGCCCGGAAGAACGGGTGGCCGTGCTGCCGGATCACCGTGAACGTGTAAACGGTGCC
The DNA here is from genome assembly GCA_030041195.1 of Streptosporangiaceae bacterium. The sequence continues at coordinate 14,210 of JASHOI010000599.1, read as the reverse complement.
GGCGCCGGCCGAGTCCCGCCATTCCAGCTCGCCGCCGGTGCAGCAGGTGCAGTGCCGGCGCGGGTGGAAGACCACCTGCCCGCACGCCAGGCAGACCTGGTAGCTGAGCCGGTGCCCGGCGGTGGCCGCCCAGAACGGCTCGGTGTCCGGCTCGGGGAAGATCGGCAGCGGGCGCTCCGGCTGCTCTGGCATCGCTGCTTACTCCGTTCCGAGGATGATCGTGGCTGCCGCGTGCCTGGTGCCGAGCTGCCCGCCGTTGCCGTGCGCGACGGCCAGCCGGGCGCCGGGCACCTGAGACGTTGACTCGCCGCGCAGCTGGCGGGTGGCCTCGATGAGCAGGAAGATCCCGCGCATGCCCGGGTGGTTCGACGACAGGCCCCCGCCGTCGGTGTTGAGCGCGGGCCCGCCGGGCCGATCGAACCCCAGGCGGCCGCCCGCGGCGAACGCCCCGCCCTCGCCCTTCTTCGCGAACCCGAGGTCCTCGAGTATGGCCAGCACGGTGATCGTGAACGAGTCGTAGATCATCGCGATGTCGATCTCCTCCGGGCGGATGCCCGCCTGGCCGAACGCCTCCGGCCCGGACCGTGCCGCGGCGGTCGTGGTGATGTCGGCGCCGACGGCTGGGTAACCGACCGCCTCGCCGGTGCCGAGGATCCAGGCCGGCCTGGTGCGCAGGCCCGCCGCCACGGCCCGGGAAACGATCACGACAGCGCCGCCCCCGTCCGAGACGATGCAGCACTCAAGCAGGTGCAGCGGGTCGGCGATCAGCCGCGAGCCGAGCACGTCGTCGACGGTGATCTCGCGGACGGTACGGAACCCGATGTCGGCGAGCCCGGCGACCGCCTGCGGGTTGCGCATGGCGTGCCTGCGCGTGGTCACCGCGATCTCGGCAAGCTGCTCGGGCGTGGTGCCGTACTGCGCCATGTGGCGTCTGGCCACCATCGCGTAGTTGCCGATCAGGGTCAGCCCGTAGGGGCGTTCCATGTTCGCGGCCGGCTGCGCCTCGGCGCCGAACCGGGCGCCGGTGCCGATCGCCCGGGACTCGCTGTGCGCCGTGGACCCGTACGTGAGCAGCGCGACGCTGGCCTTGCCCGCCGCGATGTCCCGCGCCGCGTGCGCGGCCTGGAACTCCTGTGAGCTGCCACCGACCGCGGTGGTGTCCACGACCCTGGGGGTGATGCCGAAGTACTCGGCGATCGTGAGGCCCTGCATCCGGCCGGCCTCGCTGGCGTCGTAGATGGCGTCGACGTCCGCCCAGGTGAGCCCCGCGTCCGCCAGCGCCCGCGCCGCGCACTCGGCCTTGATCTGCAGCGGGCTCAGGCCCCCGGCGACGCGCTTTTCGAACTCGTGGATGCCCGCGATCGCCGCGGCCGGTGCCGCCATCACGCCTCGCCTGCAGGCGGCAGGAACTCGATCCGGCCGCGGTCGATGACCACGGCCCCGTCCTCGGTCGCGGTCTGGAACACGGCGGTGCTGCCGCCGTCCTCCGGCAGCCAGACGGACACTACCAGCGTGTCGCCGGGCAGCACCGGACGGGTGAACCGTCCCGACATCGACCGGAACCTGGCCGGGTCCGAGCCGCACAGCGTGTGCAGCAGCGCCCGGCCGGTCACCCCGTAGGTGCACAGGCCGTGCAGGATCGGCCTGCTGAACCCGCCCCTGGCGGCGAACACGGGGTCGGCATGCAGCGGGTTCCTGTCGCCGGACAGGCGGTACAGCAGCGCCTGCTCCGGCCTGGTCGGCTGGACCACCCGGTGGTCGGGCTCCCCGGTCGGCCGCCGCCAGCCGTTGCCCGGCCCGCGGTCGCCGCCGAACCCGCCCTCGCCCCTGATGAAAACGCCGCTCCGCGCCGTCACGAGCTTGGCGCCGGTGGCCGCGTCGGTGGCCACGCTCTCGCTGGCCACCAGCGCGCCGGAGATCTTGTCGTAGATGCCGGTGACCGTGGACACGACTCTCACGGTGCCCTCGGCCGGCAGCGGCTGGTGCAGCTCGAACGCCTGCTCGGCGTGCACCAGCATCGCCCGGTCGAAGCTGCCGAGCTTGCGGCCGGAACGCGGCTGCGCCACCAGGATCCCGAACGTCGGCAGCACCTGCTGTGGTACCCCCTCGCTGTTCTCGGTGGTGAACTGCAGTTCCTGCAGTGGATCCCCGAGGCCGGCCCCCACCCCGACCGCGTACAGCAGCGCGTCTTTCGACGTCCACGAGCGTTCCTGCGGCTCGGTCGGCACGCCGACGAGGCTGTGGTCGAGAGCCATCCTGACCTCCGTGTCGCGCGGCCCGGGCCGGCGCTGTCAGCCGGTACTAGAATTTCGTTCCAAAAATAGTGTTCGGGGGCGGCTGCGCCGTGTCAACCTGGCGGTAGCCGCGCTGCGCCGTGTCAACCTGGCGGTAGCCGCGGTGCGCCGTGCCGGCGCAGGGAGTGATCGCGGTGGCCGAGGGAGTGATCGACGTGGGAGTCCTGGACGGGAAGATCGCGATCGTGACCGGCGCGAGCCGGGGCATCGGCGCGGCCATCGCCACGAGGTTCGGTGCCGCGGGCGCCGCGGTCGCCGTGGCCGCCCGGACCACGGAACCCGGCCAGTCCCGGCTGCCCGGCACGATCGCCGACACGGCGGCGGCGATCAACACCGGCGGCGGTACCGCGGTCGCGATACCCGCCGACCTGGCCAGGCCCGAGGACAGGCTGCGCCTCCTCGATGAGACAACCCGGCAGCTCGGGCCGGTGGACATCCTGGTCAACAACGCCGCGGTGACCTATTTCGAGCGGGTCGCCGACTTCAGCACGCGCCGCTACGAGCTGATGTTCGCGGTGCAGGTCGAGGCGCCGTTCGAGCTCGCCAGGCTGGTGCTGCCCGGGATGCGGGAACGCGGCCGCGGCTGGATACTCAACATCTCCTCGGGCGCCGCGCGCCATCCCGCGCTGCCGCCCGGCCGGTTTGCCGTTGGCTCGACCGTCTACGGCATGTGCAAGGCGGCGCTCGAGCGGTTCTCGACCGGCCTGGCGGCCGAACTGTACGAGGACAACGTCGCGGTCAACGCGCTGTCGCCGACGCTGGTGGTGCCCACGCCGGGAACGATCTTCCACCATCTGACCACCGAGGACGACCCGAACGCCGAGCCGCCGGCGGTGATGGCCGAGGCGGCGCTGATGCTCTGCCACGGCGATCCAAAGACGCTGACCGGCCGGGTCACCTACTCCCAGGAACTGCTGGCCGAGCTCGGCGTCCCGATACCCGCGGCACCCACAGCCGGATAGTCGGCAGAACGCCCCGCCGCCGGGAACCTGACGCCGCATCGATGTACCGATGGGCCGCATAGAACAAGCCGATCGGTACATCCATGAACCGGGGCATGCCCGCGATAACGGAGATAACAGGCACATGGGTAGGGCAGCCGCCGGAGCGGGGATAACGAACGGCAATGTTCCCGATAACTGCGGTCGGCGGCGCTCTCGGTGCCTCGGCGACGGACGGCATCACGGCTGTCCTCGACGAGCGCAGCACCAAACAGGTGGCGGTGCACCGCAGCGCGCTGGCCGTGGGGCTCATCTTCGCCCTGTTGCGCCGGCCGCTATGGCTGATAGCGATCAGCCTGAACATCCTCGGTGTCTTCTTCCAGGTCCTCGCGCTGCGCTTTGGCCCGCTGGCGCTCGTCCAGCCGATCCTGGTCTGTGACCTGATCTTCGCCGTGATCTTCGGCGCCTTCTTCCGGCACCGCGAGCCGGACCTGGTGATGCTGATCGGGGTGGCCTGCTGCGCCGGCGGGCTCGGCTGGTTCCTCGCGGTCGCACGGCCGCACGGCGGCACCACAAGCATCTCGGCCGCTACCGCGATTCCGCTGGGCATCGCGGTGGCCGCGCTGCTGCTGGCGTGCCTCACCGTGGCCAGGTTCGGCCACCGCATGACCCGGCCGATCATGCTGGGGCTCGCCTGCGGGGTCTGCTACGGCCTCACGGCCTTCCTGATCAAGCTGCTGACCGGCGGCGGCCACGGTGGCTTCGTCGGCCTGCTGGAGCGATGGCCGCTGTGGGCGGTCGTCGTGATCGGCCCGCTCGGCTTCCTGCTCAACCAGAGCGCGTATCAGGCCGGCGTGCTGGTATCGCCGGTGCTTTCGGTCATCACGGCCGCCGACCCGCTGATCTCGATCACGCTCGCGCATCTCGTGCTGCACGAGCAGCTGGCCGGCGGGCCGGTGAACGTCACGATGGAGGTGATGGCGTTCGCCGTGATGATCGTGGGAATCGTCACGCTCGCGCACCGGGCGCCGGTGGCCGCGCCGAAACAGGGGGCGGCCGTGCCAGCCCCGGTGCAGGCCGAGCGTTAGGCGTCAGAGGCCGATCCGCTGCGCCAGGCGCTCGCGGTGGTAGCTGGCGTCGCCGAGGAACAGCTCGCTCGACTTGGCCCGCTTGAAGTACAGGTGGGCATCGTGCTCCCAGGTAAAGCCGATGCCGCCGTGGATCTGGATGTTCTCGGCCGCCACGTGGAAGTACACATCCGAGGCGTAGGCCTTGGTCAGCGCGGCGACGACCGGGATCTCGGCGGAGTCCTCGGCCACCGCGGCCGCCGCGTAACGAACCGCCGCGCGCAGCGAGGAGACCTCGAGCAGCAGGTCGGCGCAGCGGTGCTTGATCGCTTGGAAGCTGCCGATCGGCCGGCCGAACTGGTGCCGGGTCTTCGCGTACCCGACGGCCATGTCCAGGGCCCGCTGCGCGCCGCCGAGCTGCTCGGCGGCCAGCGCGACCGCCGCGACGTCGAGGGTCCTGGCAAGCACGGCGCCAGCGTCCCCCTCAGCGCCGATCAGCCGAGCGTCCCGCACCGAGCGGAACTCGAGCCGGGCCAGCTTCCTGGTCTGGTCCAGCGTGGGCAGCACCCGGCGGGTCAGGCCGGGGGCAGCCGCCGGAACGCCGAACAGCGACAGCCCGGAGCCGGTGGCGGCCACCACGAGGACCAGGTCCGCTGTGTGCCCGTCCAGCACGAAGCTCTTGTGCCCGTCCAGCAGCCAGCCGCCGCCGGCGGCGGGGACCGCGGCGAGCCGCACCGCGGCGGGCTCCCATGATCCGTCGTCCTCGGTGAACGCCAGCGTGGCCACGGTCTGGCCGGAGGCGATTCCAGGCAGCAGCTCGGCCCGCGCCACCTCGTCCGAACCGGACAGCAGCGCGGTCGCCGCGAGCACGGCGCTGGCCAGGTACGGCCCGCCGTACAGCGCGGCGCCGAGCTCCTCGAGCACGATGGCCTGCTCGGCGAACGAGAACCCGGCGCCGCCGCAGGACTCGGGGATCGCGATCCCCTGCAGGCCGAGCTGGGCCCCGGCCTGCTGCCAGACCTGCCAGTCGACCCCCTCGGTGGTCTCCATCAGCTCGCGGACCCGGGCCAATGGCGCCCGGTCGGCCAGGAACCGGCGCACGGCATCGCCGAGTTCCTGCTGCTCCGCAGCGACAGCCAGTTTCATGGTCCGGCCTCCGATCCGCTCGCTGTCACGACGAGCACGTCCAGCGCCTCGATCCGGTCCCCGTCGGCCCACAGCGGGTTGACTTCCAGCGCGCGCAGCGAGCCGTCGAGGCCCACCGCGGTGTCCCCGAGCAGGCAGATGACCTCGGCCAGCGTGTCGAGGTCCACCGGCCGGCTCCCGCGCGCGCCGAGCAGCAGCGGGCTGCCGCGCAGCTCGGCGAGCATCCGCTTCACCTCGCCGGGGCCCACCGGCAGCATCCGCAGGCTGGTGTCGTCGAGCACCTCAACCCACACGCCGCCGAGCCCAACCGCGAGCACCGGGCCGAACGTGGGGTCCACGGTCACCCCGGCGATCAGCTCCACCCCGCCGCTGCGCATGGGGCTGACCAGGACGCCGTCGACCCGGGCGCCGGGCACCGCCAAGCCCGCCGCGCGCACCCGCGCGTACCCGGCGCGTATCTCTTCCTCGGTGCCGGGCCCAACCGCCACCCCGCCGACGTCGGACTTGTGCGTGATCTGCGCGGAGCAGACCTTCAGCACGACCGGCAGCCCGAGCCGCCGCGCCGCGGCCACCGCGCCATCGGCCGAGTTCACCAGCTCGCCGGGCACCACGGGCACGCCGGAACTGGCCAGCAGCTCCCGCGCGGCGGCCTCGGACCAGGGCTGGCCGGAGTCAGCCGCACTCCCAGCCCCGGCCCCGCGGGCAAGCCTCACACCACGGGCCACCGGGGCGGCCGGCCTGCCCCGGTTCTCCAGCCAGCGCAGCGCGTGACCCAGCGCGGTCATGCCGAGGTCGATGCCGGGCAGCAGGTGGATGCCGCTCTCGGCCAGCAGCTCCCGCCCGTACCCGCTCAGGTTCACGCAGGTGTGGCCGACCGGGATCACCGGCACCGGCGCGGCAGCGATCCGCTCGCCGAGCCACCGCACGCGCTCGGCCAGCATCCCGGCCAGCGCCTCGTCCTCGGGCCGGGCGTCCGGCAGGGTCAGCCCGGTGAACAGGACGAAGTCAACGCCCGGGTCGGCGACGACCGCGTCAAGAACGTGGTCGACCGCGGTCAGCGCCGCGATCCGCCGGTTCGCCAGGAAGTAGCCGGTGACGTCGATCGGGTTGCGCACCGCGGCGAACGGCGGGACGTGCGGCGCGATCGCCGCGGCGGTCCCGGGCGCGAACGGCGGGATCTCGATCGCCTCGGCCGTGGCACGGTCGGCGATGAGGTCGCACGCGCCGCCCGAGGTGGTGACCACGCCCATGCGCCGGCCCGCGGGCCAGCGGTCGTAGCCGAGCAGCGCTCCGGTGCACAGCAGCTCCTCGAGGCTGGTCACGCGGATGACGTTGAGCTGGCGCAGCACGGCGCCGACCACGGCGTCGTCGCCGGCGACCGCGCCGGTGTGCGCGAGCGCGGCCTGCCGGCCGGCCTGGCTCGCGCCCACCTTGAGCACCACGACCGGCTTGCCAGCGCGGTTCGCCCGCTCGGCCGCCGCCCCGAACCTCGCCGGGTCGCTGATCTGCTCCAGGAACAGGCAGATCACCCGGGTGGCGTCGTCCTCGACCAGGTACTCGAGCACGTCGGTGGCGGCGATCATCGCCTCGTTGCCCATCGTGGCGAGCGTGCTCACGCCGATCGCGTGGGCGGCGGCAAACGCGAGCACCACACCGCCCAGCGCCCCGCTCTGCAGCGCGATCCCCACCGGCCCGGGCAGCACCGGCGAAGGCACCGTCAGCGCGAACGGGGCCGCCCGGGCGTGCGCGTTCAGGAAACCGAGACAGTTCGGCCCGAGCAGCGTGATCCCGCGGCTAGTGGCGCGCGCGATCAGCCGGTCTTCCATCGCCCGCCCCGGGCCGCCGACCTCCCGGTACCCCGAGGCGAGCACGATCGCGTTGCGCACGCCGACGGCCGCCGCGTCGTCGAGCACGCCCTCGACCGCCTCGGCGGGAGCCATGATGAACGCCAGGTCGACCGGCTCGGCCAGGTCCCGCAGGCTCGGCACGGCCGGCTGGCCAAAGACGGTTCTGTGTCCCGGATGCACCGGGATCAGTGGGCCGGAGAACCCGGCCGCCCGGCTGCCGGCAACCACGAACCGGGTCCACCCCGACGTGTCCGAGGCGCCGACCACCGCGATGCTGCGCGGCGCGAAGAACTCCCTGAGCCGTCCGGCCGCCACGAGCGGGGCGAGCAGCGGGTCTGTCGGCATCCCGGATCAGCCCGCGACCTTCGGCTCCTTCGGCAGCCCCAGGCCACGTTCGCCGATGATGTTGCGCTGGATCTCGCTGGTCCCCGAGTAGATGGTCCCGGCCCGGCTGGACAGGAACACGTTCTGCCACCCCGTTGTCGGATAGCCGTCGCCCTCGGGGCGCAGCAGCGCGTCCGCGCCCACGATCGACATCGCGACCTCGCCGAGCCGCTTGTGATACTCGCTCCAGAACAACTTGGCGACCGACGCCTCCGGGCCCGGCGGACGGCCCTGCGCGACCTCGGCCAGCGTGCACAGGCCGCGCAGCCGCATCAGCTGCACCGAGGTGTACGCCGCGGCGAGCTGCTGGCGCACCAGCGGGTCGGCGGTCTTGCCGTACTTGCGGGCGGTGTCGACCAGCTCCCAGAACTCCCGCTCGAACCCCAGGTGCGCGGTCGTGGCCTGCCCGCCGCGCTCGTGGCCGAGCGTGGTCATGGCCACCCGCCAGCCGTTGTTCAGCCCGCCGATCACGTGCAGCAGCGGCGCCCGCACGCCGTCGAGGAAGTCCTCGCAGAACTCCGACGCCCCGGACATCTGCCGGATCGGCCGGTACTCAACCCCGGGGCCGGTGAACGGGATCAGCACGTAGGAAAGCCCGGCGTGCTTCTCAGCGGCCGGGTCGGTGCGGCACAGCAGGAACATCATCGTGGCCCGGGACGCCCCCGAGGTCCACACCTTCTGCCCGGTGACGACGATCTCGTCCCCGTCCACCACGCCCCGGGTCTGCACGCCGGCCAGGTCGCTGCCGTGGCCCGGCTCGGAGAACCCCTGGCAGTACACGTCGGCGCCGGAGATGATCCGGGGCAGGAACCGGGCACGCTGCTCGGGCGTCCCGTGCACGATCACCGACGGGCCGACCAGGGACTCGCCCATGCCGCGGTGCACCCGCGGCAGCCCGGCCCGGTGGAACTCCTCGTTCAGCACCGCGATCCGCACCGCGTCCATGCCCTGGCCGCCGAATTCCTCCGGCCACTGCGGGCAGATCAGCCGCGCCGCCGCCAGCCTGCGCTCCCACTCCGCGTGCGCGGGATGCGCCATGGCAATCGCCAGTTCCTCGCGCCGGTACCCGCCGGCGGTGACCGCCGTGTTCCAGTCGGCGAGGTCAGCGAGACCGTCCGGCGCCTCAGCCGCGATCCACTCCCGCAGCTCGGCGCGGAACCGCGCGATCTCCGGGCCGAGGTCAAGATCCATCGCGGGCCTCAATCCTAGAACGAGATTCCAGGTTCGATGAGATCTCGGTCTGCCCGGCGATGTCAACCCTTAAGACCGCCCGGAACGGGCCGCTTCCCCCGCTCGGCGCCCGCCAGGCCCGTCTGGCTTCGACGGACCGCCGGCCATCAGCCGCCTGGCGTACTCGATCACCGCGTCAATGATCTTGTTGGCCTGGCGGCGATTGCCCGATGTGGCAACCTCGCGGGCGCCCTCGCCGATCAGCGAGGTGAGAACCGACGCGTACAGCCGGTCCAGCGCGGTGTCGGGCAGGTGCAGCAGGGCGTCGTTCTGCCCCATCCATTCGTGGCTGCGCTGCCGCTGCATCACCTCGAACCCGGGCGGCCCGTCGCCGGACAGGAACAGCAGGGCAAGGTCGCGGCGCTCCCAGCTTCCCTCCAGGAAGGCGCGGGCCCCGGCGGCGAACAGCTCGCCGGGGTCGGTGACGCCGGCCTTCTTCGCGTCGGCGACCGCCTTGCTCGCGGCCTGCTCGTGCGCGAGCTGGTGTTCCTGCCACAGCGCGATGAACAGCTCGCTCTTGCCGCCGAAGTGGTGGTACAGGCTGCCGACGCTGGATCCGGCCCGCTCGACGACGTCGGCGATGCTGGCGTCGGCGAACCCGCGGGAGGTGAAGACGTCCCTGGCCGCGTCGAGGAGCGCACGCTGGGTGTGCGCGGTGCGCCCCCACTGCCATCCCCCGCCCGCCGGGCGGGCCGAGCCGGCCGAACGGACAGACCCCGCTCGCGGTTGTTCCTCCATGACTCACCGATCCGTTGTGCCCCCACCCAGGCTTGCCGTTCCATGATCCCATCGAACGTCGGCGGCCCCTTGACAGCCCGGCTTGACGGCTCTGAAGCTAATTCCAGAAGGCAATTCTAGGAAATCCAGCCACTGCCAGAGGATGGTGAGCCGCGATGGGCCGACTCGATGGCCGGGTCGCGATCGTGACCGGCGCGGGACGCGGGATCGGCAGGTCGGTCGCGCTGCTGCTCGCCGGGCAGGGAGCCTCGGTGGTCGTCAACGACCTCGGCGCCGCGCTCGACGGGTCTGGCGGCGACGCTGGCCCCGCCCAGCAGGTCGTGGCGAAGATCGGCGACGCGGGTGGCAAGGCGGTCGCGAGCGTCGCCGACGTGTCCGACCACGCCGCCGCCGAGGCCCTGGTCGCAGCCGCGGTTGAGCAGTTCGGCCGGCTCGACGTGCTGGTCAACGTGGCGGGCATCCTGCGGGACCGGATGGTCTTCAGCATGTCCGAGCCGGAGTGGGATGACGTGATCCGGGTGCACCTCAAGGGCACGTTCAACACCACGAAGTTCGCGGCGGCGCACTGGCGCTCGCTGCGCGACGAGTCCGCGCAGAACCGGATCATCAACTTCACCTCGGTATCCGGACTGCACGGCTCGCCGGGGCAGCCGAACTACGCGGCCGCCAAGATGGGCATCGTCGGCCTCACCTACTCCTGCGCGAACGCGCTCGGCAGGTACGGCGTGACCACGAACGTCATCTCGCCGGGAGCGGCCACCCGGATGACGGAATCGGTGCCAGCCGAGCGCCGTCGCGCCACCACCGCCTCCGACGCCGAGCGCTCCCCGGACAACATCGCGCCGGTCGTCGCCTACCTGGCCAGCGAGCAGTCCGGCTGGATCAACGGGCAGATCGTCAGCGCCAGGGGCTACGAGGTGGCGCTCTACAACAGCCCGGAGCCGGTCATCAGGATTGTCGGCACCGGGCCGTGGGACCTCGACGCGCTCGCCGACCAGGTGGAGCGCTCATTCGGGCCGGCGCTCGGCAAAGACCCTACTCACCGGTAGACCGCGGCCCGCATTGGCCCTACCATGCCTGGTTTGTAGCGGTAGAACAGGCTTGGTTCACCTGACGGCGGCGCGCTGGAGGGTCCGATGCGCAGGGTCAGCGGGTTCGTCCTCACGCTCCTGGGCGCGTTCCTGCTCGTGGTCGCGGTGCTGCTGCGGTTCTGGGTCGCGCCCTCGGTGATCCAGTTCCCGCTGGACGAGTACCAGATCGTCCAGCTCGCCGGCACCGGGTCGTACTTCAGCCCGGCCAGGGAAAAGGAACTGGTCGGCGTCTCCGTGCTGGTCACGGAGACAACCAAGGGCGCGGACGTGGCCGGAAGCGGCGGCGCGGCGGTCTGGGACGGTTTCGTCGCCGTCGAGGACACCACCAACCGGACCGCGATTGCTTATGTCGCGTTCCGTGAGGCCCTCAACCGCAGAACCGGCGAACTCGTGCACTGCTGCGGCGCGTACATCACCAACCCGGTGAACGGCAAGCCCGAGTACTCGGTGCGCATGACCGGGATCGGGTTCGTCTGGCCGTTCGGCGCGCAGCGGCGCACATACCTGGTCTTCGACATCGGCGCGGGCCGGGCGGAACCCGCCCGGTACGCGGGCACCGCGAGGATCGCCGGCATCCTCACCTACCGCTACGTGGAGAAGGTGGCGCCGACCAGGTTCGGCACCGAGCCCAGAAATTCGTTCGGGCAGTCGCCGGGCGAGTACTACAGCGCGACCAACACGTACTTCGTGGACCCGGAGACCGGGATGCCACTGAAGATCACCGAGGATCAGGAGGTGACCCTGGCCTCGGGCGGGATCACCGGGGTTACCCAATTGGTCAGCCCCGACCTTTCGCTCACGGAGACGGCGTCCAGCGTCCGGGCGGCCGTCAGCAGCGACGACGGCGTCCGCGGGGAGATCAGCCTCTACGAGAGCACCCTGCCGCTGATCGGGCTGACGCTCGGGCTGATCTTCCTGGGCATCGGCATCCTGCTGGTCCAGTTCGGCGGCGAGGCGCCGGAGTCCGAGTTCGCGTGGGTGTGGCGCCGCGAGCTCAACCACTACCCGTCGACCGGGCGCCGCGTCCTGTTCCTCACCGTCACCGTGCTCGCCACGATCACGCTGTACTACGAGCTGTACGTCGGCGGGTCGGTGTCCACGCTGCTGCTGGTCAGCACCCACATGAGCTTCACGTTCTTTGTCGTGATCCTCGCGGTCGGCAACCTGATCGGCGCGTTCGGCTCGCTGTTCGCCGGGCTCGCCGACCGGCTGGGCCGGGCCAACCTGCTGGTCTTCGGCCTGCTCATCAGCGGGATCCTGGTCGCGTACGTGCTGCCGACCGCGACCAACAAGTGGTCCTTCAGCTTCGAGTTCTTCGTGGTCAGCGTCGTCGAGGGGATCACGCTGGTGGCCACGCCGGCGCTGATCCGTGACTACTCGCCTCAGGTCGGCCGGGCCACGGCGATGGGCTTCTGGACCGCCGGGCCGGTGCTCGGCAGCCTGATCGTCACGGCGGTGGCCACGAACACCATCCCGGCGTTCGTCCCCGACCCGCGGTTCTGGACCCACGAGTACCGCATCTGCGGGATCGTCGGCCTGGTCGTGTTCCTGATCACGCTGGCCGGGCTGCGGGAGCTCTCCCCGCAGCTGCGCGACCAGCTGATGGTGACCATGCGCGACCGGGCGCTGGTCGAGGCCAGGGCGAAGGGGCTCGACGTCGACTCGATGTTGCAGCATCCGTTCCGCCAGCTGCTCAAGCCCGACATCGTCGTCGCGGCGATCGCCGTGTCCGCGATGCTGCTCGTCTACTACACATCCGTTGGCTTCGGCCTGATCTACCTGTCCACCGTGTTCGGTTTCTCGACGAAGAACGCCAATGGGCTGCTGAACTGGAACTGGGGCTTCAACGTCATCGGGGTGATCCTGATCGGCATGATCGCCGACCTGGTCCGGGTGCGGAAGCCGTTCATGGTGATCGGCGGGATCGGCACCGCGGTGATGACCGTTGTGTACCTGGAGCAGGCGGGCCGCCACCCCGGCTACTACACGCTCGCTGTGATCCTGGCGCTGCTTTCGCTGTTCCTCGGCATCGCCTACACCCCGTGGATGGCCAGCTTCACCGAGACGGTGGAGGCCAGGAACCCGGCGCTGATCGCCACCGGGCTGGCCATCTGGGGCTGGATCATCAGGGCCCTGATCTTCGCCGCGTTCCTGGTCATCCCGTTTGTCATCACCTCGGTCACGCCCCTGGTCGACTACGGGTCCACGGTGCAGGCATACGCGACCACCTACAAGAGCGAGATCGCGTTCGCCCGCTCGCATCCCGCGGTCGCCGCCGCCGCGGCCAAATACAAGACCCAGCTGGTGAACGCGCAGACGTTCGCACCCGAGCTCGCGGTGATCCATGCCCACCCGGCGCTGTTCACCAAGCTGGTTGCGTACCCGAACCCGGCCAAGATCCCGCCCGCGCTGGTCGACCAGGCCATCACCGCCGCGGGAGGCGGCGCCAAGGGACTTGCGATTCTCACCACGATCGACAGCAACAGGGCGGCCATTGAGGGCGTGATCTCCGTCGCCCCGGTGCTGGACCGGCTGAAGCCGTACTCGGCACAGCTGACCGCGCTGTCAAAGGTCCCGCCGCAGGTGTTCCCCTACCTGGAGGCCCACGGTGCCGCGGTGCAGAAGGCTGCCGCGCAAGCGCCGGGTCAGTGGCAGGACTGGTACTGGGTGTGCTTCGCCGGCGCGGTGTTGTTCCTGCTCTGCATCCCGGTGCTGCGGGGCCGCTGGAGCCCGGCCTCGGCTCGCCGCGACGAGGAGGAACATGAGGCGCTGACCCAGGCCGAGCTGGCCGAACTCGAAGCGGCACCGAGCCGCCCCGCGGCGCGGCCGTAGTCGACGGGCACCGCTGCGGGTGAAATCAGACCAACCGGACGGTGCGCTCGTCCCGGCGTTGCTCTGGCGCCGTCAGCCGAACATCGTGGCGAGGCGGCGGTAGAGGGAGGGGGCGGCGACGCGGACCATGCCGGGCAGTCTGGTCCAGCTGGGGATGTAGATGTCGTCGCGGCCGTCGAGCGCGGCGGTGAGGATGAGGCTGGCGACGCGCTGTGGCGGGACGGGGCGGGGGTGGGTGCGGGTGTAGGGGGCGCCGCGGCGGGCGAAGAAGGGGGTGTCGGCGACGCCGAGGGTGACGTGGGTGATGCCGACGCCGGTGCCGTGCAGTTCGTAGCGCAGCGCTTCGGCGAATGCGTTCAGGCCGGCTTTGGCGGCGGAGTAGACCGCTTCGCCGGCCACGCCGACGGTGCCGGCGATCGAGCCGACGACGGCGACCTGGCCGCGGTGGCGGGCGAGCATTTGCGGCAGCAGCAGCCGGGTCAGCTCGATGACCGAGACCAGGTCGACGGCCAGCAGTTGTTCGGCGCGGCCGTCGGGCATGGCGGTGAACGGCCCGGCCCAGCCGGTGCCGGCGCAGGCGATCAGCAGGTCGACCTGCCCGGCGGTGGCCAGCGCGGCGCGGGCGAGCTGGGTGGTGCCG
>JASHOI010000598.1 GCA_030041195.1 Streptosporangiaceae bacterium | reverse complement strand
ATCAACCAAGTTGATGGGTTTTGGCGGCGTGGGGTGCCCGCGAAACGTGGGGCTGCTGGCCTGGTGCGGGTGGTCACGGGCCGGCGTGTGTGGCGGTGGGTGTGCTGCCCGTGCGCCGGCCGGGCCCGTGACCGTTTCAGGGTGGCGCGGGTGGGCTGGGTGTGTCCAGCGCGGGGGTGCGGCCGGGGCAGGATTGTGGTGTGCTGCCTGTGACGCCGGTTGATCTTTGGTGCCTTGTGTGCCCGTAACCAAGTCTGGCGCTGGGGGCGGTCGTGCGGGCTGGGTACTGTCGCTTCGCGCACGCCGATCAGATTCGGTTTGTCCCCGCACTGCCCCCCAGGCAGCCTCGTCCTGCTGGCTGATGAGGAAGGCGAGGCCGCGATGGCCGCGAGGAAGACGAACAGGAACCCAGACGCCGCGCCGGGGTCGCCGGCCGCGGCCGGCCTGCCCGGTGGTGAGGGCGCGGAGGTGGCCGAGGAGCGGGTGGAGGTGGTGGTGTACGCGGCCGCGGTTGATGTGGCCAAGGGGCCGGGGATGGTGTGCACCCGGGTGCCGGGTGCCCGGGCCGATCGCAAGCGGCAGACGGTGTGGCAGGTGGACGCCAGCTACGGCTCGGTGGCCGCGCTGGCCGATCACCTGCGGTGCCAGGGGATCCAGCGGCTGGTGATCGAGAGCACCTGTGATTACTGGCGGATCTGGTATTACCTGGCCGAGGCGGCCGGGCTGGATGTGTGGCTGGTCAGCGCCCGCGACGTCAAGCACCTGCCCGGGCGGGGCAAATCCGGCCGGGAAGACTGCGTGTGGCTGTGCAAGCTGAATGAGCGGGGGATGCTGCGCCGCTCGTTCGTGCCCCCGGAGGGGATCCGGGATCTGCGGGCGCTGACCCGGACCCGGTCGCGGCTGGCCCAAGACCAGGCCCGGCACCAGAACCGGGTGGAGAAGATCCTCGAGGACGCGCTGCTGAAGATCTCGGTGGTGATCTCCGATCTGTTCGGGCAAAGCGGGCGGCGGTTTCTGGACGCCCTGGTCGCCGGGCAGCGCAGCCCGGCCGCGCTGGCCGCGCTGGGCGACCCGCGGCTGAAGGCCAGCACCGCGCAGCTGGAGGCCGCGCTGACCGGCCGGTTCCGCGAGGTGCACGCCTTCGAGATCGCCACCCACCTGCGGCTCATCGACGCGATCAACGGCGAGATCACCCGCCTGGATGCCGCGATCGAGCAGCAGCTGACCGCCATCCCCGGCGTCGCGCCCGTGTGCACCGCTTGCGGGCTGGCCGGCGGCGGGCACTCACCCGGCTGCCCCAGCCTGGAGACGGCGGTGCTGGGCCTGGTGGAACGGCTCGATGAGATCACCGGCGCCGGCACCCACAACGCCCAGGTCCTCATCGCCGAGCCCGGCACCGGCCCCTCGGTGTTCCCCACCCCCGGCCACGCCGCCGCGTGGGCCCGGCTGACCCCGCGCACCGGCCAGTCCGGCGCCACCGCCCGGCCCGGCCGCACCGGCAAAGGCAACCCCTGCCTGCGCGGTGCGCTCGGCCAGTGCGTGATGGGCGCCGCCCGCACCACCAATACCCGCCTGGGCGAGCAATACCGGCGGATAGCCAAACGCCGCGGCAAGCAAAAAGCCATCGTCGCCGTCTCCCGGGTCATCTGCGAGATCGCCTGGATCCTCATCACCGACCCCGCCGCCCGGTTCACCGACCCCGGCCCCGGCTACTACAGCCCGCACAGCCCCGCACGCCAGACCCGCTCCAAAATCCGCGAGATCGAACGGCTCAACCCCAGCATGAAAGTAACCCTCACCCCGGCACAGCCCGCCACCCCGGCCGCCTGAACAACATCGCTGACCGTAGCCAGGCCATCACCGCACACTGGCGGAGGTGTCACCAGCACCCACCGTATTCCCCCAGGCCAGGTACCACCCCTGCGGCTACGCCGCCCGGGACGGCTGTCCGCTGCCCTCCACGCGGCGGTTGTTTCCGGTCAGATCATGGAAAAGGCCCGCACACCAAGATCAAACCTGCGTGCTGATCACCTGCGGTTCCCGGGACGGCAGGCGCCGGGCCGGCGACACCATTCGCGCTGTCCGGCGGGACGCCTGGAATGCCCAGTACCTCCCTCTTTAGCGGGCGGGCTTCGCTGATTTCGGCTGAGTCGCGGGTTTCGGGCTTGGCGGGTATGGCTTGTGGGCGCACCGCGCGGCCGCGACAGCACCTCAGCCCATGTGCAAGGAGGTCGCTGTCCGGTGGATCTACGGGGCACGCCCTAGACGGCCGCGCTTGTCTCGCCGGTGGCCGTCCGGCCGCCCCGCCATGCGGCGAGCGTGGTGCTCAGGCTCGGCGCCGCGTCGAGCAGCCTCTTGGTGTAGTCCTGCTGCGGGGCGCCGAGCACCTCAGCGGTCGTTCCTTCCTCGCAGATCGACCCGGCCTCGAGGATCAGGACCCGCTCTGCGACCGCGGCCACGACGCCGAGGTCGTGTGTGATAAAGACGATCGAGATCCCGAACTGCCGGCGCAGGTCGGCGAGCAGTTCGAGCACGACAGCCTGGACCGAGACGTCCAGCGCCGAGGTGACCTCGTCGCACACCAGTACGTCCGGCCGGCCGACGAGAGCGCGCGCGATGGCCACCCGCTGGCGCTCGCCGCCGGAGAGCTCGCCGGGATAGCGCTCGGCGATCCGGCCGGGCAGCCGGACCGCCTCAAGCAGGCGGCGAGCCTCGGCCTCCGCGCCGGCCCGGTCCAGGCCGCGCAGGATCCGCGCCGGGCGGGCGACCGAGGAGATGACCGTGTGCCGCGGGTTGAGCGCCTCAGCCGGGTTCTGGAACACGATCGCGATACGGCGGCGGTCCTCGACTGTCCGCTGCTGTGCCCGGCCGGCCAGCGCGACGTCCCCCACCTGGATCCGCCCGGCGGACGGAGGGTGCAGGCCGGCGATCATCCGCGCGATCGTTGTCTTGCCGCTCCCGGACTCCCCGACGAGCGCGACGCACGCTCCCTGCTCCACCGTGAACGACACATCGTGCACGACGACGTTCCTGCTGCGGTGGCTCCGGTACTCGGCGGACACGTGCGCCACCTCGAGCATCGCCCGGCGCTCCGCCCCGGCGGCCGCCGCCGGGACGACGGCGTGCGCCCAGTCGAGCGCCGGGGTCGACGCCCACTCGAAGCAGCGGACGTCGTGCCCGGGCGCCGCTTCTTCCAGGCCCGGCATCTCGGCGGCGCAGCGCTCGACGCGCTGGCCGCACCGCGGCGCGAACGCGCAGCCCAGCGGCCGGTCGCCGACGCCCGCGGCGATGCCGGTCATCACGGCGAGCGGCCTGGGCAGCAGGTGGTCGGGGGTCGAGGCGACCAGCCCGCGCGTGTACGGATGCCGGGGCGCGGACAGGATCTGCTCGGCCGCTCCCTGCTCGACGATGCGGCCCGCGTACATCACCGCGATGCGGTTCGCGATCTGCCCCACGACCGCGAGGTCGTGGGTGATGTAGAGCATGGCCACGCCGCGCTCGTCCCGCAGCCGGATCAGCTCCCGCAGGATGCGGTCCTGGGTGACCACGTCCAGGCCGGTCGTTGGCTCGTCGAGGACCACGACGGCGGGATCGCACGACAACGCGATCGCGATGCAGACTCGCTGCTGCTGGCCGCCGGACAGCTGGTGCGGGAAGCGCCGGTGGAACTCCCGGTCGGTGGGGAGGCCCACCCGGGCGAGCTGGGCACCGGCCGAGCCGCTCAGGGCGGCGCGATCCGGGCCCGCCGCGTGGTGCGCGCGGAGCATGTCCTCGATCGCGGCCAAGATCCGCAGCGAAGGGTTCAGGGACGTGCCCGGGTTCTGCGGGACGTAGGAAAGCGACCCGCCGCGGGCCCGGGCGAACGAGGCCGGCGTGGCCAGCCGCTGTCCCGCCAGCGAGATTTCGCCGGAGCGCTGCGCGACTCCTCTTTCGTGGTGCCCGAAGAGCGACCGCGCGGTCGTGGTCTTGCCGGAGCCAGACTCGCCGACCAGGCCGAGGATTTCCCCGGCCCGCAGCTCGAAGCTGACGCCTTCGATGATCGCCGCGCCGTTGCCGAGCTCGACGCGCAGGTCGCTCGCTTCAAGCACGGTGTGCTCAGCCAGAGTCACCGATCGCCTCCCGACCGGCCGAGCTGGCGCACATAGGCGTCGCCGAGCAGGTTGACGGCTATCACCAGCAGGGCCAGCATGGCCGCGGGCGCCAGCACCGACAGCGGGTTGCTCGAGATGATCTCCCGGTTTTCCGAGATCATCAGGCCCCAGTCTGCCGTCGGCGGCCGCAGGCCCAACCCGAGGTAGTTGACGCTGGCGATCAAAATGATCGCCCAGCTGAACCGGATGCCCAGGTCGGCGACGACCGGGCCGACGATATTCGGGAACACCTCGCGGCGCATGATAGCGGTCGCCTTCTCGCCCCACGAGATCGCGGCCTCGACGTAGCTGCGGGTCATCACCTCCGCGGTGGCGGTGCGCACGATGCGGGCCACGCCCGGGAAGAGCACCAGGGCCGCGGCGCCGACCAGCACCACCGGGCCGCCGCCGAAGGCCGTGACGAACAGCAGCATCACGAGCAGCGCCGGGAACGACAGCACGACGTCTACCGCGCGCATCAGCAACGGGTCCGCGAACGACTGCGCGTAGCCGGCCGTGAGCCCGACCGTGATCCCGACGAGGTAGATCAGGACCGTCGCGGCGGCGCCCATCAGCAGGGTCGACCGCCCGCCGTCCAGGAGCCGGCTGAGCACGTCCCGGCCGATGAAGTCGAGGCCCAGCGGGGCGCCGCTGGCGGGACCGTGGCCGGGCGTGCCGAGGATCGCGGTGCTCGAGTGCGGCGCGAACGCCGGCCCGGCCAGGGCGACGAGCACGACGAACGCCAGCAGCACCGCCCCGGCAAGCCCACCGCGATCGTGGGCGATGAACGCGGGCCAGCGGATGGCCCGTCGGCGCCGCACCGCCAGGCCGGTCACGACAGCCCCGTTCGGAGCTTGGGAACGAGGAAGATGACGATGAGGTCGGCGAGGATGTTGATCCCCACGTAGAAGGTGGCGAGGATCATCGCCGCCGCCTCAACCTCGTTGACATCACGGCTGGTTACCGCCTGCACGAGGTAGGTCCCGATGCCCGGATAGCTGAACACGCTCTCCACGATGATGATCCCGCCGACCAGGTACTGCAGGTTCTGCGCGATGATCTGGACGCTGGGAGCGAGGGCGTTGCGCAGCGCATAGCGGAGCAGGACCCTGCGCTCACCAATCCCGTTGAGCCTGGCGAAAAGGATGAAGTCCTGCTGCAGTACCTCGACCATCCCGGCCCTCACCTGCCGGATCCCGGCGCCAGCGGCAACCGCGAGCAGGGTAAGGACCGGCAGGACCAGCGCCCTGATGTCGGAGAACGGCGACTGCCCCGGGCTGAGCAGCGCCACCGGCGGCAGCAGTTTCGCCACCGTGAAGAAGATGAAGATCAGCACGGTGCCGGTCACGAACTCCGGCAGCCCGCCCGCGACCAGGGCGGGAACGGAGATCGCGTGGTCGAGCCGGCGGCCTGCCCGGACGCCGGCCAGCACGCCGAGCGCCAGCGTGAGCGGAATGAGCAGCACCGCGGTGAGGCCGGCGAGTATCGCGCTGTCGCTCAGCGGGCTGCCGAGAGTGGTGGAGATCGCGGAATCCGGACGGCCCTCGGCAACGGCAACCGCCGACTGGCCGAAGTCGCCGTGCAGCATCCCGCCAAGCCATGTCAGGTAGCGGTGCGGCACGGACTGATTGAGTCCGAGTTCGGATTCGAGCTTGTTCACTTGCGCCGGAGCCGCATTGCGCCCGAGAACCACCACCGCCGCGTTTCCCGGCAGCACATTAGTGGCGATGAAGATCAGAACAGAAGCCACAAGCAACGTCAGGATGGCGGCCGCTACCCGCCTGAGCAGGAATCGCAATACAGGATGCCGCACGGCGGTGGCAGGACCTGTGTCGTTTCTTGCCGCGCCCGGCGGAGCCGGGGCCGCCGAAGTGACCATCTCGGTAAGCGCACGGCGCTCGTCGCCGTGGTGGACTTGGCGACGGCGCGATGCGTTTCCCTGATGACCAAGTAGATCACCCGAAAACCGTACATTAAGTTAGACACGGTGTCTAGATGCAGTCTGACCAGGTTCGGCGTGGAGCGGCAGGCGTGTTCCAGCCAACCCGCCGGGCAGCCTCCGGAGTCCAGAGCAAATTGGCCATAGTGTCCGCCCTTCCGATCTCGTAACCTCAGGAAAACAGTTCTGCCCGCAGGCGATGGGAGCCCTCGATGACGAGTGGACTGCGAGATGACGCGCAGCCGGAGACCGAGACCATGCGCGCAATCCTCGCGGCTGCCCGGGAGCTGTTTCACTCGCCGGGTTATTCGGTGACCAGGGTCGCGGACATTGCACACCGCGCGGGAGTGTCGAGGGCCACCGTCTACAACCACTTTGACGACAAGAAGAGCATCCTCTATCAGCTCGTGCGCGACTACATGGCCGGATACGAGCAGATCGGCGTGCGGCTGAAGGCCCGGGTCGACCCGGGGGAATCCGTCTACCAACTCCTGCGCAACCTCATCCGCGACGCCATGCTGTGGCGGATCGAGAATGCCGACCTGCGCCCGGCGATCGAGATGGCCAAGCAGTTGCCGACGAGCGGCTGGAAGGAAGCGAACGAGGCCGCCGACCGGGCCATGCATGGCTGGATAGCCGACGTTCATCACGCCTCAGCCAAACTGGCGATCACCCGGCCGGACATCGACATCGACTTCGCGACCGGCGCGCTGTACTCGATGATCGAGACCGCGCTCTCGTCGCTCAGCCCCACCGCGCCGATCTCCGACGTTGACATGATCACCGAGCAGCTGGCCCTGCTCCAGTGGTACGCGATCTACACCGTCGCGCCGGATCGGGCACCGCTGGCCGGCGACGTCCTGCCGGTCGCGCTCATGGGCTCATCAGCCTGACCGCCTCGGCGGCACGCTCCAGCGTGACGTCAACGTCCTCGTCGCTGTGTTCGGTGGACAGATACCAGATGTCCCGGGGCGTGGGCTTGGTGTACAGGCCGACACTCCACAACGCGCGCTTGAAATCCATCATTTTGGCGGTGTCGTTGTGCCATGCGTCCCGCATGGTGCGGATCGGCCCCGGGCCGAAACCCAGGCCGAACACCGTCGTCGTGCCCTGCACGTAGCCGCCCTCCGGCCGCACGATCTCCTCGAGCCCGGCGCGCAGGCGCTGCGAACGCGCGGCCATCTGCTCGTACGTGCCAGGCTCGCTGAGCCGGCCGACGGTGGCGAGGATCGCGGCCAGGCACAGCGGGTTGGTGTTGTAGGTCCCGGCCTGGAATACCCGGCGCTCGGCGACCAGGGCCATGAGGTCCCGCCTGCCGCCGAGCACGCTCACCGGGAACCCGCCGGAGATCGCCTTGCCCAGGCAGGTGAGATCGGCAGCCACGCCGTAGATCCCCTGCGCGCCGCGCAGTCCCACCCGGACTCCGGTCTGCACCTCGTCAAAGATCAAGACCGCACCGTGCGCGTCGCACAGCTCGCGCAGGCCGGTCAGGAAACCCGCCGTGGGCTCGACCACGCCCATGTTGCAGGCGATGGGCTCGGTGAGGACGGCCGCGATGTCACCGGCGCGGGCGGCGAACACCTCCCGAACCGCCTCGAGGTCGTTCCAGCCCAGGACCACCACGTCCTGGTACGTTCCGAGCGCCTGGCCGGCCGACATCGGCACCGCTGACGGCGCGGCCGCGGGGCCGGCCTCTGCCTTGCCCGGAGCGTAGGAGACCGCGACCTGGTCGGCCCAGCCGTGGTAGTGGCCCTCGAACTTGATCACGACGGAGCGGCCGGTCGCCGCGCGGGCCAGCCTGATCGCCGACTGGACGGCCTCGGTCCCCGACTGCCCGAAACGCACCTGCTCCATGGAGGGCATCAGCTCGGTCAGGCGCTCGGCGGCCGCCAGTTCCAGGGGGTGGCTCGCGCCGTAGATGCTGCCGTTGCGCATCTGCACATCTACCGCCTCGACGAGGGCCGGGTGGGCATGCCCCAGCACCAGCGGCCCGTAGCCGAGGAGGTAGTCGATGTAGTCGTTGCCATCGACATCCCACATGCGGCTGCCGTGCGCCCGATCGATGAAGATCGGGTGCGGTGCCACCAGCGCCCGGTCCGCCGACCCGACCCCGCCCGCCATGACCTTCGAGAGTGCGTCGAACATCTCCTTGGACTTTTGCAGGCTGCGGAGAGCCGGAGCGGGCCTACCAGTGTTCATGGGCGATTTCCTCCCGTAGTTCCCTGCGGAGCAGGGTCGTTGCGATCTGCGGCCGTGCCTGCGCCAGCAGGCCGGCGGCGGCGAGCACGTACCTCCGGTCGACGATGACCTGGCAGCGCCTCGGGGCCAGCGCCGACTCGGGCAGCCGGGCCAGCGCCTCGCGGGCGAGGCGGTCACCCGGGGTTTCGCGCAGGATGCCCCCTCCAGCGATCAGGACCCGGCAGCCGGTCAGGTTTGGCCCCCGCTCGACGAGCGCCGGACGGCCCGCTACCCCGGGCCGGACGCTCCGCGTTCCGCAATGGCGCTCCAGCGCGCGGAACATGCACGAGACCGCGAGGTGCTCATCAAGGTCGCGCTCTGGCCCGGCCGCGAACACCGCGGACGGCTCGACACTGCGGCGCTCGCACGCATCGGCGAGCCCGCGCCCCGGGCCGAACTGCCGCTCGAGCCAGCGGCCGTCCGCCTGCAGCACGCCCGGCGCGTTTGATCTGATGCCGAGGTCTCCCTCCACCGTCCGGATGCTGGGCGCGCGCGCGAACCCCTGGCGCCGGGTACCGAAACCGCTGACCGGACGGCGCCGCAGCACGGAGTAAACGTCCGTGGTCGCGCCGCCGACGTCGGTCACCAGGATCCCGTCGCCTGCCGAGCCATCCTGGGCGGCCGCGGCGAGGACGGCGGCCCGCAGCACCGCGTCCGGGGTCGCCATCCGCACCAGGCGGGCGAAGCGCGGCGATGCCGAGAGCTTCTTGCCGGCGATGACTTCGGTGATGAACAGCTGGGATACGGCGTCGCGCGCGTCGTCGACGCTGGTCACGCCGATCTCCGGCAGGACATTCGGCACCACGTGCACCGACCGGGCGGTAGCCCCGAAGATCGCGGCGACGGTCCTGGCGACGGCCTTGTTGCACGCGACCACCACGTGCGCTCCGCCGACCGAGTTCGCCAGCGCCGTTGCGTTCTCGGTGACGAGGCGCTGCTGGCCGCCGTCCGTTCCCCCCGCGAACAAGACGATCTCCGGGGCCAGCGCGGCCAGCCGGCCGGCGTCGCGTTCCGTCAGTCTTCCGGTGAGGACGCCGGCCAGGCGAGCCCCGGCGTTCAGCGCCGCGGTCGTCGCCGCGGCGGTGGTCAGGCCGGGCTCGAGGCCCACAGCGACCATCCGCAGGCCGCCCCCGGCGCTCGAAGCGGCGATCTCGAGCTGCACGTCGGTGGGCTCCCCCACGTCGCGCAGCGCCGCGTGGACGGCGTTCTCGTACCCGTCGAGTATGTCGCTGGAGATCGTCGTCGGCTCCTGCGCGCGGCCCGCGACCGCAGCCTCGGCCAGGTCGACGGCGATGACCTTCGTGAACGTGCTGCCAAAGTCGGCCAGGATGGCTACCTTCACGTAGCAGCGCCCGGGCTGGCGCACGCGACGTCGGCCAGCTTCCCGATCAGCTCCTCGACGGTCGCGAGCGGGGCGACTCCGAGCTTGGCCAGATCCGGACGGACGTCCACGGGTATCTCGCTGCCCTCGATGTCCTCGTTGAGCACCCCGCCCATGAACACCGGCACGTCGCCGAGGCGCGCGCCGCGCAACTCCTCGCACAAAACCTGCGCGAAGGACCTGGCGACGCCGTTGTGCGTGGTGATCACGATGGCGTCGGCAGCACTTTCCACGGCCACGCTGACGATGTCCTCGGGATCGCGGTTGACGCCCGCGTCGATCACCCGGGCACCGGCCTCGGTCAGCGCGGATTCGAGCAGGAACTTGGCGAACTCGTGCACGTCCGTTGAGGCCAGCACGAGCCGGAGGCCGCCCAGCCGGCCATCGCCCGAGGTGCGGACGAAGTCGAGCAGCCGGCTGCGCTCGGTCATGGTCTGGTGCACGAGGTCGGTCTCCATCACCGGGCGCCGACCCCGCGGGTAGGCGTCGTCCGGAGCGCCAGCGCCGAACAGTTCTTCGCAGGCGGCGGCGCCGAGCCGCTTGATCACGAGGAGCACCTGCGCCGCGTCGGTCACGTCGATCCCGGATGACGTCATCGCGCCGATCGCCGCGTCGAAGAACCGCCGCCCGCCGCTGACCAGCATGTCCCGCTTGGCCTCGATCAGCGTCCAGTCGATGGCAGCCGCCACCGAGGGCAGGTACTCCTCGAGCCGGCGGTTGATCGCGTGGACCTGAGCAACCTCGTGCCAGGTCGGGATGCGCTCCATCTCGGTCACCGGCACGGCGATCGGCGCCCCGCCGAGGCGGTACCTGGCGTCGACGGCTTTCATGAACAGCACGTCCGTCGACACGACCCCCGCGTTGGCCTCGAAGTCGGCCCGGTTGCCGATCGTGTCGCCCTGGACGAAGCCCGCCGGCACGTGCTCGGGGCGGAACGCGTGCAGCGCGAGCGTCACGGCAGCCTTGGTCATGGGGTCGCTGGTCAGCCCGCCCCAGGAACAGGAGTACGCGGCGCCGATCAGGTCTTCGCAGACGTAGCGCTCGAGCATGGCCCAGCCGACGTAGTTGGCGTAGTCATGGAAGACCCCGGGATAGCCGTCCTCCAGGTAGGAGTCGAAGCAGACGCCGTCGGCGCGGTGCGCCGCCAGCACGCCGGCGGCCCTGAGCACGGCCATGACCTGCCCGGTCTCGTCCTCCCAGTAAGGCCAGCGCCACATGTACTGGCTGAGCACGCCGATGTGGGTGATGCCGGCCTGCAGCGCGTCGACCGCGTTGTCGTGCGAGCCAGGGCCGCCGATCGTGTTGTCGGCCGCCTCGGGCTGGATCGGGACCGTGTGGGTTGTCTCCCACCAGTCTTCCTGGGTCATCAGCAGCGGGCCGGTTTCCTGTGGCGCCGCCAGGCGCAGCGCCTTCGGCAGCCCCATCCGCCGTTCGGCCAGGATGTTGAACCGGTCCGGCGGCCTGATACCACGGCTCAGGCTGTCCTCGTAGATGCAGCCCAGCGCCTCGCGGGTGTCCGGCCAGGTCGCGAGCCCGATGTTGACGCAGGTGCAGGAGACGCCCTCGGCCGCGGCGCGTTCCCGCCAGGCGCGCTCGGATGGCACGCCCTTCTGCTGCAGGTACAGCGAGGGCGCGATCTTCAGCGTTTCGCCCTGGGCCCGTCCCTCGGCGACCGCCTCCCGGCCGTCAGGCAGGTCCGATGGGAGCAGCCCGGCCAGTGAAACCGGCGTGGTCATCAAGACCCTCCTAACCTGGCATCAGCCATCCGCCGTCGACCTGCAGGATCTGGCCCGTGGTGTAGCCGCCGCCAGGCGAGGCCAGGTAGAGCACGCTCTCGGCGATCTCGTCCGGAGTGCCCAGGCGCCGCAGCGGGGTGGCGGCGACCGCTTCGTCGAGGTGCTCGGCGGGGATGTTCCAGTCGGCGTCCCAGTTCGCCTCGATCATGCCGGGCGAGATCGCGTTCACCCGGATGTGCGGCGCCAGGTCACGGGCGAGGGCAGCGGTGAAGCCGCGGATCGCCCCCTTTGCCGCGCAGAACGACACGCTCACGGAGTTGACCAGGTTCTCCTGGTTGGTGCCGTTGCCGTAGGAACCCGCGAAGTTCACGATCGCGGGCTGGGCCGCCTGCCGCAGGTACGGCAGCGCGACCTGGCAGGCGAGGAACGTGCCCCGCACGTCGACCCGGAACAGTTCGTCCCACGCCGCCGGGTCGGTCGCCGCGAACCGGACCGCGTCGGCGGCATCGATCCGGCCGAACGCGTTGATCAGCACGTCGATGCCGCCAAGGCGCGCCGCCGCGTCCGCCATAAACGCCTGCAGCGAGCCAAGGTCGGTCACATCCGCGCGGCCGGCCAGGGCGGTGGCGCCGTCCTTCTGCAGCTCAGCGACCAGCGCCTGCGCCGCGGCTTCCGACGAACGGTAGCCGACCGCTACCTTGGCCCCCTCGCGGGCGAAGGCGCGGGCCGCCGCGGCACCCAGCACCCCGGCGCCACCAAGGACCACCACTGACCGCCCGGCGAAGCGTCCCGCCGGGCGGTCAGCCGAGCCAGCCATCACACAACCGCCAGTTGTTGTAGCTGAACCCGGCCCCGGCCGACAGGCCGCGCACGTTCTGCGCCGCTGCGTCGACGTACGGGACGTTGCCCCACACCAGGTAGCCGCCCTCATTGAACTGCTGCACCTGGCACTCCCGCCACAGCTCGGCGGCCTTGCCGGGGTCGGTGGCCGCGATCGCCTGGGAGATGAGGTTCTCGGCCTGCGCCCCGCCGGGCTGGGAGCCCCAGTGCGTGTCCGGGTACGGGCACCCGATCGTGTACTCGGAGCGGTAGGCGGCGAGCAGCGAGCCGACCGGCTGGTCGACCTCGTAGCCGAACGGCCGGACCAGGAAGCCACCAGCCGGGGTGAAGTAGGTCGCGGCGCTCTCGGTGTTGACCACGACCTTGATGCCCGCGGCGGTGGCCTGCTGCGCCAGGATCGTCGACGACTCCACCATGCCGGGCAGGAAGTCACACGTCGGGAGCGTGAACGTGTCGCCGAGCACCCCCGCCGCCTTGAACAGGGACTTGGCCTTGCCGACGTCCTGCTCCCGGACGAGGTCACCGGCGTAGTACTCGGTACCGGGCGCGAGCAGGTCGTATGCAACGGTGCCGAAGCCGGACCAGGCCCCGTCAATCATGGCCTGGCGGTCGACGAGGAGCTTGAACGCGGTGCGTACCCGGTTGTCCACGAACGGGCCCTTGTCGACGCGCATCGCGAACATATAGCTCTGGGCCGCGAACGGCGACGAGAGGATCTGCACCTGGCGGGATGAGAGCTGCTCCCTGGCCGTCACCAGCGGGATGCTCGGGAAGAGGTTGATCGTGCCGTCCAGCAGCGCGTTGAACAGTGAATTGGTGTCGGTGAACGACGAGTCGACCACGAGCTGGTCGACGTAGGGCTTGCCGGTCTCCCAGTAATCCTTGTTCGCCGTGAACACGCTGCGGCTGCCGGGGGTGAACGACGAGAACTTGAACGGCCCGGTGCCGACGGGGTTGACCGCGGCCGTCTTGGCGGTCGCGCCCTCCTGCACGACCGGGAAGTCGAAGTAGGCGAAGATCGTCGGGAACTGCGCGGCGGGCGAGATCAGCGGAACCTGGACGGTCAGCGAGTCGAGCTTGCGCACGTTCTTGAAGTCCACCAGCCCGGTGAGAAACCCGGCGGAGTAGTTAAGCGACGCGTTCGACCAGACGGCCTGGAAGTTGTAGACGACGTCGTCAGCGGTGAACGGCTTGCCGTCGTGCCAGGTGACCCCGTCCCGCAGCTTGAACGTCCAGACCGACGCGTCGGCGTTCGGTTCCGCGGACAGCGCCAGCCCGGGGACCAGCGGGGTAACGTCCTTTCCGAGATAAAAGAGCAGGTTGTAGAGGTTGTAGTCGCGCACGAAGTCCGGGGTGCCGACGGACGTGCCAGGGAAGAGGTTCTCCTCCTGACCGCCGCTGATCACGCCCACGGTGAACGTGCCGCCACGTTTGGGCGTCCCGCCCGGCAGGGCCGCCAGGCCGCCGGACGTGCCCGCCGACGTGTTCTTGCCGTTACTCGCCGTCGAACTCGACAGCGACCCGCACGCGGCCAGCAGCATCGACCCGCCGATACCGGCACCAACGCCCGCGAGGAGCCGCCGCCGGCTCAGGGGCACCGCCTCAGCGGCGGAAGCCGGCGTGACCGGCCCGATAAGTGATTCACCGCCTCTATCCAACGTCCCTCCCGCAGTCAGCTCACGCTCGATCAGGGTCATCCCTCGCACAAGGCACGAACCCGTAGTCAGCGCAGGTTAACAGCGCATTGGACACGGTGTCTAGTGGGTCCTGGGCGCCTTGCCCGAGCCCTGACCGGCCGGCCGAACCTCGCGAAATTCGAGGATCCTGAGAGCCTTCGTGACCCGGTGCCCCTTTTGGGAGATCCACTCCTACACTGGATGCTCGCGGGAGCCTTGGGCGTGGAGGCGAGAGGTCATGTGCATTGACGGGACAGTGCGGTGACGCTACGGGACAACGGATCCGATGAGGAGGCGGCGGAGGCCGAGGGCAGCGCTGGGGCGACGGACCCCACCGAAGCGATTCAGGCCGACGCCCCCCACGATGTCGCTGAGTCCGCCGGGACGGAGGTTGAGGCCGTTGCCGCCGCAGCCCCCGCGGACGAAGCGGAATCCGGTCATGAAGCACCTGAAGTTGCCGCTGTTACCGAAACGCTGCCGACCGCCGAGCCCGTTGCGGCGCCGGAACCGGTCGCCGTCGCCGCGGCCGAACCCGTCGCTCCCGCCGAGGACCCCGTTGCCACGCTCGTCGACATGACTCCCCTCACGCTCGCGGACTCCGGAGCCGCGGATCCGGGGGCCGCGGGCGGCCGGGCCGGAAGCGGTAACTGGATCAGCAGGGCCGCGCGCGGCGCGCGCCGGCCGTCCTGGAAGGTCACCACGGCGGCAGCCGCCGCGGCCGTGCTCGTGATCGCGCTGGTCTTCGTGGCCGCCAGCTCGAGCACGGCGGTGAGCCACAAGGCGACCCGCAAGAAGAAGGCCGCCCCTCTGACCGTGGTCTCGGTCAGCCCGGCCAACGGGTCGACGGGCGTAAACGGCGCCTCCCCGATCACCGTCACGTACTCGGCACGTCTCACCAAGGACACCCCGCTGCCCACGTTGTCTCCCAGCATCGCTGGGAGCTGGCAGGTTTCCGGGGACAAGGCGACCTTCACCCCGCAGGTGGGATTCACCGAGAACACCCACGTGACCGTCAACATCCCCGCGCCATCCGGCACGACCACGACCGCCGCCGGGAGCGCCAGCTTCACCACCGGTCAGTACTCCATCCTCCGGCTGGATCAGCTCCTGTCGCAGCTCGGGTACATACCGGTGACCTGGACGCCGGCGGACGCCTCGGGTGACATCCCAGCCACCGACGCCAGCGCGCAGCTAGCCGCCGCTTACGACCCGCCGGCCGGCACCTTCAGCTTCGACTCCGGGTACCCGAGCGCGCTGACCAGCCAGTGGTCGGTCGGGACCAACAACGAGATCATCGACGGCGCGGTCCGTACCTTCGAGTTCGACCATGACCTCAACATGGATGGCGACGCCGGCCCGCGCGTGTGGAGACACCTGCTCACCGCGATCGCCAGGGGCGAGCAGAACCAGCACGGTTACACCTACGTGTGGGTGACGCAGGCGGGCACCGAGCACCTGGATCTGTACCACAACGGCCAGCTGGCGATCACCTCGCCGGTCAACACCGGCATCGCGGCCAGCCCCACCGTGGACGGCACGTTCCCCGTCTACCTGCGCTACACGGTCACCCAGATGACGGGCTTCAACCCGGACGGCTCGTATTACGACGACACCGTCTACTGGGTGTCCTACTTCAACGGCGGCGACGCGGTGCACGCGTTCGCTCGCGGCGGCTACGGGTGGTACCAGTCGCTCGGCTGCGTCGAGCTCCCGTACGACGGGGACGGCCCCGGCGTCGCGGAAAACGTCTGGAACCTGATCACCTACGGGACGCTGGTGACGGTTACCGGGCCAGTGGCCTGACCTGGAGCGGCAGCAGAACGAGCGCGCGGTTATGCGGGCCGTTGAAGTTCAGGATGACCCGTTCGGACGTGCCGTACCCGCCGTGATGCTCCTCGATGGCGTCGAGCAACTGGTCCCGGCCAAGCCTGGTGTGCTCGGACCAGAAGTTGCAGCATGGCACCACGACAACCGGCCGGACCCGCGCCGAGTCGACGACATCGCGGAGTGCATCATCTGGGTGCAGGCCAATGACAACGTCGTAGTAGGCCGCCATATCGGCCCGGTATTCTTCCGCGCGGCTCGAAACACCGCGAAGAACCCAGCCGCGCGGATCCACAACGTCGCAATCGATGTTGTGCCGCTTACGGAGAATTCGCGCGAGCATTCCCTGCCCGCCCGCGACGTCGGCGGCGGTCCGGGCCTGCGGGAACCGGGCCGCGACGAAGTCAGCCGTGACCTCGAAGCGCCGCTCGTCACCGTGGAAGCGATGTGTCGTCACCGTGGAAGCGATGTGTCGTCACCGTCAGGCCGGCGGCTAACCGTCGTGCTCGGCCTGACGGCCAGGCCACCAGGCGCGGTTACCGATGAGAGCGGTGAGGCTGGGCGAGAAGAACATCGCCATCACGAACGCGGCCAGGGCGATGCCGCACGCCACGGCGAACCCGACCTGCTGCAGGATCGAGTTCCCGGCCAGGACCAGCGACGCGAACGTGCCCGCCAGGATCAGCCCGGCCGAGGCGATCGCCGGGCCGGCGTGCCTGACCGCGTCAGCGGCCGCCTGCCGCGGGCTCATCCCGCCGCGCGCCTGCTCCCGCAGCCGCGCGATCATCAGGATGTTGTAGTCGGTGCCGAGGGCCACCACGAACAGGTACATGTACACCGGCAGCAGGAAGACGAGGCCCGCCTGCCCGGCGAGCGTCTGGAACACCAGCACCGTGGCACCCAGCGTCGCGCCGAACCCGAGCCCCACCGACACCATCAGGTACCAGGGTGCGACCAGGCTGCGGAGCAGCAGCATGAGAATCAGCAGGATGATCACTGCGGCGACGGGGAACACGATCGCGTAGTCGTGGTTCATCGCCGCCTGGATGTCGGCGAACACCGCCGTCGTCCCGCCGACCAGCGCGTACGTGCCCGGGGGCGCCGCCGCGTGCGCCTGCGGGCGCAGCCCGCTGCGCAGCGTGTTGACCGCGGTCGTGGACTCCGGGTCCACCGACAGCGTCACCGTGTACTCCGCCGTCGCCTTGTCCGCGCTCACGTTCGGCGGGGCCACGGCGCCCACGCCGTCCATGGTCTTCAGCTTCGTTCCGTAATCGGCGATGTCAGCGGCGGTCAGCGTGCCCGACGTCGCGTGCAGGTACACCTGCGTGGGCTCGGTCGCGCCCGGCGGCAGGCCCCTCTCCAGGACCGTCAGGGCGACCTCCGACTCGGCGGTGCTGGGGATGCCGGCCGATGACAGGTCGAACGTCGGCTTGAAGCCGAGGGCGCCGATGGCCAGCACGACCAGCACCAGGCCGGCCACGCCGGCGAACACGCCCGGCCGGTTCCCGAGCGTGCGGCCGATCGCGGCGAACCTGGCGCCCTTCGGCTCGCGCTGCCAGGACTTGGACGGCCAGAACACGTGTGTCCCCAGCAGCGTGACCACGGCCGGGATCAGGGTGAGCGCGGCAATGAGCGTGACCGCGACGGCGATCGCCAGCGTCGGGCCGAGCGAGCGGAAGATGCTCAGCGAGGACAGCAGCAGGGCGAGGAACGCCACGATCACCACGCTGGCCGCCGAGGCGATCACCTCGCCGACCCGTTCCACCGCGGTCGCCATCGCCTGCCTGGGAGCGTCCCCGGCACGCAGTCTCTCCCGGTAGCGGAACATCAGGAACAGGATGTAGTCCGTCCCGATTCCGAACAGCACCACGATCAGGATCACCGTCGTCTGCTGGTCAGCGTTGAGGTTCAGCGCGCTGTTCACGTCGGCGATCAGCCCGCGCGCGACCTCGGAGGCGATCGCGATCGTGATGATCGGCATCAGCGCGATGATCGGGCTGCGGAAGATGATCAGCAGCAGGACGAGGATCAGCACCAGCGTGGCGAGCAGCACGATCTGCTCTGCCCTGTTGCCCGACTGCTGGCTGTCAAGCTGCTGAGCCGCCGCGCCGGTCACGCCCTCGTACAAGCCCGTGCCGCTCACCAGCGGCTTGATATCCGCACGCAGCACCTTGATCGCGTCAGCCGCCTGCGTCCCCGAGCCGTTCACGAGACTGTTGGGCATGGCCACGGACGCGGTCTGGACGAGGCCGTTCGCCGATGCCGGCCCCGCCGTGATGCTCACGATGTTCGTGATGTGCCTGTCGTTCAGCGCGCTCGCGATCGAGGCGACCTTCGCCTTGTCGGCGGGAGTCAGGCGCCCGCGGTCGGAGCGGGCGAACACGATGATCGCCGCGGTCGCGTCGATTTTCCCGGCCTGCGGGAACGCCTGGTTCTGCAGGTTCTGCGCCCTGATCGACTCGTAGCTGCTCGGCAGGAAGCTGGCCTCGTTGGTCGTGGTCGGCAGCGCGGGTGCCGTCGCGATGATCGCCACTGCGGCGATGATCCACACCGCGATCACCCGCCACGGGTGGCGCGTCACCATGCCGCCCAGCGCGGCGAACAGCCCGCCGCCCGGTCGTTCCTCGTCCCCCGCTGCTCCGCTGGCCGCCTGACTGCCCTGCATCCCCGTACGGTTGGTCATGTCCGTCCTTACGTCATCCTCCGTCTGGTGCATAGCCTTCCGTATCCGCCGTCCGCCAGGCAGTTCAGGGGTGCGCGGTGTTCTCGGGCCTGGCCCGGGTTCGGCAGGCACATACAGCGGGGTGCGGCCCGTTGTGGCGGTATTAAAAGCCGGGTCCTCTCGCAACATTTACTGGTACGTCCTACATATCCTGATAGGCTTCTCCCGCCTTCGGTCAGGATGACCAGCGCGGTTACGCGTGCCTGGGGCCGATCCGGGCGCGTTGAGTCACGCGGTTCAGGCAACGGCGCCGAAATGGAGGGCTCTGGCATGTTAGGTTCTCGCGCACTGATACTGCTTCGCGGCGCGGCCGTGACAGCGATCGCGGCACTCGGGGCGGGCAGCGCCGCCGTGGCGCCGGTATCCGTCGCCGCCGCGGGTTCGGCGGCCGCCGCGGTCCATGTGGTCCCGTTTGCGACCGGGCACATCGTGGCGGCGGGCAAGATGAAGCAGGCGCCGACCACGGCCGAATGTGAGGCGGACTTCGGCATCGCCTGCTACGAGCCCTTCCAGATCCAGCGGGCCTACAACCTGGCCCCGCTGTTCTCCAGGGGGATCGAGGGTCAGGGCGAGACGATCGTCATCGTCGACGCGTTCGGCTCCCCGTCGATCGAGTCCGACCTGAACACCTTTGACTCGCAGCTTGGCCTGCCCAACCCGCCGTCCTTCCGGGTGATCACCCCGGAGGGCCCGATCACCACCACCCCCGCGAACTGCACGTCCGTATACAGCCCGACCGGCCCTGACCTGTGCTCCGACTACTACGGCTGGACCGACGAGACCAGCCTGGACGTGGAGTGGTCGCACGTGATGGCGCCGAAGGCCAACATCCTTCTGGTCGAGACCCCGATGACGGAGACCGAGGGGATCTACGGGTTCCCGCAGATCGTGGCCGCCGAGAACTACGTCGTCGACCACCATCTCGGTGACGTGATCTCGCAGAGCTTCGGCGCCACCGAGCAGACCTTCACCAGCCCGCGCCAGATCTACTCGCTGCGCTCCGCGTACATCAACGCGGCGCACCATGGCGTGACCGTCCTGGCGGCGAGCGGTGATAACGGCTCGACCGACGAGGTCTGCGACCCAACCTCCGGTTGCGCGAACCCGAACAACCTGATCTGCTGCAGCGCGAGCCGGGCGATCGACTGGCCTGCATCGGACCCGCTGGTCACGGCGGTGGGCGGCACCCAGCTGCACCTCAACGATCAGGGCGGGCGGACCGCTCCCGACAGTGTCTGGAACGATCTCAGCTCCACGGTGGGGGTGACCGGCCCCGTCTACACCTGGGGGTCGAGTGGCGGAGGCCGCTCCACGGTCTTCTCGCGCCCGCCGTTCCAGGACGGGGTGGCAGGCATCGTCGGCAACAGCCGGGGCACGCCTGACATCGCGATGAGCGCCGCGGTCAACGGGGCGGTCGATTTCTACGACACCACCGACCCGTCGGTCGCCGGCTGGGGGATCGTGGGCGGGACCAGCGAAGCGTCCCCGCTCTTCTCCGGCATCGTGGCGCTGGCCGACCAGGTGGCGGGGCACAGCCTCGGTTACCTGAACCCGGCCCTGTACGCGATGGCGCAGAGCAGGACGAACGACGGCATCGTGCCGATCTCACAGGGAGACAACACGTTCACGTTCTGCCTGGCGGCCGACGTCGAGAGCAACGATTCCTGCGCCTCGAGTTCCGACCTCGTGACCGTCCCCGGGTTCAACGCTGACGGCTACTACAACGACGCGACCGGGTGGGGGACCGTGAACGCTGCCTTGTTCGTTCCGGCCCTAGCCCGCTTCGCCAGATAGACGGAGCTGCCCGAGGGGGCGGTCAGGTGCCGCCCCCTCGGGTCAGCGCGCCGCAGGAACGCCGTCCTTCAAGAGTTCGGCGACTCGCTCCGGCCGATCATGCTGGGGGTAGTGCCCGACGCCCGGGATGAAGTGAACCGACGGATCGGGAAACAGCGCGGCGATCTCGGTCGCCAGTGATGTGCTGAGATAGCGATCCGTTTCTCCCCAGATGATCGAAACCGGGACCTCGAGGCGGCTGAGCGCACCGCTTTTGACGATGGCATCTTGCTGATCCAGCAGGTCACGCCAGACTCCGGTCCAGGCACGGACGGATGCGACCGCGGCGGGCTGCTGGTCGTCCCCGACGAACTGAGCCAGGATCGAGGCCCGGACGATGCTGTCGGGACCGCCAGCATCGAGGTCGAGCTGCGTACCCCAGCGCAGCAGCAGCCACAGCAGCTGATTCGGGTCCCCGACCATGTCATCGGCCAGGGTCGTCAGCTGGGGATCGGAGAAGAGCCTGGTCATCTCCGGCATCCTCAGCGAGGGGCTGTTTCCGAAGACGGTGTTGAGCAGCACGAGGTGCGCTACTCGTTCTGGGTTCGTGAGTGCGTAGACGACGGCGTCTGCGCCAGAGGCATCGTGGCCGACCAGGATGGCCCGGTCGATGTTGAGCGCATCGAGTACGGCAGTGATCTCGGCCCCGTGGTCTTCGGGCGAGAAGTGCGCGCCGCCGGTTCTGTCCGAGCGGCCGTACCCGACGAAGTCGAAGGCCACCGCCCTCCTCGGCGACAACAGCGGCATCAGCTTGGCATAGATCCGGTGATCGTCTGGAAAGCCGTGCAGGAGCACGACCGGGGGATCATCGCCGGGAATCTCGCTCACGAATACCCGCCCGTGGGGGGTGTCGATGAGCTGCTCGACGGGTTGTGCGGTACCGCCATGGCTGGTGGAGATTGTCATTCCGTTGCTCCCTGTCTCGAGTCGTTCCCGGGGGCCGGTGGTCAAGATACTATCTAAAAGATAGTAGTTGTCAACCAGTAGAATTTGGATACTCTAGAATGATGGCGACCGGCTCCCGGACCTACGGGCACTTCTGCATGCTGGCCAAGGCCCTCGAACGGGTCGGCGACAGATGGGTGCTGCTGATCGTCCGTGATCTGGCCGAAGGCCCGAAGCGGTTCACTGACCTGCAGGAACGTCTCGGCGGCATCACCGCCAAGACGCTCTCCATGCGACTACGCGAGCTCGAAGCGGACGGCATCGTCTCCGTCGACCGGGTGCCAGGCAGGCGGGAAGTCTGGTACTCGCTGACGCCCGCGGGAGCCGACCTGAAACCGGTCGTCGAGGACCTGATCTACTGGGGGCTCCGCCACGCCCTCGCCGCCCCCGGGCCCGGTGAACCCGCGCACCCCGAGCACCTGCTGCTCGCCTTGCGGATCCTGCTGGAACGCGAACGCGTCTTCGTCGACGGGGCGCACTGGGTTGTGCGGCTGGTCGATGACGGCACCTACACGGTGCGGGGGACCAGCGATGGATGGTCGGTGGCCCAGGGCGCCGGCGACAATCCTCAGATCACCGTCACGACGACCAGGTCCGGGTTGGCGGAATTCCTGGCGAACAGCCCCGGGGCACGGGCCGGGATGGCCGAGCGGGTTCGCGTTGACGGACGTCCTGAAGCGATCGCCACGTTCATGGACACGATCGCCGCGTTCCCGTTTGGGCGCGTCAGCCCGGAATTGCCATCGCCTGCCGGAGCCCGGCGGCCGTGATCGCCGTCTTCTCCGCCGCGGTGGGGCCATGCGAGCGCAGCACAACTGGCGCGCCGGTCTCCTGTTCGACGATCTGGGGCCAGTCACCGCCGGGGTCGGCGTAGGCCGGCCGTGCCGCGGCCAGCATGCCGGTGAGCCGTTCCTGGTGGGCGAGGTCGCGCGGCGGGCCGGGTACCAGCCGCGCGACCGTCCGGCCCCCGACCTGATAGGAACGGCAGACCCGCAGGCTGGGGTGGCGCGCCGCGGTGTCGAGGTGGGTGAGCGCGATCGCGTCCACGCCGCCGGTGACCTCGACGGCGTACCGAAGCGCTACTGCGTCGAGGTGACCGGTCCGGAACGGCCCCTGCCATCGGTTCCGGCCGTTGTGCGGCTCCGGAACGGCGAGGGCGGGGTCTTCGGTGACGAACGGGCCGGGCCCATGGCGGGTCATGTAGCAGCGGGTGACGCCCAGCCGGACCGCGGTCTGCCCGGCCTCGGCGAGCAGTTGCTCGGCGTTGGCGAATGTGGTGGTGGACCACGTGGTGTACGGGTGAAAGCCGCACCACTCGTCAAGCAGCACGCCCTGGGCTCCTTCGAAGACCACCGGGCCCGCACGCAGCAGGCTGGACAGGAAGCCGCCGTCGACAAGCCTGACCCGTTCCGCGAACGCGTGGCAGGCGTCGCACACGTCCGGCACGGCCGGCGCGGCGAGGTCGCCGAGTTCGCTGGTCAGGTGCTCCCGCAGCGCCGCGAGCTTGCGCGCCAGCACGCGCGGGGTGGCGCAGTCACCGGCGCGGGGCGCGTCTTTCGGGTGTGCGAGCGCGTAGCTGGCTGTCTCGCCGATGCCCATGCCGCATGAGCCGTGCCGATTCTGGCCGCGGGCGATCTCGCGGGCGCGGTTGGCAGCCTGGTGGTAAGGCGTTGCGAGCAGCGCGTCGCGGTCGACGGTGAGCAGGTCCAGCGCACCGGGGACGCCGATGCTGGCCAGGTGCGCTGCCTCGGCGGCCAGCGCGAGCGGGTCAACCAGGACGAACCGCGACAGGTGGCTGCGCACCCCGGGTGTCAGGGTGCCGGAGCCGAACTGGGCGAAGGCGTGGCACCGGCCGTCGCGGGTCACCACGTGGTGCGCGGCCTGGGCACCGCCGTTGAAGCGCACGACCGCGCCGACGGGCCTGCTGCCCTCGCGGGAACAGAGCCAGTCCACGACGGTGCCCTTGCCGGCGTCACCGTAGCCGAGGTCGACCACGATGACGTGATTCACAGACGGACGTTCCCGCTTGGCCCCGCGAGACCTCGGGGCGGACCGGAGATCGCGAGCGTGCCGCGCGTGGTGCCGAGCACGGCCAGCGCATTCGAGACCGCGGGGCCGGCCGGAGAGCCGACGTCCTGCAGGTCGGCCACCCCGTCGTCGAGGTTGATCGCGGCCTCGCCGAGGCCGACGGCGAGCGCGATGGTCTCGCAGACGGCGTCCAGGTCGGCCAGCTCGATGACGTTCTGGCCGAGCAGGTCGCGCCAGAACCGCAGAATCTGGCGGTCGCCCGCGTAGCTCGCGCCTTCGGGCAGGATGTAGTAGGTATCCCACTTCCGCTGCACCTCGCTGACCATCTCGGCGAGCGGGATGGCGGTCTGCAGGCCGTCGCCGATGACGCGGCCTGCCTCGCCGCGCTTGACGTACGGATAGGCCATCTCGTCGCCGATGATGAACAGGTAGCCGCGCTTGCCGCGCTTCTCGTGGCAGTCGATAGCGGTGTGCCGGGTCATGAAATACAGGGCCAGCTCATAGGATTCGGTCTTCTGCCCGCCGCCACCGCCTTCGAGCAGGATCCGGCCGAGGTCGTCGTCCATCCGGTTGTCGGACTCGAACTGGCCGACCTGCAGCGGCGCCCGGTCGCACGTGGCGTCGCCGATCGCCCCGAACATGATCTGCGGGTGGGCGGCATACCCGTGCCGCAGCAGCAGCCCGAGCAGCTGCGGGAGCTTGGCCTGCAGTGCCCGGGGCACCTGGCGCATCGAGCCGGTGACGTCGAACAGGACCGCGATGGCCAGCGACCGCGGGTGCTCGGCCGAGTCGCGGCTTTCGCGGACGACGCCGTGCGGATCCAGCCGGGGGTGCACGGTGGTGGCGCCGCCGTCGCTGTAGGCGAAGGCGCTGGCGCCGGTGGCGGCACGGAATCGTGCCGCAGCATCGTAGACGTTGGTGGACCACAGTCCGCTTCCCATGGTGACCTTCCTTTCGGCCGGCGCTCGTCGCCGGTCATCTCAGCGGATGCCCTCCTCCTGGCCGGGCCGCAGCAGCGCCGGGTGCAGCAGCCTGGCATCGCCGCTCCGGTACAACCTGGCCCGCGGCCCGCCGCGCGGGCCGCCGGTCTCGGTGGTATCGCCGGTGCTTTCCACGAAACCGGGCACCGACAAGACCTTGCGGTGGAAGTTCGCGGCGTGCAGCGGCTCGCCCCACACCGTCTCGTACACCGCCCGCAGCTCGGAGATCGTGAACGGCTCGGTCACGAACGCGGTCGCCAGCGGCGTGTACTCGAGCTTCGAGCGGGCCCGCTCCAGACCGTCGGCCAGGATCCGGGCGTGGTCGAAGGCCAGCTTCCTGGTGGTGCCGGGGCGCTGCCCGGCGGCGTTGTCGGCCAGGCCGAGCGAGGCGACCGGCACCCACGCCGCGGCCTGGGCGTCGCTGCCCGCCTGCGGATCGGGCAGCTCCGGGGCGAACGCCAGATATGCCACCGAGATGACCCGCATCCGCGGGTCGCGTCCGGGTGTGCCGTAGGTCGCGAGCTGCTCCAGATGGAAACGGCCCGGCTGCTGCCCGGTCTCCTCGGCCAACTCGCGGATCGCCGCGTCGGCCAGGTCCTCCTCGACCCGCTTACCACCGGCTCCGATGCGGGTCTTGACGAACCCTCCCGGCAGCGCCCAAAAACCCTGGAACGGCGGAACACCGCGCTGCACCAGCAGCACCTGCAGCTCGCCGTCACGGATCGTCAGGGCGACCACGTCGACGGTCACAGCGACCGGGTCGAACGCGCGCGGGTCATAGCTCGCCAGGAACTCTTCCTCGCTGGGCCTGCCCTGTTCCGGCATCTCGTCCTTCTCACATTGAGACATTCTCTATCTGAGAATAACATGCCAGCGTGGGATGTCAACCGGGGCGCCGCGACCGGATCGCCGGGGCACGCCCGCTGCCGGAGGTGCTCGTCGACATCGTCCGGATCGGCAACGATGCGGACACCAACGCGGCCATCGCCGGTGGTCTGCTCGGTGCCCGTGACGGCGTGCCCGCTATCCCCGGCCGCTGGCGCGACCTGCTGCAATTCGGGCTCGAGTTCACCAGCGCAGCCACGGCCCTCGCGGACGGCGCCCGAGGCTGGCCGGCTGTCACGGCCCGCTTCCCGGAACTGCGCCAACCGCTCCGCTCGGCTGCTGCGACTTGCAGGCTTGGCTGGCGGTCTGGAATGCGGGCGATGTGGGATCGAATTGGCCGCTGTCGAACTGGCCCTGGGCGTTGGGATCGGGGAAAGTGGGGACCCCGTGCGAGCGAATGCACTTCGCCCATTTGACTTCGGCTACCAGCTTCTGGGCGGACACCGCCGCATGTTGCCCCCCGCCGGGCATCAGCGACTGGCATGCGTTGGCGGCCGCCCGGTACGTCGGGCTGTTCTGGTTCAGATTGACCTTGAACACGACGCTGCCGCCCTGGATGGTGGGGTCGGGGAAGTCCGGGATCCCATGCGAGCGCATGCACTGGGAGTACGCGACCCCCTGAGCAGCCAGCCCGCCGGACGAGGCGGTGGATCCTGAGCCGCCCGACCCGCCGCAGCCAGCGGCGAGGATCCCGGCCCCGAGCAATGCCGCAATCATCATCCCCTTGGCGTTCGTCATTTCCTGGCTCCATGCGTTCGGCGTACATTCCTCGCTTGTTGTATGCCAGAGCGCATGACCTGGGCCGTACCGAAGCGGTTATCTCGTTGCAAGGTGACGTCGGGTATCCTCAGCCCAGCGGACGGTCGCCGATTGATCGCCACGCGGCCTGGGCTATTCATCAGCGATGGAGAAGCCAAAATGCTATTTCGCCTGCACCGTACCGGCCCTGGCTTCCGGCCCCGCCTGCCGCGACATACCATTCGGGTGCGTCTCGCGCTTTTGTTTTTCGGGGTATTCCTCGCTTCTGGTGCCGTCCTGCTGGCCGTCACGTTCTTGATCTGGAAGGACAGAACGAACGCACTTCATGCGGTGCCGATACCACCAAGTGTTTCCGGCCAGAACCCATCCGCCGGCATTTCGCCTGCCGGATACGACGCGCATCAGCTCGTGGTCGCCTCGGGGATGGCCCTGGCAATTATGGCCGGGATTTCACTGGTGACCGGCTGGCTGGTGGCCGGGCGGTTCCTGCGGCCGATTCGCGCGATCACGGCAACCAGCAAAGCGATCTCCGCAACCAGCCTGAACGAACGTCTGAACCTCAGCGGTCCCGACGACGAGCTGAAGGAACTCGCCGACACCTTCGACGAGCTGCTCGACCGGCTCGAGCGCTCGTTCGCGTTCGAGCGCCAGTTCGTGGCCAACGCCTCTCACGAGCTGCGCACGCCGCTCGCCGGGATGCGCACCTCGCTTGATGTCGCGATGGCCAAACCCGGGCCGCTGCCGCCCCATATCCGCACGCTCGCCAACCGGCTTCGCCATGAGCTCGACCATGTCGACCGACTGCTGGATAGCTTCCTCACTCTCGCCCACACCCAGCACGGGCCACCCGGCGACCAATCGACAGTTTCGCTCGCCGAACTCGCCCGCGTCGCGATCGAGCGCCCCGCGGACCGGATCCTGGCAATGGGACTGGACGTCGAGCAGCAACAGGCTTTCGGCACGTGGGTCACTGGCAGCGAGACGCTGCTCTGCCGCCTGGTCGAGAACCTGATCGACAACGCGGTAGGACACAATCAGCCAGGAGGCTGGGTCCGCGTCGCCACCGCGGTCAGCGGCAGCCGCGCGCACCTCGTGGTCGAGAACGGCGGCCCTGTCCTTCACCCCGATCAGGTCAAGCTGCTCACTCAGCCGTTCCGGCGCATCGGCGCAGAGCGAACCGGATCCGACACGGGCTTCGGCCTGGGCCTCGCGATCGTTTCCTCGATCCTCGAAGCTCACGGCGGCACCCTCGACCTGCAGGGCCGGGCCGAGGGAGGGCTCCGGGTCGTGGTCACCTTGCCGCTCGCGGCAAGGGCAGCAATGGGAGCACCGGCGTGAGAGTGCTGGTCGTCGAGGATTCCCGCACGCTCGCCGACGCACTCGTCGACGGGCTGACAGACGAAAAGATGGCCGTCGACGTCGCCTATGACGGACTCCAGGCAGCAGCGAAGATCGACCTCAACACCTACGACGTGGTCGTGCTGGACCGCGACCTGCCCGGGGTCCACGGCGACACCATCTGCCGGCTGATCACCGAGCGCGACAACCCCGCGATGGTGCTCATGCTCACCGCATCCGGTACCCCGGCGCAACGAGTCAGCGGCCTCACCCTCGGAGCCGACGACTACCTGTCTAAGCCCTTCCATTTCCCCGAGCTGGTGCTCCGCATCCGTGCCCTCGCCCGCCGCCGGCCGACCGCCCAGACCAGGATCTTCCGCGCGGCGGGGATCGAGCTCGACCCGTTGCGCCACAACGCCAACCGCGACGGACGGCGGCTCGACCTCTCGGCGAAAGAATTCGGGGTACTCGAAGCCCTCATGCGTGGCGGCCACGCCGTCCTCAGCGCCGAGGACCTCCTCGACCAGGTATGGGGCGAGGACATCGACCAGTTCACCAACATCGTCCAGGTCACGATCAGCCGGCTGCGACGCAAGCTGGGAGAACCGCCAGCGATTCAGACGATCACCAACGTGGGGTACCGCATCGTGGAACCCCCATGAGCGTCGTCAGCTGACGGTGAACGAACGCCAGTCAGACCAGGGGCTGGCCAGATGAGACGTGCTCTGTTCGGTGGCCACCCGCCACTGATAGCTGCCAGAGGGCAGGTGGACGCCGTGCAGGTAAGACGTGCTGACGCTCTCATCGACGACGCTGTCAGAGCCCCGGACCACCTGCACGTGGTATCCCAGGGCGCCGGTGACGGACTGCCATCCAAAGTTGATCGTGGTGGGGTAAACCGTCTGGCTCTCATCCGAAGGGGTGGGGTACGGCGTCAGCGGCGTGAGCAGGAATTGGTCGGCCCAGGTGCCTTTCGCGATGTCGATATCGCACTGCGCCTGCGACAGCGTGAGGTTCGTACCGGGCACCAGCGTGTCCGGGTTGGATTGCGGGTCCCCGTACTGGCAGTAGGCCCAGCTCGCATTCGCCGCCAGCAGGTCTTCCGACTGTGCCTGCGACCACTCGTAGTTGGCCACCCCAAACTGCACCAGATTTCGGTCGATGTTGCTGGTGAACGCGCTGATCATGCTGTCCAGGTTGCTGTAGCTGAGGTAGATCGTGGACTTCCGGCCATGCGCCTGCCGATCCAGGATCGCGGCCACGGCAGTCGGTATGGTGCCCGCTTCTTGCTCGACGTCAGCAATGTCAGCCAGCCCGGCTGCGAACACCGACAGCGAGGGCGTCTGGTCGATGAGGACGACCCCAACCCCGGCATTCTTGAACCGCGCGATCTCCGCGGCGGTTGCCTCGACGCCGTCGGTTCCGGTCGCGTACAGCGCGATGAGGCCCAGTGCGGCGACGGCAGGGATGTTACCGCAGTTTTTGCCGGTTGCGTCTACAAAGGGGACATAAGACACTTTTTCCTCCTATTTATGTTTTAGCCGACTGTATCAGGAGAGCCCGAATCTTGGCGCCTGAGGTACGGCTCAGCCCCGGCCGATCTCAGCCAGGCCACGGCAGGCACCCTGCCGTGGCGCTGACATTGGGGCGCCGAATGCGTTGTGTACATTCCACTCGTTCGGTATCAACTCTGCTGAGCGGCCCAAAAATGTATTCTTCGCCTGACCGTTTCATTAGGATCACTCCAGAGATTTGCGGTGAGAGCGCAGCTTAGCTGGCTTGGCATTTCCCTCGCGGCATGCGATGCTTGGCCTCGTTAGGCGATCAAAGGGCGAACTCCGAACCTCAGCGCCATTAGGGGAATTCTCACGTGTCACAAGCATGCAGCAAGTGTGATTCATTACTCCGCTACGGCGACGTTTACTGTGAGAATTGCGGGCAGCACGTCGCGGCGGATGGTCCGCAGGCAACCGCCGTGGTGCCCGCTCAGGCCGCGCATGGTGGGCCATCGGCGCACTCATCAACCACAGTGCTCCCGGCCGAGCCGTTCGGGGCCGACGTGGCGGTCCGCGTGGCTGAGGCACCGCCGGGAGGGGATGGCGAAGCCGCATCGGGTACGGCGCAGGCGCAGGACAAGACGGCACTGAGCGCGATTGACCTGGCAAGCCTCACTGGTGAGCCGACGTTCGACCCGCTCCGCAACAGGCGGTACCTGGGCCAGGTAGGGCGCAGGTTCGTGCTGCTGGCGCTGTTCGCTGCCCTCGTCGAGATGGTCTCGCTCTTCTTCGGCTTGATACTCTCCCTGGTGGGAGGGCTCGTTATCGCGGGCTTTATCGAGTTCGTGTCAGCTATCGTGCTTGGAATACTAGGGCTGGTCTTCTGGCTAATGCCCGTC
The DNA here is from genome assembly GCA_030041195.1 of Streptosporangiaceae bacterium. The sequence goes on along the minus strand of JASHOI010000598.1, from coordinate 14,456 downwards.
GCGGCAATGCTCGCCTATGACAGCAAGGTGATCAGCGGGGCTGGTCCCTCCGCCGAACGGGCATTCGCGATCATCGGCAGGGAGCTCGAGCGTCATGCCATTCCACGCGATTCCATCCAACTCCGCCCGCTTACGCTGCCCGGGGAGGGCCGACGGGATTTCCTCGAACTGCGGTACAGGACCTTCGCAGCATACGTATCCTGCTTCCCGCACGGCCGGGATCTGTACAGCAGCTGGACATTCTGGGTGTACATGTCGCCGCTGAGAATGATGCTCATGCAGGCAGGCAGGTTCATCCAGACCCTGCAGGGCAAGGGCAACGATCTGTACCAGACCCTTCGCTACGAATCGGTGAGGGCGGCCGCCGGCGTCGTTCATCTCTGCACCGTAGAAGGCCTTGAACTCGCCCTCAGCGAGACCGCGGGACGGCCTGTGAGGCTGCCGGACAGCAGCGACGTCCCGTTCGGCTGACAGTGGTTCACGTGGCTTCCCGAGTCAGGAGCCGCCTCCTACCACCACGGTCCACTTCCGTACCGTCCAGTGCTGGACCAGCCCTTCCTTGACGTAGGGATCGCTCGCGGCGAAACGTTCCGCGACTGACCGGTCGTCGGCCTTGAAGACGAGCGCGGCGCCGTCGGCAGGCTCGGCGAAGGCGCCGGCGAGCAGCAATTCGCCGCGTTTGCTTGCCGCGCGAGCCAGGGCGAGGTGGGCGTCACGGTACGGGACGCGGCGGGCGGTGAAGTGGTCCACGACGTCGTAGAGCAGCAGAAAATACATGGGTATCCTCCACGGGCCAGATAGAGGCGGACGGGTCAGATGGGTATCAGCCAGCCGAGGTGGTCTGGTTCACGGCCGGTGCGCAGCGCGGTCATGCGGGTCAGTACGGCCGGCGCGATTTCGCGGTCGGCCACCGGCGGCAGGGTGAGTGTCTTGTCCTGATAGCCGATCTCGGTGACATGACTGATGGTGGCCGCGGTGCCGGTGCCAAAGCATTCCTGCAGCAGGCCGGCGGCGTGCGCCGCAACGATCTCGTCGATGGGGACGGGTCGTTCCTCGACCGGGGTCCCCATCGCTTCCAGCAGCCTGATCACGCTGTCCCTGGTGATACCGGGCAGGATCGTATCGGTGAGGCCGGGCGTGACGACGGTGCCGTCGATCACGAAGAAGACGTTCATCACGCCCGCCTCCTCGACGAACCGGCGCTGCGGGCCGTCCAGCCAGAGCGCGCCGCTGAAGCCGCGGTCGCGGGCCTGCGCCTCGGCGAGCAGCGCGGGAGCGTAATTGCCGGCCGGCTTGACGTTCCCGGTACCGCCCGGGAACGCCCGGGCATAGTCGGTGGTCACGAGCAGCCGCAACGGCGCCGGGTAATACTGCCCGACCGCTGAGGTGAAGATCACGAAGCTGCACGCCGAGGACGGGCCGACCCGCAGGGCCGCGTCTGTCGCGAAAACGCAGGGCCTGATGTACATCGCGCCCTGGTCCGGTTCCGGCACCCAGTCCCGGTCGGTCTGGATGAGCCGCCTGAGGCCCTCGATGTAGATGTCTTCGGGCACCTCCGGCAGTACCAGCCGCCGGCACGACCGGCGGAGCCTTTCCCAGTTCTCGTACGGCCGGAACAGGACGACCTCGCCACGGACGGTCCGGAAGGCCTTGTGCCCCTCGAAGACGGAAATGCCGTACTGCAGGGCGGTGATCGACGGCCGCAGCGGCAGCGGCCCATAGGGTTCGATCCGCGCGTCCGTCCACTCCCCGTCCCGGCACTCGGCCACAAGCATGTGATCGCAGAAGACCGTGCCGAACGATTGCGGGGAGAGATCCCGCTCGCCAATCCTCGACTCGGCGATCCGCCTGACCTCGATGTCCATGTCTGTTATTCCTTGCCGCGTCTGCCCGGTGACCTCGACAACGATCATGTCGGTGTGTGCCGCGGCCGGTATTGGCGAAAATTGCGTGCGGCCGGCGGCAGGTCAGGCGCACGCGGCGTGCGCGAACTGCAGCGGCGTGATGCCGTAACAGCGCTTGAAAATCTTGGTCAGAGCCGCCTGGTCGTAAAAGCCGGCCCGGGTCGCCGCCTCAGCGATCGGCATCGCCCGGAGCAGCGCGGCTCGAGCGGATTCCAGCCGGATCTGGGTCAGGTACGCGTGCGGGGTCATACCGACGCCGTTGCGGAACAGGCCGATGAGCTGGAACTGGGTCAGACCGGCGACCGCGGCGAGATCGGCAAGGGTGACGTGTCCGGGGTGGCGGTCGCGCATCACCTCGATGACTGAATTGAGCAGTGCCCGGTCGCGCGGCGCAATCGGAACCCGCCCGCCGCCGTCCCCGTAGCGCCTGGCGAGCTGGCCAAGCGCTCCCACGAGCAGCTCGCGCCGCCTGAGCCGATCGGCATGCCCGTCGTCCAGCGCGTGATGCAGCGTGAGGAACCACCTGATGAGGTCGCTGTCGGCCAGTATGTTGCGGCTGAACCCGGGCAGATCGCTGACATTGAGGCTCCGCAGGACATCGTCGATGGCGGATCGTTCCAGGTAGACGGACCGGTACCGCCAGCGACGGCTGCCGTTCATCCGGCTGGAGTGCGGTTCGGCGGGGTTGACCACCAGCAGCGCCGCCGAATGGGCCTCGGCCGGGCCGCCGCCGGCCTGGATCTCGGACCCGCCGGTTTCGGTCACAGCCACCATGAGCGCGTCATGGATATGCGCGGGATACTCGTGCGTGGTGAAGTCCGCGCACAGCAGACTCAGGCCGGGTGTCTGCCGGTCGAACCAGTACCTGGTGCTGTTCTTCTGGTCAGTTCGGGACATTGATACCAGTCCTGGCTCTGTCATCCGGGATCAGCCGTGGCGCTCCCGGTACTCGGTGAGGCGCTCGATCACGTCGGGGTCGCGCATCACGGCGCGTCCGGCCCGGGCCTCGAGATCGAGGCCCGCCTGGAGTGTCAGCCCGGTGCTCGCGACCACCCCGCGGCGATCCGCGATCAGAGCAGGCTGCGGCAGCTCGGCGAGCGCGTGGGCGAGCTCGAGGGCGCGTGGCAGCGCCCGGCCCGCGGGGACCAGCTCCTGGACGAGCCCGATCTGGAATGCCCGCTGGGCATCGATCCGGCAACCGGTGCAGATCAGCCACATGGCGTTCCCGTAGCCGACGATCCGCGGCAGCCGCTGAGTTCCACCGTCGATCAGGGTCACGCCCCACTGCCGGTTAAGCGCCCCGAACTGAGCGTTCTCGGCAGCGAGGCGCCAATCGCACCACAACGCCAGCTCCAGACCGCCTCCATAACAGTGACCGTTCACGGCTGCGATCGTCGGCTTGCCCGGATCCAAGCGCGCGAACCCGAGCGGGCCCGCTCTGCCGGCCTGAGCGTGGTCGGTGATCTCCAGCAGCTCGTTCACGTCGCCGCCTGCGCAGAAGGCACGATCGCCGGTGCCGGTCACCACGAGAACCCGCGCGCCGTCGTCGGCAGCGAACGCGTCGATCGCCTCCGAGATCGCGAGCGCCATCTCGACATTGATCGCGTTCGCGGCTCGCTCGCGGTTGAGCCTGAGCGTGGTCACCGGGCCCGACCGCTGCACAACCACCGTCTCAGCCATCACGGGTCCAACCGCAGCAGCTCTGCCGTCACGTGCTGACCTCCAGTAGCTGGGCAGCAATCTTTTTTGCCGCGTGGATGGCGGTGCGGTCGCCGTCGACGACCATGCGCGCGTTGGCCCCGTCAACGAGCATCAACAGGACCAGCCCCAGCTCGTCGGCGTCGCCGCGGCCGGCCTGCCGCGCGAGCTCGGTGAACGTCTCGCGCAGCCAGCGCTTGTAGTCAGAGATCACCGCGCGGGCCGGGTGGTCAGGTTCGGGTAGCTCGACGGCCGCATTGGTGAACGGGCAGCCCCGGAACCCCTTCTTGGCGTGCGTGCGGGCCAGCCAGTCGAACACCGCCAGCAGCCGCTCAGCGGGCGGGCCGGGCTGCTCGCTCACGAACTGCCGCAGCGCCTCGCGCCGCTGCTCGTAGCGGCGCCGCAACACCGCGGCCACCAGCTCGTCCTTGGACCCGAACTGGACATAAACCGTCGGCTTGGATACCCCCGAGCGGGCCACCACCGAGTCCATGCTGGTTGAGCGGATCCCCTCCCGGTAGAAGACCTCGGTAGCCACGCCCAGCACGCGCTCCCCGCTGGGGCTGTACCGCTTGACTTCCTCGGCCATGCCCGAACACTATCTACACACTGACTAGTTAGTAAACCCTGCTCGGTGGAGGGCAGCGACGTGGACTTCAGCCTCGGCCAGCGTCAGCGCGACCTGGCGGATCGGGTGGAGCAGGTGTGCCGGACGCACTGCTCGGCGGCGCAGGAATCTCGCCGCGACACCAGCCCGGAATTCCCGGACGAGCTCTACCGGGCGCTTGGCTCCGCCCGCGTGCTCGGCAACACGCTGCCCGCCGAGTACGGCGGCGATGATGGCGGTTTCCTCGACCGGTGCGTGATCGCCGAAACGCTCGGCCGGTTCAGCACCACGGCGGTCAGCTTGTACTTTGTCGCTAACATCTGCGCGACCATGATCGCCGAAGCCGGGACCGGCGCCCAGCGCACCCAGTTCCTTCCGGCACTCGCCGGCGGCGAGATCCGGCTCGCGTTCGCTCTCACCGAGCCAACGGCCGGTTCGGACGCCGGCGCGATCACCACCCGCGCCATCCCCGACGGCGACCACGTCGTGCTCGAGGGCACCAAGCTATTTATCACCGGCGCAGGTAACGCCGACTACATCCTCACGGTAGCCCGGACCTCACCAGACCAGAAGGCGAGCCGGGGCAGCAGCATCTTCCTCGTCCCCGGCGATTCACCCGGACTATGCATCGAGCCGCTGCCCAAGATCGCCAGCACCAGTCACGCCACCTGCCAGGTCCGCTATGAATCGGTGCGGGTGCCGCGCGAAGCCCTGCTCGGTCAGTGGGATCAGGCCTGGCCACTGCTGATACACGGATCGGCTGTGGAACGACTTTGCATCGCGGCCTGGCTCTGCGGCATGGCACACACGGTCATCGACGAGCTGATCCACTTCGCCCGCGACCGCGTCCAGTTCGGCCAGCCAATCGGCGGCTTCCAAGCCGTCCAGCATCAGATCGCAGACCTGGCCACCTACGCCCAGGCGATGCGCTGGCTGACCTACCACGCAGCCTGGCAAGCCGACCGGCAGCCCCAAGCGGCGCTCGCAATCAACATGGCAAAGGCATTTGACACCGAGACCGCGCACCGCATCGTTGCCACCGCCATGCGACTCACCGGCGGGCGGGCCTTCTTCACCGACAACGCACTGCCCCGCCTGCTGCGCGAGTCCACCTTCGCCTTCTACGCCGGCGGCACCATTGAGCTCCAGCGCAACGTCATAGCCCGCGAACTAGGCCTGCCCGGCGCGGGGAGATAGGCTGCCCAGTGCCAGGGAAAACGTTACCGAAAGAGATCATTAATGGCCGTCGCCACAACAATCATGATCGATACCATTCATGACGATGTAGGCAACATCCCCGTGAGCACGCCAAAGGTCGCCGGTTACATAACCGGTACGCCAGATATCAGATGGACCACCGCGGACTGGGACAGATTTCCTCACTCTGGCAAGGTTCGCGTCAACCAAGACGGTTCAACTGATGTCAGTGAAGCTGGCATTGGGAACGTGGCCGATTACGAGGCCGGCGCGTTCACAGAAGCGCAGGTTCTCGAGTGGGTGAAGCTCCGGAAGCATTCGAGTCTCGCATGTGCCGTATACGTCGCAGCCTCGAATCAGGCATCCCTCACCAGCGCGCTGTCAGAAGCGGGTTATACCGGGGTTGATCTGTGGGTGGCAAACTGGAGTCTCTCCGAGGCGGAAGCAGCCGAGATCCTCACCACATCTGGTGACTATCCGGTCGTCGCGGTTCAGTGGGCCAGCCCGGCCAGTAATCCGGACACGCTCGTGCCGGGAAGTTCGCAGACGCTCGCGGAAGCGAACCTTGATCTCTCGATCACCGTCGCGTCGTGGTTTGCCGCGTAGCGGCTTGGTTGTCCGTGCTCGCGAGTTTGGCGCGGACCTTGGCGGCGTAAGGATGCTCGAGGTCGTCGAGGATGACGAGCGCTTGCTGCCAGGCCTCCCAGGCTGCCGGTAGTTCGCCGGCGGCGTGGCGGATGTCGCCGAGGTTGGTGAGGGTATCGGCTTAGCTCGGTTATCGAATTCATTCCGATCGTTCCCGAACCCCCGCCGATGATCGAATTTTAGCGGCGCGTTAATGCCGCCAGCCAGAGTATTGCGGTGCGGTCGGCGAACGGCGGCGCGAAAGCGCGGCAGACCGCGAGCAGCAGGGGAGCGAGATGCGAGTTCTGATCGCCACGGTTGGGGGGCGCGGCGACGTGGCGCCCTTCACCGGGCTCGGTGCTGCAATGCGCGGCGCCGGGCACAGCGTGGACGATCGCCACTCATGAGCTGTTCGAGGGTCTGGTCACCGGCTGCGGCCTGGAGTTCCGGCCGCTGCCCGGCAGCCAGCGGATGCTGAATGACTCTAGGTGGCTGGAGGGGAAGGCCGGGTCGGCATCGCCTGTCAGGATGATCAGGCTGCTCGCCGAGCACATTCGGACGCTGCACGGGGGCATCCTCGCGGTGGCACGCCAGGATGCCCCCGACGTCCTGGCACTGACGGGGATAACCGCGCTCGGCGGTTATCACGTCGCCGAGGGTCTGGGCCTGCACGGCGCGCTCGGCCTGGCCGGGTCGGCCAGGCTGATCCGGCGTGAGCTGGGACTGCCGCCGCGCAGCGCGCGGGAAGCGGTACTCGGGCAGCCGGACCCCAGGCGCTGGCCGGTCTTCCACGGCTTCAGCCCGGCTATCGTGCCGCGCCCGGCGGACTGGCCCGACGGCTATCAGGTCACCGGCTACTGGTGGCCGGCGCGGCCAGCTGGCTGGAACCCGCCGCCAGATCTGGAGAGGTTCCTGGACTCGGGCCCATCGCCGGTGTTCCTCGGGTTCGGGAGCCTGACGCCCGAGGACACCGGCGAACTGATCGAGCTGGCCGCCTCAGCCAGTGGCCGGGCAGGGGTCCGGCTGGTGATCCAGGCCGGGCAGGCTGGACCGCCATCGGCGGGCCGATCGCCCGGCGATTCGATCGTCGTCGGCGATGTGCCGCACGTCGGCGACCAGCCGTTCTGGGCTGCCCGGCTCGCCGCCCTCGGCGCGGGCCCGCCCCCGATCCCGCGCAGCCAGCTCTCCGTCCCCGTGCTTGCGGCGGCCATCCGGGACGCGGTTGCGCGCCCGTCGTACCGGACGCAGGCCGAGGCGATGTCCAGACGGCTGGCCACCGAGGACGGCGCAGCTCCCGTCATCAGCATGCTCGCCCGCCTTGGCAACAGCTGACCAGCCACATGGGCATCAGGCCCTGGACCATTTCGTTCCGTTCCACTTCAGGATCAGCACCTGGTAGACCCCGGCGCTGCTTTGCGCCCAGCCGACCGCGACCGCGTCGGTGGCCGAGACCGCGGCGACGCCGGAGAGCATGTTCACCCCGGTGTCCGACGTGGTCCCGTCCGGGCTCGCAACCGCAGCCCAGACCCCGCCGGCCCGGTGCTCGGCCAGCGTGCCGTACGGAAGGCTCGTACCAAGCTGATCTCCCACCGCCCAGATGTCCTTGCCGGACACCGCGCTCACGGCGTTGAGGTTGTCGAACTCCGAGCCAGGGTCCGCGCTGGCCACCTGGGACCACTTCGTGCCGTTCCAGTGCACGATCAGCGTGTCGGTGTCGCCCGGGAAGGTGTTGATCGTGTCCCCGACCGCCCACGCGTCGTCCGGCTTCAGCGTGCTGACGCCGAACAGGACGTTGTTCGCGTCACCGGGGCTGGGGCTGTCGACGCGTGACCACTTCTTGCCGTTCCAGTGCATCGTGAACGTGCCGGTGGTGATGCCGGGGTCCGGGCACGCGGGGTAGATGCACTCGTTGCCGACCGCCCAGGCATCGGTAGCCGAGCCGGCGCTGACGCCGTACAAGGTGGTCGACGCGCCGCTGACGGTCGGGCTGTGCACCCGCGACCACTTCTTGCCGTTCCAGTGCAAGACCATCGTGGTGGATAGCAACGTCGACGCGTCCGCGATCTCCGACCCGGCCGCCCAGACGTCGCCGGCGGATACGGCGCTCACACCGTAGAGCGTGTTCGACACCGTGCTCGGGTCCGGGCTGGCGACCTTAGACCATTTCGTGCCGTTCCAGTGCACGATCAGCGTGCTGAAGACGTTGCCCGTGCCGATGCAGTTCGCGTCGTTACAGGCATAACCGACCGCCCAGACGTCGCTGGCGGACACCGCGCTCACGCCGGTGAGCTCATCGAAGCCGGCGCCCGGGTCCGGGCTGGCGACCCTGGACCATTTCCTGCCGTTCCAGTGCACGATCAGCGAGTCGGGGCCGTTGCAGCCGCCGGAGCACCCGACCGCCCAGACGTCCTTGGACGACACCGCGGCGACCGCGTGCAACTGCCCCGCGGTGCGGGCGGCGCCCGTCGCGGCCAGCGCGGCCTGGCCGGCCGCGACCGCCGACGCCGCGCCGAGCAGCGCGGCCGCGGAGACGATGAAACTGGTGTGGCTCAGATAATGGCGCATTCAGTGGTCTCCAAACATGGGTTATTGACGGGCCTGGTCCGCGCTGGTGATCGCCGACGGCTAGAGCGGGATCACCGTGACATCATCGGCGTCCGTGATCACCACGAGCGTGTCGGTGTCCGGGTCCACCGCGAGCCGGCTTGGACTGGTGACCGGCAGGGTGCCGGTAATGGCGTTGTCCGCCTCGCTGATCAGCGTGACGTTCTGAACGCCCACCTCGGGCGCGGCGAATACGGTGGCAGTCTGCGGATCGACGGCCAGGCCGACCGAGAGGCCGCCGATGTTCACCGTTCCGGTGGCGGCGTCAGCGGCGACGCTGTAGCCGGTGACCGTTTCGTTGTAGTTCGCCGTGTAGAGAAGGCCACTGACCGGGTCAACGGCCAGGTTCTCCAGGTAAGCGGGCGTGTCGATGGTGCTGGCCACCGAATTCGTCGCCCCGTTGATCACATAGACGTCCGGAGACTCGATGTCGCTGGGCACGTTGTAGCCGGCGTACACCATGTCGGTCGCCGGGTCAACGTCCACGGCCTCGGGGAGGCCTATGCCGGTTGCGATCGTAGTGGTCAGGGTGCTGGTGGCCCCGTTGATCACGGCGACGCCGCCATCGTCGCCCGTTGTGCTGATCCCGGCGTAGACCGTGTCGGTGGCCGGGTCTACGGCTATGCCCCCGGGTGTCTCATCGTTGATCCTGGCATCAAGGGCGATGGTGGCGGTTATGGTGTCGGTGGCACCGCTGATCACCGAGATGCTGTGATCATCCGAGGTCAGCACGTAGACAAGGTCGGTTTCCGAATCGACGGCTATGGCCTTCGGGGCGATGGGTACCGGGATGGTGGTCGTTATCGCGTCGGTAGCCAGGTCGACCACGGCGACATAAGCCGTTCCTGTGCTGGGGGTCACCGTTACGTACGCGGTGTCGGTCACCGGGTCCACGGACACGCCCCAGCCGACTCCGCCCAGGCTGATGCTCGTCTCGCCGCTGGCCGCTGCCGCGTTAGCAGGCTGGCTGGCCCCTGCCGCAGCCAGGCATGCCGTCAACGCCATTGCCACGGCCCCGGCCGGCGCGATCCGGCGGGCCTTTCCTGCCCATACTGTGATCGCCATCGCGCTCCAATCTCGGTGCGGTAGGCCGGAATTGTTGCACCGAGGGCTAGCATGCGGTTAGCACGGATCGGGCGCTTTTGCCCGCCTTGCGGTTAGCTTGTCGGTCTGGCGTGACGGGGGCAGGCGGAGAAGTGGAGTTCTTGCTGCTCGGGCCGCTGGTGGTGCGCGGTGGCCGCGGCGTCGTGCCGGTTCGGCCCGGCAAGCAGCGGACGGTGCTTGCCACTCTGCTGGTGGCGGCCAACCGGGTGGTCGCGATGGACGACCTGGCCGAGGCGCTGTGGGGTGACAGCCGGCCACCGTCGGCGCAAGTAACCGTGCAGAACTACGTTAAACGGCTGCGTCATGCACTCGGAGACGCCGACCGGAGCTTGATCAGCACGCATCCGCGCGGCTATCAGATCCAGGCACGGCCCGGCGAGCTGGACCTGTGGCGGTTCCGGGGGCTGCTGGCGGCGGCCCAGGCGGCCGGTCGCGATGGCCGGTGGCAGTCCGCGGCCGAGCAGGCGGCCGGAGCGCTGGGCTTGTGGCGCGGAGATCCGCTGGCCGACGTGGAGTCGGAGCTCCTGCTGCGCCGCGACGTGCCGCCTTTGATCGAGATGCGGCTGCAGGCCGCGGAGATCAAGGCCGACGCCAACCTGAAGCTGGGTCGCCACGCCGAGGTGATCGGCGAGCTGTCGCAGCTGGCCGCCGATCATCCGCTGCGCGAGCGTTTCTGGGCCCTGCTGATGCTCGCCCTTTACCGGTCCGGCCGGCAGGCCGATGCGCTGGCCGCCTACCAGCGGGCGCGGAACGTGCTGGTTGAGGAACTCGGCGCGGAACCCGGTGCCGAGCTGCGCAGGGTGCAGCACGAGGTGCTCACCGGTCAAGCAAACGCGGCAGAGCAGACTCGGCCATCAGCGCCGGCGAATGCGGGAGTTATGCGTCCCGGGGTCTCCAGTGATCCTGCCGCGAAGCCGCTGACCGTGCCGCGGCAGCTTCCCGCTCCGGTCCGCGGCTTCACCGGACGCGCGGCCGAGCTGGATCAGCTCAGCCGGATGCTGGATGATGCCTCGCCACAGCCACCAGGACCAGTGCTGATCTCGGCGATCGGCGGCACAGCCGGGGTGGGCAAGACTGCGCTGGCCGTTCACTGGGCGCATCAGGTCGCCGCCCGCTTCCCGGACGGGCAGCTATACGTGAACCTGCGCGGCTACGACCCTGGTCAGCCGGTGCGGGCCAGTGACGCGCTGGCCGGGTTCCTGCGCGCGCTGGGCGTGCCCGGCCAGGAGGTCCCGGCGGACGACGACGAGCGAGCGGCACGGTACCGGAGCCTGCTCGCAAGCCGGCGGATTCTCGTCGTCCTCGACAACGCCGGCGACGTCGAGCAGGTTCGGCTCCTGTTGCCCGGCAGCCCCGGCTGTGTAGCGGTAGTGACCAGTCGCGACTCCCTCACCGGCCTGGTGGCCCGCGAGGGTGCCCAGAGACTTGATCTTGATTTGCTGCCGACCGCGGAGGCCGTTGGCTTGCTGCGTGCGCTGATCGGCGGAAAGGTGGACGACGACCGCGCAGCGGCGGAGGCACTCGCCGCGCGGTGCTGTCGCCTTCCGCTAGCTTTGCGGCTGGCGGGTGAGCTCGCCGTGGCGCGCTCCGCCGCATCGCTGAATGACCTGGCCGACGAGCTCGCCGACCAGCAGCGCCGCCTGGACTTGCTCGATGCCGATGGCGACCCGAGGACAGCTGTTCGCGCTGTGTTCTCGTGGTCATACCAGCACCTCGACACCGCCGCCGCCCGAGCGTTCCGGCTGCTCGGCCTGCACCCGGGGCCGGACTATGACGCTTACGCCGTGGCGGCCCTCGCCGGCGGCTCTCTGGCGCAGGCGCGCGCCCTGCTGGACAGGCTGCTGCGGGCGCACCTGGTACAAGAGGCCAGCTCCGGCCGGGTGTACATGCATGACCTGCTGCGCGCCTATGCCGCCGGGCTCGCTGGCCGCTTTGACGGCGACAGCCAGCGACGGGCCGCGCTGACCCGGCTGTTCGACCACTACCTGTACACCGCAGCGGCGGCGATCGACACCCTCTACCCCGCTGAACGCCACCGCCGTCCCCGCGTCGCCGAGCCCTCGACCCCGGTCCCGCCGCTGGCTGATCCCGCGGCGGCGCGGGAATGGCTGGATCGCGAACGCGCCACCTTGGTGGCCACCGCCGGGCACACCAGCGCCAACGGCTGGCCCAGCCACAGCTTCCGGCTGGCCGTCACTCTCTCCCGTTACCTGTACTTCGGCAGTCACGTCTCCGAAGCCGTCGCCATCTATAACCAGGCGCTCGGTGCCGCCCGCCGCACCGGTGACCGGGCCGCCGAGGCGACGGTCCTCACCCAGATCGGTGTCATCGACTGGGCGCAAAGCCGCTCTCAGCAGGCCGCTGATCATTTCCGGCAGGCGCTGGCCCTGTTCCGTGCGGCAGGCGACCGGTCCGGTGAGGCTCAAGCGCTCGGCAACATGGGCCTTAACGAGGCAGAAGTGGGCCGTTACGAGCAAGCCGCCTGCCATCTGCAAGAGGCGGCCGCCATCTTCGGTGACATCGGCGACCGTTTCGGCGAGGCGCGCGCGCTCGGCGGTCTTGGCCTGGCCCGGCGACGGCAGGGCCGCTATCAGGAGGCGGCTGATCATTACCAGCGTTCCTTGGACTTGTGCCGCGACATTGGCGATCGTGAGGGCGAAGCCTGGGGGCTGACCAGGCTCGGCGTTGTTGACCTACGGCTGGGCCGGTACGAGCACGCAGCCGGATATCTCGAGCAGGCCCTGGCGCTGTTCCGGGAAATCGGGCTCATAGGCGGCGAAGCCGAGGTCCTGATGAGGATCGGCGACGTTTGCGTTGGGCTCGGGCGCTATGAACAAGCTGCCGAAAGCTTTCAGCAAGCCCTGGCCGTGTCTCACCAGGTCGGCGATCCAATTCTGGAGGCTGAAATGCTGAATGCGCTGGCCGAGGTTCTCTTTCAGACAAGCGAAGCCAGCAAGGCGCGTGAGCACCATGCCGCCGCTCTCCGGCTGGCGTCCGAGGGCGACTCGCTGCGAGAGCAGGCTCGTGCGCACCGCGGCCTCGCCGACATCCACCAGGCCGACGGCGACCCGTTCCAGGCCCGGCACCATTGGCAGGAGGCGCTGCGCCGGTACGCCGAACTCGGCGCACCAGAGGCGGACCAGATCCGCGAACGGCTCACCGAGGCTGGCGCGACCGCGGTCGTGCGGGACGCCGATGGCCCGGGCCAGTCGGCGTGACCGGGTTCCGGCAGGCCACGGCGGGAGCGGGGCCTCCGGCGATCTGAACGCCCGTCCCCACCGGGGGCCGTTACGCCGTCGCTGGGCGCGTTCGCGTCGTTGTTGTCCGCGATCAGGTTACGGGTGACCGGTACCTAGCGGTCCATGCTGGCGAGTTCGGCGCGGATCTTGGCGGCGTCTGGGTGCTCGAGGTCGTCGAGGATGACGAGCGCCTGCTGCCAGGCCTCCCGCGCCGCCAGCAGTTCGCCGGCGGCGCGGCGGATGTCGCCGAGGTTGGTGAGGGTGTCGGCTTGGCCCCATCGGTCGCCGACGGTGCGGAAGATGCTGAGCGCGCGCTCATAGCAGACAGCCGCCTCGGCGAAGTCGCCGGCATGGTATTCGGTGTAACCCAGGCTGTTCCAGACATCGCCCTCGAGGCGGTGGCTGCCGTACTCGGCATTGAGAGCGAGGGCCTGCCGGCAAAGCCCGCGTGCTTGGGGGTAGTTTCCGAGGAGCGCGTGGTACCAGCCCACCCAGTTGAGCAGTTCGGCCTCGCCCGCCTTGTCGCCGATGTCGCGGCACAGGCCCATCGCCTGCTCGGCGTAGCCGAGCGCCTCGGCGTATTGCCCCAGATATTCGGCGAGCGCGGCCAGGCTGTTGAGGCACTGGGCCTCGCCTCGGCGGTTGCCGAGTTGCTGGTAGAGCTTGAGGCTGTTGGCGTAGTACTCCGGGATCCACTGGTAGTCACCCAGCATGCCGACGATTTTGCCGCCGCTGGCTATGATCGCCTCGCGGTCACGGATCCCGCCGGCCATCGTCATCCGCTTCATCGCGGACCATTCAAGATTGTGTCCCTGAGTGGCCAGGAAGGGGTGCATGGCCCAGGAGATCAGCCAGCTGTGGCTGTCCATTCCCGAGTCAACGGCGAGGGCAACGGCGGCGAGCAGGACGTGGTATTCGGCCTCGAACCAGGCCAGGGCATCGTCGTGCCCGGTGAACTGCTCGGGCGCGGTACCCGGGCTCGGCGGGGCCAGCGGGATCGGCCCAAAGGACGGGTGCACGGTGGAGGCGGCGTCGCGGGCGGTGTGCAGGTAGTGGTCCAGCACCCGGCCAACCGCGGCGGCGCGCTCGGGCTGGCTGTCGGTGTCGCGGGCCTGATCGGCGGCGTACGCGCGCAGCAGGTCATGCAGCGCATACCGGCCCGGGACATGCTCGGCGACCAGGTGCGCGCGGGACAGCTCGGCCAGCAGCCGGCGCGCCTCTGGCTCGCTTGCCGCGGCCAGGCTGGCGGCGGCCGCGGGGCTGATGTCCGGGCCGGGGTGAATGCCCAGCAGCCGGAACAACCGCGCCGCCGCGGCGCTGAGCTGCCGGTACGACCACGAGAACACCGCCCGAACGCTGGATGACGCCTCGCCGGCATCCAGCGCGTCGAGCCGCCCGCCCAGGTCTTTCAGCTCGGCGGCCAGGGCGGCCAGCGGGAAGCCCGGCCGTGCCTCGGCCCGGGCCGCGGCGACCGCCAGC
>JASHOI010000597.1 GCA_030041195.1 Streptosporangiaceae bacterium | reverse complement strand
GCCCGCGGCCAGAGCCTGCCCCATGCTCAGCGTGCGCCGCCCGAACAGCCGGGTGCGCGCCGCCCGGGCCGAGACCCGCGCGGCGGTCAGCAGCGCTCGCGGGTGCCGGGTGCCCAGGCTCAGCCACCGGTAGTCGGCCTGGGTGATCGCCACGCCCTTCGGCGCGGGCAGGTACGGCGGGTTGAGGTGCGCGAGTTCCGGCCCGAGCACCCGCCCGTCCATCGGCACCGGCTCGATGCTGCGCCCCTTGGCCACCCCGCCCGGCGCCTCGGGGTAGTAGTCCGCGTACCCGGGCACCCACGCGAATTCGACCGGCGCGCTGGCCCGGACGAACGCGATCATCTCGGCCCCGTGATCGAGCAGTGCCTGTTGCCTGCCGCCCGTTACGCTATCCCCCGCGACATGGGCCAGGTACGCGCTGGCCTGGTCCGGTGCATCACGCACGCCGGCCTTGCGCAGTACCTCGTTGCCTGGCGCCCAGATGCCGCCGCCGGACCTGGCGGTCGAGCCGCCGAAGTAGCCGGTCTTCTCCAGCACCACGGCGCGCAGACCCTGGTGCGCGGCGGTGAGCGCCGCGGTCATGCCGGCGGCACCGCTGCCGACCACGACGACGTCGAACTCGGCCTCGTCCGCTGCCATGGCACCTCCCGGGCCTCCATACTAGAACACGTTTCAGTTTCGGCGGAGGGGGTGAAGCCGAGCGGCCGGGCTAGGCAGGGGTCGCCGGTGGGAAGCTGACCGTGATGTCGAGGCCGCCCTCGGGCCTGGCGCTCGCGGCCAGGGCGGCGCCGTGCGCGTCCGCGATCGACTGCACTATGGCCAGTCCCAGCCCGTGGCCGTCGCCGCCGGTCCGCTCGCGGTCGAGCTGCTGGAACGGCTGGAACAGCCGGCCGACCTCGCACGCCGGGATCACCGCGCCGGTGTTCGCTACCGACAGGCTGGCAGTCCCGGCGGCCGTCGTCGTCGCGATCTGGACCCGGCCGCCGGTGACGTTGTGCCGGATCGCGTTGTCGACGAGGTTGGCCACCAGGCTCTCGGCCAGGCTCGGGTCCCCGGCCACGCCGGCCGGGGCGAGGCTGGTGTCCACCCGGACACCGTGCTGCGCTGCCTGGCCGCCGCGGGCCCGCGCGACCCGTTCCGTCACCTCGGCGAGGTCGAACAGCTCTCGCTGCTGCAGCCCGCGCTGACTGCTGGCCAGCGTCAGCAGCGCGTCGATGAGGCGTTCCTGCTGCCTGCCGACGACCAGCAGCTGCCGGCACGCCGACCGCAGCGAGTCCGCGCTCGCCTCCGGGTCGGCGAGCGCCACCTGGAGCACGGTCCGCTCGGCGGCAAGCGGGGTCCGCAGTTCGTGTGACGCGTTCGCGACGAAATGCCGCTGCGAGTCGAACGCGGCTTCCAGGCGGGCGAACAGTTCATCCAGCGTCTTGGCGAGCTGCCGGAACTCCCGGTACGAGTAGCAGCCGCCGAGGCTCAGGCGCTCGCCGAGGTTGCTGGCCGAGGCGGCACGCGCGGCGGCCGTGATCGCGCGCAACGGCCGCAGCGCCCGGTCGGCCATCAGCCACCCGAACGCGGCGGACGCCGCGGCCGTCACCGCGAGCGCGATCCCGGAGTAGCGCAGGACCTCCGGCAGGTCGGTGAACGACCGGACGGGACCGGCGGTGCCCGGTCCGTGGCCGGTCGCGTGGGAAACCTGGCCGAATCTCAGCAGTGGCAGGTCGGCGATGATCAGCAGGGCGATTCCCGAGCCAACGAACAGGCCGGCGTAGAGCAGGGCCAGCCGCCCTCGCAAGGTTCGCCCGGGTTCGGACACGGTCACGGCTCTCCGATCCGGTATCCGCCCTCGCGAATCGTGTCGATGACCGGCGGGTCACCGAGCTTGGCGCGGAGCCGGCGGATCGTCGACTTCACGGCCGTGGTGAACGGGTCGGCCGCCTCGTCCCACACCCGCTCGAGCAGCTCCTCCGCCGGGACCACCCGCCCGGCGGAGGCGAGCAGGCACTCCAGCACCCCGAACTCCCTGGGGCTGAGGTCCAGCCGCCGCCCGGCGCGGAATGCCACGCGCCGGCTCGGGTCGAGGGTGACGTCCGCGCTTTCCAGCGTCGGCGGCAGCGCCGCCGCCGAACGCCGCCCGAGCGCCCTGATCCGGGCGACCAGTTCGGCAAAGTCGAACGGCTTGGGCAGGTAGTCGTCCGCACCCAGCCCGAGGCCCTCGACCCGGTCCCGGACGGTGCTGGCGGCGGTCAGCATCAGCACCCGGCTTCCCGAGCCGCCGGCCACGATCCGCCCGCAGACCTCGTCGCCATGGATCCCGGGCAGGTCGCGGTCCAGCACGACCACGTCGTAGCGGGTGACCGCGAGGTGCTCGAGCGCCGCGTTCCCGTTCGCCGCGAGGTCGACCGCCATCCCTTCCCGGCGCAGCCCGGCGCCGATCGCGGTGCCGAGCACCTGGTGATCTTCAACGACCAGCACTCTCACGCTGCCCAGGATCGCAGGCCTTCGGTGTCAGCCAGGTGCCAGCCGCCGGCACCGAGCTGACACCGGCCCTGGCGTACACAAGTCAGCGACCAACGCGAGCCGGGACCGGAGAGGACAACCGCATTGACTGACGCAACCGCGATCCAGGCGACCGGGCTTGGCAAGCGCTATCGCCGGCGCTGGGCCCTGTCGGACTGCACGCTTGCCATTCCGGCCGGCCGGGTGACCGGCCTCGTCGGCCCGAACGGGGCGGGCAAGACCACGCTGCTGCACCTGGCCGTTGGCCTGCTCACCCCGAGCTCGGGAACGATCAGCGTGCTCGGCGGGCGCCCGGCACACGGTCCGGCGCAGCTCGGCAGGGTCGGCTTCGTCGCCCAGGACACGCCCGTCTACCGCGGGCTGCCGGTCGCGGAGCACCTGCGGATGGGCGCGGCGCTCAACCCCGGCTGGGACCGCGCGCTGGCCAGGCACCGCATCGGGCAGCTCGGTCTCGACCCCGGTCAGCGAGCCGGCCGGCTCTCCGGCGGCCAGCGGGCGCAGCTCGCGCTCACGCTCGCCGTTGCCAAGCGACCGGACCTGCTGATCCTCGACGAGCCGGTGGCCAGCCTCGACCCGCTGGCCCGGCGGGAGTTCCTCGAGGCCGTGACCCAGCTCGCCGGCGCGCAGGGCATGACCGTGGTGCTCTCCTCGCACCTGGTCGCGGACCTGGAGCGGATCTGCGACTACCTCGTCCTGCTGGTGGCGTCCCGGGTGCGGCTGGCGGGGCCGGTGGCCGCGCTGCTCGCCGCGCACGGCCGGCTCGCTGCCGCGCCGCACCGGCAGGCTTCCCTCGACGACCTGGTGATCGCCTATATGAGCGAGGCGTCACCCGGCCACGGCGGCCCATCGGAGGTCATTCGATGATCCAGTTCACGTTGCGGCAGGCCCGTGCGCAGAACGTCGCGGCCGCTGCCGCCATCGCGATCGTCGCCGTGATCGCGGCCGTGACCGGGCCGCACCTCGTGCGGGTGTACGACGCGGCCGTCGCCAGCTGCGGGCCCGGCGCCGGATGCGCCGCGGCGGTGGCCGGCCAGGACGGCACCCTCCGGCTGTGGCTTGGCATCCTGGTGCTGCTGGTTCCCGCCGTGCTCGGCATGTTCTGGGGCGCACCGCTGGTGGCCAGCGAGCTGGAGGCCGGCACGTTCCGCCTGGCCTGGACGCAGAGCGTCACGCGCACCCGCTGGCTGACCGTCAGGCTGGCGGTCATCGGCCTGGCCAGCATGGCCGTGACCGGGCTGCTCAGCTTCATCGTCACGTGGTGGGCCAGCCCGGTGGACCGGGCGGGGATGAACCAGTTCGCCTCGTTCGACGAGCGCGACATCGTGCCGGCCGGCTACGCCGTGTTCGCCTTCGCGCTCGGCGTGGCGATCGGCGCGCTGATCCGCCGGACGCTCCCGGCCATGCTGGCGACGCTGGTCGCGTTCACCGCCTCCCGTATCGCGTTCCGTATCTGGGTGCGCCCGCACCTGATCCCCCCGGTGACCAGGTCGCTGGCGCTTGACCCGGCGACCACCGGCTACGGTCAGCAGGGGTTCGCGCCGTTCTTGCCGGCCGCCTCGCTGCAGCCCAGCGTGCCCGACATTCCGAACGCCTGGATAACGTCGGTCGGGATCGTCAACTCCCGCGGCGGAGCGCTGACCGGCGGCGAGCTGAACCGGATCTGCCCCGGCATTGGCTCGAACCGGCGGGGCGGCGGTCCAGCGGCCCCGGCGCCACCGCAAGTGGTGAACAGGCTGCAGGACTGCGTGGCCCGGGTCGGCGCCACCTTCCACGAGGTCGTGTCGTATCAGCCCGCGAGCCGGTACTGGCCGCTGCAGTGGTACGAGCTCGCCATCTTCCTCGGTCTCGCCGTGGCCGTGGCCGCGCTGTCGCTCTGGCGGATCCGCCGCATCGGCTGACCGTCACGCGGCGACCGCGGCCGCGGCCCGCCGAGCCTCGGTGGTCGCGTCCGGGCCGGCTGCGAGCAGCGGAAGCCGCACGGCCGGGCTGGGAATCCGGCCCTGTGCGTGCAGCGCCGCCTTGATCACCACGGGGTTCGGCTCGGCGAACAGCGCCGCGGACAGCGGGGCGAGCCGGTGGCCGAGCGCGCGGCCCGTCGCGGGCTGGCCGGCCCGCCAGGCGCGCACCATCTCGGCGTAGCGGCCGGTGCACACGTTGGCCGCGGCCATGATCGCCCCAGCCGCCCCGAGCGCGAGCAGCGGGGCGGCGAACAGGTCGTCGCCGCCGAGCACGGCGAACCGTTCCGGCAGGTCGGCCATTAGCATCACGGTGTCGGCGTCGATGCCGCCGACGGCGTGCTTGACCCCGGCGATCCCCGGCACACCGGCCAGGTGCCGCAACGCGCGCCACCCCACGGTCTGGCCGGTCCGGTACGGGATGTTGTAGACGATCAGCGGCACCGGGCTCTGCCTGGCCAGCGCGGTGAAGTGCGCGATCACGCCGTCCTGCGACGGGCGGGTGTAGTACGGCACGACGGTGAGCGCGGCGGATATCTCCGGCCAGGCCTTGAGCTCCGCCAGCGCCGCGGCCGAGGCGCGGGTGTCGTTCGACCCGGCCCCGGCGATGAGCGTCGCCGAGCGCGAGCAGCACACCCGCGCGCAGATGTCCAGCACGGCGTGCCGCTCCTCGGCGGTCAGCGTGGCGGGCTCCCCGGTGGTCCCCAGCGCCACCAGACCGGCCGCGCCCTCGTCGATGACCGTGTGCGCGACACGTTCCAGGCACTCGGCCGCGAGTTCTCCGTCGGCGGTGAACGGGGTGACGAGCGGGACGTACAGGCCCGCGAGAGTGAGGTCGTCCATGGGGTCGAGACAACCACGGGCGGATTCTTTAGGTCCAGTTCACGTTCCTTCACTAACTCGTAAGCTGAACTGATGCTCGATGTGCGCAAGCTCCTGCTGCTCCGCGAACTCGCGCACCGCGGCACGATCGCCGCGGTGGCCGACGCGCTGTGCTACACCCCGTCCGCGGTCTCCCAGCAGCTTGCCGGGCTGGAACGCGACGCCGGGGTGCCGCTGCTGCAGCGCACGGGTCGGCGCGTGGCGCTCACCCCGGCAGGCGCGGTTCTGGCAAGCCAGACCGAGGAGATCCTCGCCCTCCTGGAACGGGCCGACGCCGGGCTCGCCGCGGCGCGCACCGGCCTGGCCGGCCCGCTGCGGATCGGCGCGTTCCCCACCGCGGTGCGCACGATCCTGCCCGCCGCGCTTGTCGCGCTCGGCCGCGATCACCCCGGCCTGGAGCTGATGGTGACCGAGCTCGACCCGGCCGCGGTCCCGGACGCGCTGCGCTCCGGTGCGCTGGACGTCGCGCTGGTGCACGAGTACGACTACGTGCCCGCCGAGCCGGACCCGGCCCTGGCCACCGAGCCGTTGCTGGAGGAGGCGATCTACCTGGCAAGCTGCGGATCGCCGTCGCCGCTGCCGGCTCCGGGCGACGACCCGATCCTGCGTCATCGCGATTCGCAGTGGATCGTGGCCAGTCCGGGCACCCTGTGCCACGCGATGGCGGTGCGCGCCTGCCAGGCCGCCGGGTTCGCGCCGCGCATCCGGCACCACGCCGACGATTTCAGCACCGTGCTCGCGCTCGTCGCGGCGGGCCAGGGCGTGGCCCTGGTGCCACAACTCGGCGCGATCGACCCGCCAGCGGACGTGACGCTCACCCCGCTGCCGACCCGCCGCCGCACCCGCATCGCCTACCGGAACGGAACCCGCGACCAGCCGCCGGTTGCCGCGTGCATCGCCGCGATCCGCGCCGCCGCTTACAAGTTCGATGACGCACCCGTCGCCAATTAGCTGGCACGAGCCGCATCCCAGGAGTGCGCCAGTGTCAGCGCCGGCCGGGCCGGGATTCCTAAATGATCTAGGAGGATCACCGGCGGCATATGCGCGCGAGCCTCCTAGATCATTGGATCTTGGACGCGGCGGGCGGGAGTTGGGGCGAGGCGTAAGGAAGGGGCGTTGCTGGCCGAGAGCGTGATCCGGGTATCCGCTGACCCGCACGTGGAGCTGTTCGTCGCGCAGACGGCCGGTCCGGCCGGCCGGGTCCTGCTGGTGATACACGGCGGCCCGGACTGGGATCACAGCTACCTGCGCGAGCCGTTGGTCCGCCTCGCGGGATCCCGGCGGGTCGTCTTCGCGGACCTGCGCGGCTGCGGCCGCTCGACCCGGGGGCTGGCCAGCGGCCAGTACACGCCGGATGCCGCGATCACCGACCTGCTGGCCCTGCTCGACTCGCTGCGGGTGAACCAGGCGGACGTGCTCGGGTTCTCCTACGGCGGCGAGCTCGCTCAGCGCCTGGCGCTGGCCGCGCCGCAGCGGGTACGCAGCCTGATCATCGCGTCCAGCAGCATCCTGCCGGTGCCCGCCGGCGCCTTCGACGACTGGCCCGAGGCCGCGGTGCTGCGCGCGACGGCCAACGCGGCCTGGATTAAGGGCGACCGGGATCCGACCCCGCAGCTGATCCGCGCCGCCGCCGTCACCGCGGCCGTGGCCGACGTCTGGCGGCCACAGGCCCGGCCCGGGTACCTGCTCCGCCTCGATGGTGTGCGGTTTTCCGCCGACTGGGCCCGGGCGTTCCTGGCCGGGCTGCTGCCCCCGGCGCGGCCGGAGAACTCCCTGGCCCGCCTGGCAGCCCTGCGCTTCCCGGTCCTGCTGGTGCATGGCCGGCGGGACATGACCTACCCGGCGGCCCTGGCCGAGCAGGCCGCGGCGTTGCTGCCCGGTGCCCGCGCGGTGATCCTGGACGAGGCCGGCCACATGGCGCACGTCGACGACCCGGAGGGTTGGCTCGGCGCCGTCGGCCAGTTCGTCAGGCGGTAGCGGCGTGGCGGGCCACCACGTCGGCGTACCGCTGCAGCGTGTCCGCTGACCCGGGGTTCTCGATCGCCGCCCGGAGCAGGCCGGCCATCTCGCCGTGCCGGTCCAGGTGCGTGTAGGTCACCGTGACCCCGGTGGCATCCGGCCCGGCCGGGGTGAACTCGACCACGATGACGCTGGCTTGCTCGTCGTCAAACACGGGCCGCCAGCCCGGTCCGATCCGCCAGGTGACCGCCAGCCGGCGCGGCGGCGCCCACTCGACGATCGTGCCCCTCGTGGCCTCGGTGCCGTCGGCGCCGCGTTCATAGAACCGGCCGCCCGGGCGCGGCTCCATGATGATCGACTCCGGGTTCGGGATGAACGTGTGCCCGGCAGGAAGCCATTCGGCCGGACACTCGGTGTAGATCCGGAACGCCTCGGCCGGGGGCACGGGAACCGTCACCGACTTGCGCGGATCGGCCGCTTCCCCGGTCACGTCGGCTCGCTCTCCACCTGCGGTCATGCCAGCCCCTCTCCACAAAGTAGTTATGCACCACTATTACATCGAACCAGCATATGGCACCCAGGTACAGTCGGCTTCCATGCGTGTTCCCGTCGACCTGCCACCTCCCAGCACCGAGCGGCTTCGGCTGATGCTCGGCGTGCGTCTCGGCCTGCTGACCCTGGCCGGCCGGCTGCGGCAGAACTGGGCCGCGCACGCGGCGGCGGTCGGCCTGTCGACCGCGCAGGTGGGTGCGCTGCTGACCCTCGAGCCGGGCACGGCCGTGCCGATGCGCAGCCTGGCGGCGCGGCTCAACTCGGACGCGTCCAACCTCAGCGTGCTGGTCGACCGGCTGGAGCGGCGCGGTGCCGTCGAGCGCCGCCCCGATCCGGGCGACCGGCGGGTCAAGGCGCTGGTGCTCACCGCGGAGGGCGAACGGCTGCGCGCTGCCTTCTGGCGCAGCGTGGTCGAGGACCAGGAAACGCTCGCCCCGCTCACCGACGCCGACCTTGAGGCGTTCGCCGCACTGCTCGGCGCGGTCGGCGTCACCGACCCGGCGGTGGGAGTGTGATCAGATGAGCAATGGGGGCGGCGAGGAGCGCGACGGGGTTACGCTGACCCACCTGGACCAGCCGCTGTTCGAGGGGGCCGGGGCGACCAAGCGTGACCTGGTGGACTACCTGGACGCCGTCGCGGACTTGATTCTTGCGGAGCTGCGTGACCGGCCGCTGTCCGTGGTCCGGGTGCGACCTGGGCAGGCGCCGTTCATGCAGAAGAACGTGCCCAAGTACACGCCGCCGTGGGTGCCGACCGTGTCGCTGTGGGCGGAAAGCTCCCGGCGCCACGTGTCGTATGCGCTCTGCGATGATCGCCGAACGCTGTTGTGGTTCGCGAATCAGCGCGCGGTGGAATACCACCCGACGCTCGGCCTGATCGAAGACCTATGGCGCCCCACCTGCCTGGTGCTGGACATCGATCCGCCGGAGGGAGGCGCGTTCACGCTGGCCGTGCGCGCCGCCCGGCTGGTGCGCCAGGCTCTGGCCGGCGCGGGCCTGGCCGGAGCGGTCAAGACCAGCGGGTCGAAGGGCGTTCACGTCGTGGTGCCGATCGGCGCGCGTGCCGGGAGCGAGGACGTGGCCGCGGCGACCCGTGCGCTCGCCGTCCGGGCGGAGCGGCTCGATCCGGACCTGGCTACCACGGCGTTCATCCGGGAGGACCGGGCCGGGAAGGTGTTCCTGGACTCGACGCGGGCGGGCGGCGCGACCGTGGTGGCGGCGTACAGCCCGCGGGTGCGGCCGGGCTTGCCCGTGTCGTTCCCGGTGGCCTGGGAGGAACTTGACCGCATCCAGCCGTCGGATTTCACCGTGCACAGCGTGCCCGGGCTGATCGCCGGGCGCGGCCCGTGGCTCGGCGACGTGCCCGAGCAGGAGCTGAGCGCCGAGCTGATCGCGGAGGGCCACACGATCCCGATCGCCCGGGTGCACGCGATGCACGAGGGCAAGCGCCGGGCCCGTGCCCGCCGCGCCGACGAGGCGAGCAACGGGGGCGGCGCGGATCGCGGGGATTAACGCAGCTGGCGTGGCGGACACCGGCGCTCAGCGCGGCGTGAGGACACAGAACTCGTTGCCTTCCGGGTCGGCAAGCACCACCCAGGACACGTCGCTGCCCTGGCCGACGTCGGCCGGCACCGCGCCTGCTTCCCGAAGCTGCCGCACCGCGGCCGCCTGATCCTCAGCCTTTTCCGGCGCGACGTCGAGGTGGACCCGGTTCTTGACCGTCTTGGCATCCGGGACCCGCAGCAGCTCGACGTAGGGCCCCACGCCCTGCGGCGAGCGGAACCCCACGAGGACGTCGTCTTCCGCCCGGGCCCGGACCCAGCCCGAAGCCAGCTCCCAGAAACCGGCCAGCGCCACCGGGTCCACGCTGTCGACAACGACCGCGGCCACCGGGCCGGTGTCGCGATAGACCTCCCGCGGCTCCAGCACGCAGAACTCGTTGCCCTCCGGATCGGCAAGCACCACCCACGGCGCATCGCCCTGGCCGATGTCGAGCGGCCGCGCGCCCAGATCGCGCACCCGCCGCACCAGGGACGCCTGGTGCTCGGCCGACTGGCTGGCCAGGTCGAGGTGCACGCGGTTCTTGGCCGTCTTGGGCTCGGGCACCGGTACGAACACGATCGGCAGCGCGACCGGATCCGGGTACCGGTAGCCGGCCGGCCAGACGTCCGCCTCCTCGGCGCCTTCCTCTTCCTCAACCTCCCAGCCCAGGGCGTCCGCCCAGAACCGGGCCAGCTTCGGCGGGTCGTTGGCGTCGATCACCATGTGGACCAGGCGTGTAGGCATGCGGCAACCCTAACCGGGCCGTCCGCCGCGCCGCGATCAGGCAGCGCAGGGGAGCGGCCCGGTGTCGTCGGGAGAGCCGCCATCCCGCGGCTGCCCGCCCCTGCGTGGCAGCCGCGGTGGCGGCGCGACGGGTACCTCGGAGACGAGCTGCCTGACCCAGCGCATGCGGTCCGCGGCCGCCTCGGGGTCGTCACCGAACGCCTGCGCCATCAGGCTGGCGCAGCCGCGGATCCCGTATTGCCGCACGGTGTCGCGGATGATCTCGGCCAGCTCCGCCGCCGTTGGCGTGTCCGAGCGCCGGAGCCGCGAAGCGAACAGCGCCTCGCACCGCGCGTCGGTCACGTTGAGCCATGACATGACAGCCTCCCCGTCATCCCTTGAAGGGTGCGTCCCGAGGCGCACCTGCCACAAGGGGAGCCCTCCCCAATAGATACGGAGCCCTCACCAATAAATACGCAGTCGGCCTGCCAGGGGTTTGGCCCCGGGACGCTAATCCTGGCCGTCCTCGGCGCTGGGGTGCAGCAGCGGCCGGTACCCGGCGGCGATCGCGGCGGCCGTCGACGGCGGGGTCAGCAGCTCGACCCGCGTGCCCGGCCGGAGCGGGACCGGGGCCAGGTAGCCGCGGAACGTCCAGGGCAGGAAGCGCTCCCCGGCCAGCAGGCCGCACCTGCCGTCGTGGCGGATCATCACCCCGCCGGGCAGCTCGCCGGCGAGCGCGGGCCGGGTCCGCTGCCGCCGGGTGCGCGGGTCCACCCGCTCGGCGTGCAGCACGGCGTCCATCTCCCCGGCGTGCCGGGGCCCAGCGAGGCCGGCCGCGCGGCGCCAGGCGTCGGCGAACGACGCGTAGGCCGCGCGGCGGCAGTACCCGCACGGGCGGTGCCCGGCGGCCAGCGCCGTGGCCTCGTCAAGGAAGAACAGCGCGGTCCAGCTGCCGGGCGGCATCACGTCGCGCTGCACGTCGCGCCACCGCAGCACGCAGCAGATCCACATCTTGGACCGCCACCGCGCCACGCCCAGCGTCCGGTCCGCGCGGTGCAGGCAGCCGCGGTTGCCCATCAGCGTGCCGCGCGCAGAGTCGGCCACGATCTCCCCGGTGGGGGTCACCCGGTTCTGCAGCGGCACGGCACTCAGCCCGGGCCGGGCGCGCGGTAAAGCTCCGCCACCCGCCTGATCTGGGCCAGCGAACGGTTGACCGGCACGTCGTGCTGCTCGAGCAGCGGGAGGATCTCGCTGCTGTGATCGCTCAGGAAAGCCATCCCGCCCGCCTCGCCCCGCGGCCGGAACCAGACGGCGAGCCTGCTCCAGCGCAGCGACACCAGCTCGGCGATGGCCAGCTCGTCATACCGTGCCTCCCAGGTCGGCACGATCCACCGGCTCACCGCGATGCCGCGGATCCGGACGCCCCAGTCGAAGAACTCCAGCCGGGCGAGGGTTCCGCTGGTAATCAGGTACCGGCACATCACCCCGCCCCAGAACACCCGGTCGGGCTCGGCCGCTGGCACGTCGATGGTGCGCCCGCACGAAGCCGCCCGCCAGATCCACAGACCCAGCCCTGCCGCCGCGGCCAGGGCCAGCACCACCACGATCACGATGTCGACCAGCACCCGTCCTCCAGGGACCCGCGGCCGATCGGCGCCGCGGTCCGGATGGCCGGGCGTGACCAGCCGACTCCCAGGATCGCCCAAAGACCCCCGGCGTGGGTAGTCAGGTCGGCCGGTTAGCTGACCACGCAGCCGCTGCTGTGGCCCTTGGCGGGGAAGGCCCTGGCCAGGGCCTCGGCGATCTGCTGGGCGCGCTGTGCGTATCCGGCCGAGGTGTAGTGGATGCCGTCGCTGATGAACCAGCTCGCCTGGGCCAGGGATGCCCAGTCGAAGATACGCATGTTCGGGTATTTGGAGCAGGCCTGGCGCAGGGCGGCGTTCCACAGCTGCATGTTGGACTCGGCGTAGGGACCGCTGTTGAGCTGCGAGATGACGTCGACCCACAGCACCGGCGCGCCGTGCGCGACCGACATCATCTCCTCGATTCGCTGCGCCCGGCCCACGGCGGAGCCGATGGCGACGTCGGCGGTGTCGTTGGTGCCAAGCGCGATGACCCAGCAGCCTTTGAAGCCCTGGCTGACGATGTCCTTGGCGGCGTTGTAGCCGTTGATGTCGCCGGGCAGGGTCTCGACGATGGAGTTGGCGCCGACGATGTTCGTGACCACCTGCTTAACCCCGACGTCGTGGTACTGGGCGACCAGCCGCTGGTCGGGGTTGGCCAGGTAGGCCGCGGACACCATGCCCTCGGAGGTGGAGTCCCCGAGGTGCGCCACGGCCGCGCACGAGGTGCGCAGCGCGGTGGTGGAACCGGACGACGACGGCGAGAGCTTGCTGCCGGCGCGGGCGGCGGCCGGCTGGGCGCCGCCGGTGGCTCCGTGACCGGGGGGCGGGGGCAGGCTCGAGCCGGCCAGCGACGCGTTCGTGGCCGACGGGGCCGAGAACGCCCCGGACAGGCCCGC
>JASHOI010000062.1 GCA_030041195.1 Streptosporangiaceae bacterium | reverse complement strand
CCGGGGGCCGGCGCACGCGGCGCTGCCCGACGCGCTGACGCCGGACGCCACGTGGCTGCCGGGCGGCCGCGCGCCGGATGACCCCGCCGAGACCGTGGTCGCCCAGGCCCGCCTGGCGTCGGCGGTGCGCACGCTCGGTCCGGCCGAGCATGAGGTCTGGCGGCTCAGGTACGTCGAGGACCGCCCGCTCGCCGAGGTGGCCGAGCTGACCGGCGTTCCCGAGGGCACGGTGAAGAGCCGCGCGCACCGTGTCCGTCGCCTCCTGCGCGCCGCCCTGGGAGGTGGAATCGGATGACCGAGCTGGACAACAGCACCTACGACGACGGGGACGTTGACCTCGGCCGGGTCTGGACCGGCATCGCGGCCGAGGTCTGGCGGCGTCATCCCGGCCCCGTGGAGCGGGTCGCGGCGCGGCTGCTGCGCTCGCCCGGGCTGGCCCGCGCGCTACTGACCACACCGTCGCTGCTGCTGCCGTGGCTGCTCTCGACGGTGGTCGTGTTCGGCGTCGGCGGCCTGGTCGGCGTCGTCGGCGGGCAGCCGCTGGTCTGGCTGCTCGCTCCCGGTGTCGCCGCGATCGGCATCGCCTGCGCCTACGGCCCCGGTGTCGACCGGGCGTGGGAGCTGTCGCTCAGCATGGCGGTGAGCGAGCGGATGGTCCTGCTCGTCCGGGCGGTCGCGGTGTTCGCCGTCAACGCGTTCCTCGGCATCGCGGTCAGCGCGATCACGTACGGCGTGGCATCGCACGGCGCCCGCCTGGTCAACGCGGAAGCCGTCGCGATCACCGTGGCGTGGCTGCTTCCGATGACGGCCGTGTGCGCCCTCACCCTGGCCGTCGCGGTCGCAGCCAGGTCGGCTGCTGCCGGCGCGTTCACCGGGGTCCTCGCGTGGGCGACCGCCGTGCTCGCCAGCAGTGAGGCGAGCCACCAGTTCACCGCCGCGGTCACCAATTCCTCCGCCTATCTGCCGTACCTGGCCGTCGCGGCCTTCGCGACCGTGGCCATCGGCTTCGCAACCCGTTCGCAAAGAGGGGCACAGTGAATATTGAGCTGACGGACATCACCCGGTCGTTCGGGCGGAACAAGGCCGTCGACGGCGTGAGCCTGGAGGTCGGCGCCGGTGTGCTCGGCGTGCTGGGACCGAACGGCGCGGGCAAGACCTCGCTGCTGCGAATGCTCGCGACCGTGCTGCCGCCGTCGTCCGGCGAGATCCGGCTGCTGGACCGGGACCCGAAGAGCGCCGCGCAGCGCCGGGAGATCCGGCGCCGCCTCGGCTACCTCCCGCAGAACCTGGGCTACTACCCGGCGTTCACCGTTGCGGAGTTCATCGAGTACTTCGCGCTGCTGAAGGAGGTACCGTCGGGCCGGGTGCACCGGGCGGTGGCGGAGGCGGTCGAGCGGGTCGACCTGGGCACCAGGGCGAAGGCCAGGCTGCGCACGCTGTCCGGCGGCATGCTGCGCCGGGTCGGCATCGCGCAGGCGATCGTGAACAGCCCGGACCTGCTGCTGCTCGACGAGCCGACGGCCGGCCTCGACCCGGAGCAGCGGGTGGGCTTCCGCGCCCTGCTGCGTGACCTCGGCCGGACCGCGACCGTCGTCGTGTCCACGCACCTGGTCGAGGACGTGGGCGCGGCGTGCTCGGAGGTGGCGCTGATGGACAGCGGGCGCATCGTCTTCCGCGGCACCCCGGGAGACCTCATCGAACGGGGCGAGGGCCATGAGGTGGGCGACGCCCCGCTGGAACGCGGCTACAGCGCGGTCCTGCAGGCTTCGCGCAGGGGCGGAGTGGCGGCGTGAGCGCCGCCGTCGCGCTTGACGATCGCGCGGCCCGGCCGCGCCTGCCGCTGCTGGCCGCCCGCATCCTGCGCATGGAGATCAGGCACTGCGCGTTCGTCTGGTCGATCCCGCTGCTGGCCGTGCTGTTTGTCTATGACCCGTTCCGGACGGCCTCCGGGTACCCCGATCTGTGGACGCTGCGCGCGTCGGTCGTGCTGAACAAGTTCTGGCCCGACTGCGTGCCGTTCACCGCCGCGTTTTGCGCGTGGGCCGGGTCGCGTGAAGGCCGGCGCAGCATCGGTGACCTGCTCGCGACGACGGTCCGGCCCGCCTGGACGCGGCAGCTGTGCTCGCTTGCCGGCACGCTGGTCTGGGTACTCGGCGCGTTCCTGGCGGGCGTGATCGTGCTGTATCTGCGCACCGCGCAGGGTGCTACCTGGGGCGGGCCGCCGATCTGGCCGGTCGTCGTCGGCGTGGTCGCGCTGACGGCTGTCGGCTCGATCGCGTTCGCGCTGGGGGCGCTGTTCCCGGGCCGGTTCACCGCCCCGATCGTCGCGGTGGGCATCACCTTGCTGGTCCTGGTGGCGTTCCGCCAGGCGGTCAACCATGGGGGCTCCTCGGTCGCCTCGCTGTCGCCGGCCGGACTGGTGCCGCAGAACGACGCGGGCATCTTCTATCCGGTGGCGCCGGACGTCTCGATCGTTCAGGTGATGTTCTACGCCGGGGCCACGCTCGGGGCGGTCGGCCTGCTCGGGCTGTCCTCGCGCACCGGCGGCGTGGGCTGGCGTGGTGCCCTCAGCGCGGCAGGCGCGGGAGGGGTGCGGCTGCGCACGATCGCGACGGTCGTGCTGGCGTCCGGCGTCGCGCTGGCGGCGACCGGGTTCGGGCTGGCCGGAACCGCCCGCGGGTCCGCCGTGGGCGGCATGGAGATCCCGGCCCTGCACGACAGCGCCTCCGACAAGCCGATTCCGTACACGCCGGTGTGCGCGTCGGCGGGCAGCGGCTTTGCGGTGTGCCTGCACCCCGCCTACCAGAGCTACCTGAGCCAGGTCGTGAACTCCTTCAAGCCGGTGATGGCCGAGGTCGCCGGGCTGCCGGGCGCGCCGGTGCGCGCCGTCGAAGTCTCAGACCAGATGCTGTCAGCGGCCGTGCTGCAGGGCAACGGCAACGGCGTGGTGACCGGCTCGCCGCCCGTCTACGAGTTCAGCATGGACAACGCGCTCACGCTGGTGCCGGACGCGGCACAGCTCCAGTACGGCTTCCAGCAGGACATCGTGCAGACCGTCGTCGTGGGATCGATCGGCCAGGTGGTCACCTTGAAGAACGGCATCAAGGCGTTCCAGCCGAGCCTGGGGACCCGGGCGCAGCAGGCCGTCATGGACGGGCTGCTGGAGGCGATCGGCTCGCAGCCGTATCCGGTCTGCGGGCCGGGCAACAACCCCAGCGCGAACCAGTGCAGGCAGCAGCAGATCCCGGTCACGACCGCGGCCGGCCGGTTCGCCGCGCTGCCCGCCGCGGCCCGGCGCGCCTGGCTGCGCGCGAACCTGGCCGGGCTGAAGGCGGGCCGCATCACGCTGGCGCAGGTCCCGTGAGCACCGCCGATCCCGTGAGCACCGCCGATCCGATGAGCACCGCCGATCCGATGAGCACCGCCAGCCCCGCGGGCATCGGCCAGGCCCGCCGCGTGGCGCCGTCCACGGCCAGCTCGGCCTGGCCGGCCGTGGCGCGGCTGGCCTGGCTGCACGTGCGCAGCCGCCGGGTCCCGGCCGCCCTGGTGGCGCTGGCCGCCTGCGGCGCGGTCCTGTCCGCGGCGCTGCGGTACCACTGGTGGCTGGGCACCGGTCCCGCGGCATCGGAGCTTCCGATGATCATCGAGGGTTGCGCGGCGGCGATCATCGCGGTGACCACGCACAGCCCCTTCGGGGAGCCGGAACGGGCGACCGGCCGCTGGCTGCCGTTCCTGCGACTTGGGATGGCGCTGGCGCTGTGCGGGGCCGCGATCGCGCTGCTGGCCCTCGGCGCGGCGGCCGCGTACCACCCGCAGGCCGGCGTCTACCTCGGCACCGGCATCCTCGGGGTCGCCGAGAACGTCATGGGCTTCGCCGGCATCGGCCTGATCTTCTCGCTGGTCACCGGCGGGCTGATCGCGTGGACCGGGCCGCTCGGCTACATGGCGGTCTGCCAGTTCGCGCTGATCGCGAACTACTCCGAGCCGCTGACCTGGGCGGCACGCCCGGCGACCGACCGGGGCGGCTGGATCGCTGCCGTGGTCGTCGTCGCGGCCGGCCTGGCCGCGTTCACGATCAGGGGCCCGCGGCTGCGCCCGTCGGGCGAGTGACGCCGCAAGCCGTCGGGCACGAGGGCTCCCGGCCTTTCCCGTGTACTGTCGGGCGGTGACTGGGCTGGCCGGATTCGGCGGGCCGGCAGCCGGAGTTGTCAGGACGGGAGCGAAGCGCCTCGTGGAACGCGTGGTCTTCACCGACGCCGCCGGGCGGCGGCTGACCATGCGGGATCTGGAGGGTTTCACCGGCCGGGTGCGCTGGGAAATTACCGGCGGTAATCCCGTCCCGCCCGGGGCCGTGGCCCTGCATGAGCAGGCGCGGACAGCTGGCGGGCAGGGTGATTACGCTTCGGCGCTGACGCTGCTCGACCAGGCTCGCGCGCTGGCACCGAGTTGGCCTTACCCGGTCTATGACGCCGCTTTCAGCTACCTGCTGCAGGGCGACGTCGCGAAGGCGGAGGAACTGTACGCCCGGGTCGACGAGATGGCGCCACGCGGCTTTTTCACCTGCAAGACAAGCCTGGACTGCCTGCGCCGCGAGCGCGCGGGCGAGTTGTTCCCCGGCTTCTGCCGGGCCTACGCCACACTGGAACGGCTCGACCGGGCCCGGAGGAGATCCATTCTCGAAGGCATCGTGGCCCGGTACCCGTCCTTCGCTCCCGCCTGGAGCGACCTCGCCGCCCTGGCCACCACCGACGATGCCCGCATGCACGCCATCCAGCAGGGACTGCGGGGCGATCCAGACCCCGACACCCGGGGAACGCTGCTGATTAACCAGGCCAGCGTGCTGGCCCGGCGCGGCGACCGCGACACCGCCATAGCTGTTCTCGGCGAACTGGCCCTATCTCCCGAGTCGACGCTCAAGACAGAGCATCTCGCCAAAGCCAGCCTCGCGCTCCTGATCCGCGACTGAAGCGGCCGTCCCGAACTGTGCCTTGATGTGCTGTTAGATCAGTTTTACGGGTGTGGGTAGTGGTCTGCTACGATTTAGCCATCATCGGGGGGCCGGTGCGGTGGTGATCTGTGGCGGCCGGCATGGAGTTCTGCCCGCTGGGCCTGTTATCGGGGCGCTGCGGCCCGCCCGCACGGCCCGGCGCGGTGCCGCGCCAAATGCCGAGCCAATCGCTGACCGCTTGCGCAGGTCAGCTGGCCGGGTGCGGCATTCCCGCGACTTTCATGCTCTGGCTGCGCCGGGCCGTGGCTGGTTCGATGCAAATCGGGCTGGTCATTAACGGGGGGACTAGTCGTCGACGGGGGTCGGCATGAGACCGCGCTTAGTGATGCTGCTGGCTTTTGTGATGGCCGCCGTCGCCATCGGTTTTACCGGGGCGCGGTTAACCCTGCTGCCTTCGGCGCCTTCGGTCATGCGCGCCTCGCTTCCGCCTGCCATGGAGTCCTACCTGGGCGTTTTCGAGGCTGGGTCGCCTCCGGCTTACCAGCCGATCGCGGAATTCGCTCAGGCAGCAGGCAGGCAGCCGAACCTGGCCGGGTATTACAGCGGCTGGGGGGAACCGTTCCAGGCCTCCTACGCGGAGCTGATGCACGAGCACGGTGTCATCCCGTTCGTGCAGATTGATCCCACGCTCGCTTCGGTGGCGGGGATCGCCGCGGGTGACTACGACATCTACTTACGCGCCTATGCGGACAGTGTCCGGGACTTCGGCCACCCCGTTGTCATCGGGTTCGGCCACGAGATGAACGCCTCGTGGTATTCGTGGGGCTACGGGATCGTCCCGCCGTCGGTGTTCGTGGCGGCGTGGCGGCACATCGTGAACCTGTTCAAGGCACAGGGCGCCGACAACGTCACCTGGCTGTGGACGCTCCAAGCGGACCAGCCTGGCACCGGGCCGATCGAGGACTGGTGGCCCGGCACCGGCTATGTCAACTGGGTCGGCATCGACGGTTACTACACCAAGCCGTCCGACACCTTTGCCAACGTGTTCGGCAAGACCATCGATCAGGTACGCCAGTTCACCGACAAGCCAGTGCTCCTCTCCGAGACCGCGGTGGGACCCGATGCCGGGCAGGCCCTGAAGATCCTGAACCTGTTCGCCGGTATGCGCAGGTACAAGACGCTCGGGCTGGTGTGGTTCGACAAGACGAACGGCAGCCGCCTGCACCAGGACTGGCGCATCGAAGGCGATCCGGTCGCGGAGTTCGCGTTCCGGCTCGGCGTCCGTGACGACCTCGCGCCCGGCTCTCAACCGTGATCTATCCCCCGGTGAGTGCGGCGTGCCCTGGCTGTCGGTGGCGGGAAACATAATTGGGTGTCATGAGCGAACTCGCGTGGGCGACGCTGGGCACGCCGGTCGGGAGGCTCTCGGTGGGCTGCAGCCAGGCAGGCCTGAGCCAGGTCCGGTTTGGCGGGCCGCCGGTGCCGGCGTGGGCGCAGCACGACGGGACCGGGGCAGCGCCGGGCGCCGCCGCTGAACTGCGCGACACCGCGGTGACCCAGCTCGGCGAGTACTTCTCGGGGAAGCGCCGCGGCTTCGACCTGTTCATCGACTGGAGCGGGATGACTCCGCTGCAGCTGGAGGTGCTCAGGACGCTGTTCGAGTCGGTCGGCTACGGCGAGACGGTCAGCTACGGCACGCTCG
>JASHOI010000596.1 GCA_030041195.1 Streptosporangiaceae bacterium | reverse complement strand
ATGCACATCCGCCGGCTGTCGGCCGGGAAGGTCAGGAAGGTAAGGCCCGGCGGGCCGGTCCTCGCGGCCCGGCAGGGGCAGCGGCGGTTGCGCAAGAGCACGTTCGCGCCGATTCTGAGTCCCGTTGACCGGCTGGTCGTCGCCGTGCTCTCGCTGGGCTGGGCGATCTGCGTCACGGCGTTCTGGGCATGGTGGCTGGAACCCGTGCACCGCCGCGGCATCCTTGGCCTGGCGCTCAACAGCGCCGTGCTCTGCTACGTCTCGTGTTATCCGGTCTTCTTCGTCGCCGGCATCAACCGGCTGCGGAACGTGAGCCGCTCGCTGTCGGTGCCGTTGCTGCGGGTCGCGTTCGTGGTGACGCGGGCACCGTCAGAACCGTGGGATGTGGCCAGGTCCACGCTGCGGGCCATGCTGCGCCAGGATTTCCCGGTTCCCTATGACGTCTGGCTGTGCGACGAACAGCCCACCAGCCAGATCCTGAGCTGGTGTGCCAGAAACAACGTGCTGGTCGCCAGCCGCAACGGCGTCGAGGAGTATCACCGGGACACGTGGCCGCGGCGCACCCGCTGCAAGGAAGGAAACCTCGCCTACTTCTACGACCACTGGGGATACCGCTGGTACGACGTTGTCGCGCAGCTCGACTGCGATCACCGCCCGGCCCGCAACTACCTGGCCGAGGTTGTCCGGCCGTTCTCCGATCCGGCCGTCGGGTACGTCGCGGCGCCGAGCGTCTGCGACGCCAACGCGGAAACCTCGTGGTCGGCGCGGGGGCGGCTGTACCGGGAGGCCACGTTCCATGGCGCCTTCCAGCTCGGCCACAGCGACGGCTGGGGACCGCTGTGCATCGGCTCGCATTACGCGGTTCGCACCCAGGCGCTGCGGGAGATCGGCGGCATCGGCCCGGAGCTTGCCGAGGACTTCTCCACCAGCTACCTGCTCAATTCGGCGGGGTGGCACGGGGCGTTCGCGATCAGCGCCGAAGCGCACGGTGACGGCCCGAACACATTCCCGGCGATGGTGGTCCAGGAATACCAGTGGTCGCGCAGCCTCACCACGGTCCTGCTCGGGCTCGTGCCGCGCAATCTGTCGCGGCTGCGGTGGCGGCTGCGATTCCGTTTCCTGTATGCGCTGTCGTATTACCTCCTGCTGGTAACCACCACGTTCGCCGGGATCGCCCTCGCCCCGGTCGCCGCGCTGACCGGGCGGCCCTGGATCAACGTGAACTACGTCGTCTTCCTGCTGCACTGGTGGTCGATCTCGGTCTGGCTGGTGCTGATGGCCTTCCTGCTGCGACGCCGCGGGCTGCTCCGGCCGCGGAACGCGCCGATCTTCAGCTGGGAGAACTGGCTGTATTCGCTGACCCGATGGCCGTTCATCGCCTGGGGCATCGCTTCCGCCGTTCGCTACCGGATCCGGCCCCGGGCCGTGACGTTCAAGGTCACTCCGAAGGGGTCGGGCGGGCTGGCGGTCTTCCCGCTGCGGCTCATCGTTCCCTACGCCGCGATCAGCGTCGGGTCGTCGTGTGCCGCCCTGGTCGGCGAGGCCAAGCCGGAAACCGCGGGCTACGCGTTTCTCAGCATCCTGACCGGGACGACCTACGCGCTCGTGTCCGTGGCGGTGCCGGCCCTGCATGCCCTCGAGACCGCGGCCGGCGCCGGGGTCACCCGCCGGGCCGCGCTGTGGCGGACGGGCCGCGGTGCGCTGGCCGTCGGGCTGCTCCTGTTCGTCCCGGTCGGGCTCGCGATCGCCCACTACCCGGCCTACGTGCTGGCCTCCTTCCTGAAAATGCCGCATGACCCGGCGCTGTGGAAATGGCTGGCAAATCTGAAACGGAGGATGTGATGGCGGTCCTGGTCACCGGCGGAGCGGGTTTCATCGGCAGCCACACGTGTGTCGAGCTGCTGGACCGCGGACAGGATGTCGTCGTTGTCGACGACCATTCGAACAGCTCCCCGGCGGCGCTGGATGCGGTCCGCCGGCTGACCGGCCGCCCGGTCATCGCGCATGAGCTCGACATCCGCGATCATCACGCCCTGGCGGCGGTGTTCGCCAGGTACCCGATCGAGGCGGTCATCCATTTCGCCGCCAAGAAGGCGATAGCCGAATCGCTGCGGATACCAGTCGACTACTTCGACATCAACGTGGCGGGCACCACGAATCTCCTGCGAGTCATGCTGGAGCACGGTGTCAGCAGGCTGGTGTTCTCCTCATCCTGCTCCATTTACGGCGCCGGGCACACCGCGCCGATCACCGAGGACGACCCGATGCGGCCGACCAACCCCTACGCGCGCTCGAAGCTGATCTGCGAGCAGATCCTGGCCGCGGCGTGTGACCGCTACCCGGGTCTTTCGGTCGTGGCGCTGCGCTATTTCAATCCGGTCGGCGCGCACCCCAGCGGGCTGCTCGGCGAAGATCCCCGCGGCGTGCCCAGCAACCTGATGCCGTACATCCTGCGGGTCGCGGCCGGGCGGCTCGGGCGGCTGCCGGTCTTCGGCGGCGACTACGACACCCCGGACGGCAGCGCGGTCCGTGACTACGTCCATGTCGCGGACGTCGCCGGTGCACACCAGGCCGCCCTGGACCACCTCGACGACGAGGCCGGCCTGCGGGCATTCAACCTGGGCACCGGGGCCGGCGTCTCGGTTCTCCAGCTCGTGGCCGCGTTCCAGGAGACCTGCGGCGTGGCGGTCCCCTTCGACATGGCCGCGCGGCGGCCGGGAGACGTGGCGACCCTCATCGCCGAGCCCGCCAAGATCGAGAAGGAATGGGGCTGGCGGACACGCCTCGACCTGACCGCCATGTGCCGGGACGCCTGGCGGTTCCAGCAGCTCAACCCGCACGGATACGCGGAGACCCCGGAAGCCCGGAAGCGCCGCCGGCTGACCGGCCGGATCTGA
This sequence comes from Streptosporangiaceae bacterium, assembly GCA_030041195.1. The sequence goes on along the minus strand of JASHOI010000596.1, from coordinate 7,467 downwards.
CCCGACCGCGAAAGGAACCGTTCCCATGCGCATCACCGTCATCGGCACCGGCTACCTCGGCGCCGTGCACGCCGCTTGCCTGGCCGACCTCGGCCACGAGGTTCTCGGCGTGGACACCGACGCCGAGAAGATCGCCGCGCTGGCCGGCGGCCGGGTGCCGTTCTTCGAGCCGGGGCTGTCCGAGGTGCTGTCCAGCGGGATCGGCTCGGGAAGGCTCCGCTTCGGGACCTCGCTCGCGCAGGCGGCCCGGTTCGGTGAGGTCCATTTCATCTGCGTCGGGACACCCCAGCTTCCTGGTTTCCACGCGGCGGACCTCACGGCCGTGCACGCGGTGATCAACGGGCTGGTACCGCAGATCACCCGGGACTGCCTGCTGGTGGGGAAGTCGACGGTCCCGGTCGGTACCGCCGCCCGGCTGACCGCCAGGATCGGTGAGCTCGCCCCGGGCGGGGTGAGCGTCGAGCTGGCCTGGAATCCGGAATTCCTCCGCGAAGGCTTCGCGGTCGAAGACACCCTGCGGCCCAGCCGGCTGGTGGGCGGTGTGGCCTCGGCGGGCGCCGATGCCACCCTGCGCGCGATCTACGCGCCGATCATCGAGGCGGGGGTGCCGTACATCGCCACCGATCTGGCCTCGGCCGAGCTGGTGAAGGTGTCGGCGAACGCCTTCCTGGCCACCAAGATCTCGTTCATCAACGCGATCGCCGACGTCTGCGACGCCGCGGGAGCCGACGTCAGCGTCGTCGCCGATGCCATGGGATACGACGACCGGATCGGGCGCCGTTTCCTCGCTGCGGGCATCGGCTTCGGCGGCGGCTGCCTGCCCAAGGACATCCGTGCGCTGATGGCCAGGGCGGCGGAGCTCGGCGTGGCCGATTCCGTTGGGTTCCTGCGCGAGGTCGACCACGTCAACGCCAGCCGCCGGACCCGTGCCTTCGAGCTGGCCAGGGACCTGCTGGGCGGCTCGTTCACCGGCCGCAATGTCGCGGTACTTGGCGCCGCTTTCAAGCCGGCCACCGACGACGTGCGGGACTCGCCGGCGCTGAACATCGCCGCGGCGATGCAGCTGGAGGGCGCCCGGGTGCGCGTCCACGATCCCAAGGCGTCCGACAACGCGCGCAAGGTGTGCCCGGCCCTGGGCTACGCGCTCGATGCCGAGGAAACCTGTGAGCAGGCGGACATCGTGCTGCACCTGACCGAATGGCCGGAGTACCGCGAGCTGGACCCGTCGGCTCTCGGCGCGGTGGTCCGCAGGCGGCGCATCTTCGACGGGCGCAACGCGTTGCCGCTGGATCGCTGGCGCACGGCCGGGTGGACGGTACGGGCACTCGGGCGCTCGGCTCAGACGGCCGGCCGCCGGTCCCCGGAGCACGGCTAGGGACCGGACATGGTAAAGAACGTGGGCGGCTGCGCGATCGCGGCGCTTGCCGCGCTCCCGCTGCTCGCCGCCTGCGGTGCCGGTGCCGCCGCATCGGCCGCCGGCACCGGCGCCGCCACCTACTACGTCAGCCCTTCCGGCAGCAACGCGGCCGCCGGGACGTCGCCGTCGGCGCCCTGGCGAACCCTGGCCCGGGTGAACGCCGAAAAGCTCAAACCCGGGGACCGGGTCCTGCTCCAGGGTGGCCAGCGGTTCACCGGCGAGCTGGTCTTCACCAAGGGCGAAGCGGGGGACCCCGCAAAGCCCGTCGTCGTCGGCTCGTACGGATCGGGACGGGCCCGCATCGTCGCCGATACCGGCTCCGGGGTGGTGATCTACGACACCGCGGGCATCGACGTCGGGAACCTGATCATCACCGGCCGGGCGTCGGGCCGGCCCGAGGGCATCGGCATCAACCTCTACAGCGATCTGCCCGGTGACCGCAAGCTCACGCACGTGGTGATCGACGACGTTGACGTCAGCGATTTTGTCTACGGCATCGGCATCGGCGGCGGAAGGGGTACCACGGGCTTCCGTGACGTGTGGGTCAGCGATTCCGCGCTGCACGGCAACCTCGACGACGGGCTGATCAGCTACGCGCCGAACCTCAACCCAGCCCACCCGCAATACGCGCACGAAGACATCTACATCTCCGGTGTGCACGCCTACCAGAACCCGGGGGACCCCGAGGACACGAGCAACAACACCGGAAACGGCATCGTGCTCGGGAACGTGCGGCACGCGAGCATCACGTTCTCCACCGCGGACGACAATGGCGGGAAGGGCGCCGCGAGCCAGGGACCGGTCGGGATCTGGGCCTACGATTCCGCCGACGTCGTCATTGCGCACGACCTGTCCTATGGAAACCGGACGAGCAACCTCAGCGACGGGGACGGCTTCGGGCTCGACGAGAACACCTCGGACTGTTACCTCGAGTACAACCTCTCCTACGGCAATGCGGGCGCCGGCTACCTCCTTTATTCCGCGCAAGCCGACGCCGAGCAGCACGGCAACGTCGTCCGCTTCAATATCAGCAGCGGCGACGGCCGCAGATCCCGCTACTACGGCGGCATTACCCTGCTTGGCCAGATCAGCGACACCGCCATCTACCAGAACACCGTCGTCATGTCGGCCAGGACCGGGGGCTCGAATCCCGCGCTGCGGCTCGTCGGGACGGCGCGCTCGATAACCGTGCGCAACAACATCTTCATGACGGAGCGGGCCGGCCCCATCGTCGTATCCGCCGCCGCCCTGCCCGTCTCGGCAGCGGAGTTCCAGGCCAACGACTACTTCGCGGCCTCGGGCCGGTGGACGCTGGAGTGGGGGAAGGCCAGGTACCGATCGCTCGCGGCCTGGCGTTCCGCGACCGGGCAGGAGCTGCTGGACGGCCGGCCGACCGGGTTCGCCGTTGACCCGCAGCTGACCGGTCCCGTGCTGGGGCTGCACGCCACCGCCGGCCACCCCCGGGCCGCGGACGGCTTCGTGCTGCGGGCGACGTCACCGCTGCGCAACGCCGGACTCGATCTGTCCCACCTGTCCCGGGTCCGGCCACCCGCGGTGGACTTCTCGGGTGCCGCCATTTCAGTCAGCACACCAAATGTGGGTGCGGAGTAAGGAAAGGGAAGGCATGCGCGTTCTCGTAACAGGCGGAGCCGGTTTCATCGGGTCGCATTTGTGTGATGCCCTGATCGCTCGCGGCGACACGGTCCTGTGCCTGGACAACCTCTCGACCGGCCGCTTCAGCAACATAGCGCACCTGCTCGGCCGGCCCGGATTTGAGTTCGCCGAGGCCGACGCGGCAGCGGGAATCGACTCCTCCGGACCCTTCGGCGCGGTGGCGCACCTGGCCAGCCCGGCCTCCCCGCCGGAGTATCAATGCCGCCCGCTCGAGACGCTGGCGGTCGGCAGCCGGGGAACAGAGCACGCGCTGCAGACGGCATTGCGGGACCGCGCACGTTTCGTGCTCGCGTCCACCAGCGAGGTCTACGGTGACCCCGCGGTGCACCCGCAGCCCGAGGATTACTGGGGGAACGTGAACCCGATCGGCCCGCGCAGTGTCTACGACGAGGCGAAGCGGTTCGGCGAAGCCCTGACCGCCGCGTACGTGCGCGAACTGGGCGTCAACGCCGGCATCATCCGCATCTTCAACACCTACGGCCCGCGGATGAAGGCCCGCGACGGGCGGGTGGTCACCAATCTCATCACCCAGGCCCTCAACGGCGAGCCGCTGACGATCTACGGCGACGGAGCGCAGACCCGCAGCTTCTGCTATGTCGATGATCTTGTCAGGGGGCTGACCATGATGATCGACTCCACCGAGCCCGGCCCGGTGAACCTCGGCAATCCGGAGGAGTTCACGGTCGCCGAGTTCGCCCAGCTCGTGCTGCGCGCCACCGGGTCAGCCTCGCCGATGGAGTTCCACCCGCTTCCCGCCGATGACCCCGCCCGCCGGTGCCCGGTGATCAGCCGCGCCAGGGACGTTCTTGGCTGGCGCCCCCGGATCCGGGCCGAAGAGGGCGTGCGGAGGACCGTCGAATGGTTCCGGTCACGCGAGGCGCAGCACGCAGGCGGACGGGTGGCCGGGCAGGCTCACGGTGAGCTCGCCGCCGGCGCCGTCCCAGCTGGCTCCCGCGCCGGCGCTGCCCGGGTAGAGCACCCGGGCGGTGACGCCGGCACCGCGCAGCTGCGGCACCGGCAGCGTGACCTGCCCGGCGCCGGCTCCGCGACGCCAGACGGTTAGGTGGCTGGCCCCGGGGGAGTGCAGGCCGAGCGCGACCCACGGATCGTCCCAGTGCGGCAGGCCCAGTGGCCAGAACGGGACGGATCCCGCGAGCTCGGGCCGGATGAACTCCTTGTACACCGCGATCGCCTCGGCGACCAGGTCGCGCTGATGCCGGCTCATCCGGTCGAGGTGGCCGGACAGGTGTACCCGGCCGAGCATCGCGCTGGCCATCGTGAACGCGATCTCGTCGTCGCTGAACTCGGGCTGCGGGTAGGCCCACACGGCGGCTTGCTCGGGCGCGATCGCCGCGGGTGCCGCCGCGGCTATCGGCGGGCAGCGGAGGTATTCCTGCTGGTCGCTCGTTGACTGGAGCTGCAGGCGCGACAGCAGCGCGTAGTCGGTGCGCATGCCACCCGATGAGCAGTTCTCGATGACGAGCCCGGGATGCCGGTCGAGCACGGCGTCGAGCCAGTCAAGCTGCGCGCGGTTCGCCGCCAGCAGCGCGGCGCCGGCGCTCAGCCCTCCGGTGTCGGGACCGGGCGCGATCGCGATGTTGTAGTCCAGCTTGAGGTAGCCGACGCCCAGGTCGCCGACCAGGAAGTCCACCACCTGGTCCAGGTGCTTCACCGCCGCGGGATGACGCAGGTCCAGGTGGTAGCGGCCGTGCTCGACGACGAGCTGCCCGCCGCGCTGGAAGAACGCATCGGCCGGGAGTTGCCGGGCGACCTCGCTGTTTACGCCCACGACCTCGGGCTCGAGCCAGAGGCCGGGCACCATCCCGGCTTGCCTGATGCGGCCGAGCACCTCGGCTATCCCGCCCGGGAACCTGGTCAGCGACGGCCGCCAGGTGCCGACCGTGTCCCACCAGCCCTCATCGATCTCCGCGTACCACCCGGAGTCGATGCAGAAGTACTCGGCCCCGGCCTCGGCGGCGGCCTCGACCAGCGGCAGCAGGCGCGCGGTTGTGGGGTCCCCCATCAGCGTGTTCATGTAGTCGTTGAAGATCACCGGGAGGCGGTGACTGTCTTCGTGCGGGCGCCTGATCGCGCGGCGCAGCGCGGTGAGCCCGGCCACCGCGCCGTCGAACCCGGCTGGGCTGACCGCCACGCTGGCCGGCACCGTGGTGAAGGAGTCGCCTGGCTTCAGCGTGACCCGCCAGTGGTGCTCGGTGCTGGCCGGGCCAAGCAGCGCGAGGTAGGCGCCGCTGACCGCCCCTGGCGGTGCGTGCCGGCCGTGCGGACCGGGGCCGTGGCCGGCCGAACGGTGCGTGCACTCGCCAGCCTGCCAGTGCCAGCCGCCGTTGTGCTCGATCTGCCACGCCCACGCGTGCCCGGTGCGCCGGTTCACGATCGCGCCGGCGGGCAGGTATCGTCCCGACGACCAGGTCCCGGTGCTGGTCACGCCGAAGCAGCCCCTCGGGTCCGCGCCGAGTGCCCGGCGGTTGATGTCCGGAAGCGCGTCCCGGAGCGGCCGGGTCTGCCAGCGCCCCTCGGCCATCCAGTCGTTCTCCGCCCACAGCAGGTCCAGGTCTGCCACGTCATCGGGGCCGGGCCCGGTGCCCAGGCCGCCGCACAGGAACGAGCTGACCGACTCGACCGTGACCGGGCGCGGGCCGCGGTTCTCCAGGCGCACCCTCGAGCGGAGCGCCCCGGCTGCCGTGCCGTGCCCGGCCAGGACCTGGTACCAGATCTCGGCCCGCAGCCCGGTCACCGGGTCGTCCAGGTAAACCCGCAGCTCCCGCCAGGGCCCGTCCGCCGGGGGCTCGCTGTGGCCGGCGTAACGGAAGCGGCTGCCCGCCTCGGACTCGCAGTACCGCCCGCCCGACCAGGCGCGGCCCTCGCCGGTCACGATGACGTCGAGCAGCGGCAGCGCCGCGTCGCATGACGGGGCCGCGGCACCCCCGGCCGAGAGGCGGGTGAGCCTGGCCATCCCGTCGCGGTCAACCTCGATCCGCAGATCCAGGCCCTCGTCCGCCCAGCCGGTGATCAGCAGGGGCGGTTCAGTTCCAGCCAAGCGGCCTCCTCGTTGCCACGGCGCCCGGCGACGCCGTTCAGCACCGTTAAATCGTGATCTCAGATACCTTGACGCGCCGTGATGTGAACGTTCACAATCCTGGCATGGTTGTGACCGGTCACACAAGCGGCCCGGATCCATCACCCGGCACCGGCGCGCCGGCCCGCGGCGTGCGCCCGTTCAGCATCCGGGACGTGGCGGCCGCGGCCGGTGTTTCCTATCAGACCGTGTCCCGGGTCATCAACGGTCACCCGAGCGTCCGGCCGTCAACCCGCGAGCTGGTCCAGGCCGCGATCGAGGATCTCGGGTTCCGCCCGAACCGCGCCGCCCGGGCGCTGGCCGGCGGCTCCGCGCAGTCGGTCACCGTGCTGACGCCGAACACCACCCTGTACGGATACCAGGCCGCCCTGCAGGGCATCGAGGAGGCGGCGCGCGCCGTGGGTTTCGCTGTCGGGGTCCGCGTGGTGGAGTCGGCCCGTCCCCGGGAGGTGGCCGACGCGGTGCGCCGGGCGGTCGAGCCGGGGGGATCGTTCATCGTCATCGCCTACGACCGGGCGGGCACGATGGCGCTGGAGGCCGTCCCGCCGGGCATCCCGATGGCGGCGATGGTAGAGACGCCGGCCGGCGACCCGGGCCGGGAGCGGCCCTGGGTGTGGCTGGACGACCGGAAGGCAGCCATCCGGGCGACCCGCTACCTGCTCTCGCTGGGCCACCGGACCGTGCACCACCTGGCCATTCCGTCCTCGACGCACACCAGCCAGCGGCAGGCGGGGTGGCGCGAGGCGCTGGAGGAGGCCGGAGCGCCGGTGCCGGCCCCGCTGCAGTGCGGCTGGACTCCCCGGTCCGGCTACGAGGCCGGGCGCGCGCTGGCCACCGATCCGGAGGTGACCGCCGTGCTCTGCGGCAACGACGACCTCGCCCTCGGCGTGATGCGGGCGATGCTCGCGGCCGGACGCGCCATCCCGGGGGAGGTCAGCGTCGTCGGATTCGACGACACCCCGGTGTCGGAGTTCCTGACGCCACCGCTCACCACGGTGCGGATGGACTTCGCCGAACTGGGGCGGGCCTGCTTCGCGATGCTCCTGGCGCTGATGGAGCGCGACGCTGCCCTGCCCCGCCCACGCCGGCTCGAGCCCGAACTGATCGTCAGGGAGAGCACGGGCCCAGCACCAGTGCCGCGCGGGTCCGGTCCGACCCGCGCGGCTGGCACTTGATGCACACCCCTAGGAAAGGAGCATCTCGTGATTGAGAAGATATACGCCCTGCGCCGTGGCTGTCCGCACGACCCCGGGCGGACCACGGGCCGCGGCCGGGCCAG
>JASHOI010000595.1 GCA_030041195.1 Streptosporangiaceae bacterium | reverse complement strand
CGGGCACGCAGGCGGCCCGGTGGAAGGCGCTGCGCAAGCGGATCAGGCAAACCGGGCTGCGGAACTCGCTGCTGATCGCCATCGCCCCGACCGCGACCATCGCCTCGATCGTCGGATGCTACGAGTGCATCGAGCCGCAGGTGTCCAACCTGTTCAAGCGCGAGACCATGTCCGGGGAGTTTCTCCAGGTCAACACCGCGCTGGTGACCGAGCTGAAGGCACACGGGCTGTGGACGCCCGAGGTGCGGGACCAGATCAAGCAGGCCGACGGCTCGGTGCAGCACATCACCGCGCTGCCGGAGCAGACCAGGCAGCTGTTCCGCACCGCCTGGGAGCTGCCGCAGCGGGCGCTGATCGACCTGGCCGCTGCCCGGGCGCCGTACATCGACCAGAGCCAGTCGCTCAACCTGTTCCTGGCGGCTCCCACGATCGGCAAGCTGTCGTCGATGTACCTGCACGCCTGGAAATCCGGCCTGAAGACCACCTACTACCTGCGGTCCCGCCCGGCGACCCGGATCCAGCAGGCCACCGTCGCGCTGTCGCCGGCGCCCGCTGCCGCGTCCACCGCGTCCACCGCGGAGGACGCCGTCGCCTGCTCCCTGGAAAACCCCGAGACCTGCGAGGCGTGCCAGTGATGCTGCTGGACCCCGGTATGGACCTGACCCTGCGGCCGATGCGCTACCCGCAGTTCTACGACAGGTTCCGCGACGCCATCAAGAACACCTGGACGGTCGAGGAAGTCGACCTGCACTCGGACCTGGCCGACCTGGGCAGGCTGTCACCCGCCGAGCGGCACCTGGTCTCCCGCCTGGTCGCGTTCTTCGCCACCGGCGACACTATCGTCGCCAACAACCTCGTGCTCAACCTCTACCAGCACGTGAACTCGCCCGAGGGCCGGCTGTACCTGTCCCGGCAGCTGTTCGAGGAAGCGGTGCACGTGCAGTTCTACCTCACGCTGCTGGACACCTACGTGCCGGACGAGACCGAGCGGGCGCAGGCGTTCGCGGCTGTGGAGAACATCCCCTCGATCGCGCGCAAGGCGCAGTTCTGCTTCCGGTGGATCGACTCGGTCTTTGCCTTGCGGGAGCTTCGCAGTGCCGCCGACCGGCGGTCGTTCCTGCTCAACCTGATCTGCTTTGCCGCCTGCATCGAGGGGCTGTTCTTCTACGGCGCGTTCGCCTACGTCTACTTCCTGCGCTCCCGCGGCCTGCTCAACGGCCTGGCCTCGGGCACCAACTGGGTGTTCCGCGACGAGTCCATGCACATGGCGTTCGCGTTCGACGTCGTCGACACCGTCCGCCGCCAGGAGCCGGAGCTGTTCGACGAGCACTTGACCACACAGGTCCGCGAGATGCTGGCCGAAGCCGTGGAATGCGAGGTCCAGTTCGCCGAGGACCTGCTCGGCCAGGGCGTGGCCGGGCTGTCGCTGGCGGACATGCGCGCCTACCTCGAGCACGTCGCCGACCGGCGGCTCGGCCAGCTCGGCATCGAGCCGCTGTACGGGTCGGCGAACCCGCTGGCCTTCATGGACCTGCAAGACGTCCAGGAACTGTCGAACTTCTTCGAGCGCCGCGTGTCCGCCTACCAGATGGGCGTCACCGGAGAGGTGTCCTTCGACGACGACTTCTGACCGGCGCCTGCCGTGCGCGCTTGGTGCCGCTGCTCAGGCGGCGGCGCGCTCGCTGGCGGGGCGGCGGCGCAGGCCCACGTTCGAGATGGCCGGCGGCGCGTACGCCATGTCGAGCGCGCCGATGTCGGTGCCGGGCGGGACGATCTCGTCGATCTGGTCGAGGATCTCGTCGTCGAGGGTGACCTGGGCGCCGGCGAGCAGGTCGTCGAGTTGGTCCATGGTGCGCGGCCCGATGATCGCCGAGGTCACGCCCGGGTGGGCGATCGCGAACGCCATCGCCAGGTGGGTCAGGGACAGGCCGGCCTTCTCGGCCAGGGGGATGAGCTGCTCGACGGCGTCGAGTCGGCGCTCATCGCTCAGGTGCCTGAAGCCGAAGCGGGCTCGGTGAGTACCGGCCTGCTGGCCCTTGCGATACCGGCCGGTCAGCAGGCCCCCGGCCAGCGGACTCCAGACCAGCGTGCCCATTCCGTAGCGCTGGCAGACCGGCAGCACCTCGCGTTCGATGCCGCGGTTGAGGATCGAGTACGGCGGCTGCTCGGTGCGGAAGCGCTGCAGACCGCGCCGCTCGGCGACCCATTGCGCCTCGACGATGTCCGATGCCGGATAAGAGGAGCCGCCGATGGCCCGGACCTTGCCCGCGCGCATCAGGTCGGTGAGCGCGGCAAGGGTCTCTTCCACGTCGGTGTCCGGGTCGGGCCGGTGGATCTGGAACAGATCGACGTGATCGGTCTGCAGCCGGCGCAGCGAGTCATCGAGTGCGCGCACCAGCCAGCGCCGTGAGGCGCCCTGCCGGTTGGGGTCGTGTCCGGCGACGCCGCCGACGTCGTGTCCCATGGGCATTCTCGCCTTGGTGGCGAGCACGACGCCGTCGCGCCGGCCCTTGAGGGCCTTGCCGACGATCTCTTCTGACTCGCCGGCCGAGTACATGTCGGCGGTGTCGATGAAGTTGATGCCCGCGTCCAGGGCCTTGTGGATGATCCGGATCGAGTCGTCGTGGTCGGGGTTGCCGATGGCCCCGAACATCATGGCGCCCAGGCAGTAGGGGCTGACCTTCATGCCGGTCCGGCCCAGCGTGCGGTACTGCATGGTTCTGCCTCCCGGAGGTTGTCTGTGGGTGACGGGCATCGTTTCGGTGCCCTATGCTTGCCTGAAACGGAACCGTGTTCCACAACAATACGGAACATTGTTCCGGTAAGTCAAGCGAAGGATGTGCGTGGGCGGGAACCCGGTCGGGCGCAGCGGCGGCCCGGGACCGCCAGAGGGCCTGGCGCAGCCAGGCCGGGGAACGCGGCGGTTGCGCGCCGACGCGCGGCGCAACACCGATGCCGTGGTCGAGGCGGCCAAGGCGGTGTTCGCCGCCTCCGGTGTGGACGCCCCCGTGCGGCAGATCGCCGTGCGGGCCGGCGTCGGCGTCGGCACCATCTACCGGAACTTCCCGCGGCGCTGCACTCGGGAGACCCCGCCTTCGCCGCCCTGCCCGCCTACTTCGATCGGCGCCTCAGGCCCGCGTTCAGATCGCTGCTGGAGTCCGCGGTCGCCGCCGGTGAGGTCCGCGCCGACGTCGAGCCCGACGATCTGCTGCGCGCGGTGGCCAACCTGTGCGTGCCCGCGGGCGACGACCGATCCGGCCCCGCCCAGCGCATGGTCGACTTGCTCATCGACGGACTGCGCTATGGCGCCGCCGGCGTGGAAGTCTTGCCTCGTGGCGGTCACTGACTGGCGCCAGCCGTTGAGCGCTGACGACGGCTACGAGTTGCGGCCCGGCGCTGCTGCCGGCGAGGTCACGGCCGTGGAGACGGCCCTGTCCGCGGCGTTCCCAGCGGAATTGCGCGAGCTCTATCTGATCAGCGACGGCGTGTTCGACCGCCCAGGCGAGTGGTTTGTCATCTGGCCGCTTGCTGAGGTCGTGACGCGGAACCGCGAGGGATGGTCGCGAGACAGCAGCGCGGCCCGGCGCGATCTGGTCGGGTTTGGTGATGACGGGACGGGCGCGCCGTTCTGCGTTCCGCGTGACGGCGGCAGCGAGGTATTCGCCTGGTCGCCGATCGACGGCCAGGCGACGCTGCTGGCATCCTCGGTGGCCGGTTTCTGGACCGGGTGGACCACAAGGACGCTTCCGCGCCACTAGCGGCGGGGAAAGCTGGCTGTTCAGCCCAGTCCGAAGACCGTCTTGATGAGCCGTTCCCGCAGGCCCGCTGGGATGTGCGCCAGCACTCCGAAGACGGCGGTGCCCGAGCCTGCGGCGTAGTGGCGCCGCGGCCTGCGCGCTTCGACGGCGGCCACGATCGTCTTGGCGACCGCGTCGGGCGGGCCGAGCCTCTGCCGGGCGGCCGCCTTCGCCGCGGCGGCGAGTTGTTTGCTGTACAGCGCGGTCTTCGCGGGATCGGCGGCCCCGAGCGCGGCTCGCATCGCGCTCTCGGCCTTCTGGAAGATCGCGGTGTCGGTCCCGCCGGGCTCGATGATCGTCACCGGGATGCCCCAGGCCCCCAGTTCCAGCCGGAGCGAATCCGAGAGCGACACCAGCGCCGCCTTGCTGCCGCCGATCGGTGCCATGAACGGCACCGGCACACGCGCGGTCGGCGCGCTCACGTTGATGATCCGGCCCTTGCCGGTTCGAAGCAGTGGCAAGAACGCCCGGATGACGTGCGTCGGCCCGAGCGTGTTGACCTCGAACTGCCGGCGCAACTGCTCCGGTGGCACAAGCTCGAGAGGGCCCTGAACGATCACGCCCGCGTTGTTGATCACCGCACGCAGCCCGTCCCCGGCCGCCGCTTCCGCTACAACCTTGGCTGCGCTCTCGACGACAGCCGGGTCGGTCACATCGACCACAACCGGCTGAACGCCAGCGATGCTGGCCAGCGAGCCAGCTTCCCGGTGCACGCCAGCAAACACCCGGTAGCCGGCCTCTGCCAGCCGTCTCGTGGTCGCGGCGCCGATGCCCGTCGCCGCGCCCGTGATGAACACGCCGCCCTTCGCTGCCCGCGTCATTCAGCACCCCGCGTCATTCAGCACCCACTGCCCGCGTCATTCAGCACCTCTGTTGTCTGTATCGACATGTTAGAATGAACATATGACCGCATCTTCGCATGTGTGCGAGCACATGTCAATGGAGACATGTCAGCGTGAACGTAGGAGCCCGGCATGTCGCTGAGACACGCGCTCATCGGGCTCCTCGCGGAGCACCCCGCGAGCGGCTGGGATCTGACCCGGCGTTTCGAGGACCTGCTCGGTACCGTCTGGCCCGCTGGGCACCCGCAGATTTACGGTGAGCTGGGCAAACTCGAAGCCGACGGCTTCATCGAGATCGAGTCCGAAGGCCCACGCCGGCGTAAGACCTACCGGGCCACCGAATCCGGCATCGAGGAGGTGCGTCGCTGGCTGACCACCGTCGACGTCGACCACACGCTGCGGCTGGAACCCGTGCTCCGCTCGGTGTTCTTCTGGCTGATGACACCCGAGGAGCTTGCCGCCTACCTGGACAAGGAGGCGGCGTTCTACCGTGATCTCGCCGAGAAGTATCGCGCGATCGCGGCTGCCAAGGACCGGGGCGAGTACGGCGACAGCCCGCAGACCAGATCGATACGGATCGCCGCCGAGGCGGGCATCCGGCTGCACCAAGCCCTCGGCGACTGGGCAACGTGGGCCGAGGACCACCAGCCCAATGCGCCCGCGCGCTGAGCCCTGCCGAGTGCGGCGGGATTCCGGCGCCAGGCTGTCGATTTCGTGGCTGCCCGTTCGTCTTACTGCGGGACCATCGGGCATGACGAGGAGGAAGCGATGAAGTACGTGATGCTGATCTATCAGGGCGCGGCGCTTGAGCGGCAGGCCGCGCTGCCCGAGGAAGATCAGAAGCAGGTCTACGCGGACTACCAAGGGATCAATGAGACGCCAGGCGTCAGCCCCGGCCCGCCCCTTGGCCTGCCCGAGAACGCGACCACGGTGCGCGTCGAGGGCGGCAAGACCCTGACGACCGACGGCCCGTTCGTCGGCATGAAGGAAGCCATCGGCGGGTTCTTCATCCTCGAGGCGGACGACCTCGACGCGGCCATCGAGGTGGCCGCCCGTGTCCCCGCCGCACGCTACGGCGGCGCCATCGAGATCCGCCCATCGGAGGTGTATTGGTAGCCACGCTCGATCAGGTCTTCCGCGAGGAATGGGGCCGCGTCCTGGCCACCCTGGTCGGCTTCCTCGGCGACTTCGACCTCGCCGAGGAAGCCGCCCAGGACGCGTTCGCGATGGCCGCCGAGCGATGGCCACGCGACGGCGTCCCTGGCAACCCACGCGCCTGGCTGATGACGACAGCCCGCAACCGGGCAATGGACCGCATCCGTCGCGACCGGGCACTCGCCGCCAAGTCCGGCCTGCTCGCCGCCGGCAATCGCGCCGAGGCAACGATGAAGAGCACGAGTTTTCCCGATGAGCGCCTCGAGCTCATCTTCACCTGCTGTCACCCGGCGCTGGCGGCCGAGGCGCAGGTTGCGCTCACCCTGCGCACCCTCGGCGGGCTCACCACCGATGAGATCGCCCGCGCCTTCCTGGTGCCGGAGCGCACAATGGCGCAGCGGCTGGTGCGGGCCAAGCGCAAGATCAAAGCGGCGCGGATCCCGTTCCGGGTGCCACCGGCCCACCTGCTCCGCGACCGCCTCGACGCGGTTCTCGCCGTCGTTTACCTGATCTTCAACGAAGGCTACGGCGGCCGCGACGAGCTCGCGGCCGAGGCAATCTGGCTGGGGCGCGCGCTCGCCGAACTGGTTCCGGACGACCCGGAGGTTCACGGGCTGCTGGCGATGATGCTCTTGCACGACTCCCGCCGCGAGGCGCGGTTCCGCAACGGCGAGCTCGTCCTGCTCGGCGATCAGGACCAAGCACGCTGGAACACCGGGCAGATCGCCGACGGGCGCGCGCAGCTGGAACGCGCTCTCGCCCTGGGCGGCCGCGGGCCCTATGTCCTGCAGGCCGCCATCGCCTCGTTGCACGCCCAGATGCCATGCGACTGGGCGCAGATCGGGGCGCTGTACAGCGAGCTCACCCGGCTGACCGGCTCGCCCGTCGTGGAGCTGAACCGAGCCATCGCCATCGCCGAGACCGAAGGCCCCGAGGTCGGCCTGCGCCTGGTCGACCAGCTCGGCCTCGACGACTTCCGCTACCTGCACTCGACCAGGGCCGAACTCCTGCGACGCCTCGGGCGGGCCAGCGAAGCGCGCGACGCCTACAGGCGTGCCAGGGAACTTACCGACGACGGCGCCGAACGGCGTTTCCTCGAACGCCGGCTGACGGAACTAGCAGCGACCAGAGGCTCGGGTTCAGCGAGCTGACCAGCCGTTCGTCCTCGTGCTGGCCCGCTGCAGGTGCTCCACGTCAAGCATCTGCCAGGATGTCGGCAACTACCACAGCGGCCTGGGGGAGGAAACCGGTGCCTGTCCGCTTTCAGTTGGTCATCGACTGTGTCAACCCGGACCGGCTGGCTCGGTTCTGGGCCGCCGCGCTGGGCTATGAGCTCGCGCCGCCCCCAGATGGATTCGCTACTTGGAACGACTTCTACCGCGACCTGGGGCTGCCCGACGAGTATCTGGTCGATGGGGCGGACAGGATCAGCGACCCGGAGCACCACGGGCCGGTCATCTGGTTCCGGGTCGAGCCGGATGCCAAGGTGGTCAAGAACCGGCTGCACCTCGACATCCACGCCAGCGGCGAGCGTACGGACCCGCTCGAGACTCGCAGGAAGCGGATCGATGCGGAGGCCAGCCGTCTGGCCAGCCTCGGCGCCACCATCACCGGCGCACTGTCGGAAGAAGAAGACGACTTCTACGCGGTCGGGATGCAGGACCCTGAAGGCAACGAGTTCGATATCAACTGACCCCAGCAAGCCCGGCACGAATCACCGGGCCGCTTGACGGTTGATGTCGGGATCAGTTTGACCAATCAAGATCCCCGCCCTTTACGCTGCCGACCGGCGGAATCTGGGTCGCCCAGGAGCATCAGTGCGCACAGCGGAACCAGGACGGCGGACGCCTGCCAGACGCCTACTCCTGCGGACGGGCGCGCGCGAGAACCGCGCGCGGCAGCGAGGCCGGCTCGATTTGCCCCGTCTTTGGTGCGCCCTCCGGATCGAAAGGCGGGATCGGGTCGCGTCCTTTCGTGTGGTCGGTCAGCCGCGGTGCGAGGGGGTTGCGTCCTGTGGTGTGGTCGGTCAGCGGCGGCGGTAGCGGGCTGCGTCCCGTGGTGTGGTCGGTCAGCGGCGGCGGCAGCGGGCTGCGTCCTATGGTGTGGTCGGTCAGCGGCGGTGCGACCGGGTTGCGTCCTTTGGTGTGGTCGGTGAGCGGCGGTGCGAGGGGGTTGCATCCTGTGGTGTGGTCGGTCAGCGGCGGCGGTAGCGGGCTGCGTCCCGTGGTGTGGTCGGTCAGCGGCGGCGCGAGGGGATTGCGTCCTTTGGTGTGGTCGGTCAGCGGCGGCGCGAGGGGATTGCGTCCCGTGGTGTGGTCGGTCAGCGGCGGCGGTAGCGGGCTGCGTCCCTTGGTGAGGGACCAGTCGTTTGCTCGGCCTGTTGTCTCGCGATCGTGCCCGGTGCTGCTTTCATCGGATTCGCGCATCTGGACCGCCGGTTCTCTCGGCAGACGCTCTCGACCCATCATGATCGCTATGCGTCTCACCTACAACGGTAACGCTGACTGGGCTTCGGAGAGCCTCCCAGTCATCGTTCGAGGCCTAAGCGTACCGACGGGCAGCCTTCCGGCCGCCTGACCGGCGATCACATTCTGTAGAACATTAGGCTGTACTGGGTGACGAATACCGCGACCTCGGCCGCGCGGATGTACTCGGAGAGCGGCCTTAGCACCGCTACCGGGGCCGGGCATCCGCCGCCTGAGGTCTCGCTGCCGGTGGCGCTCACCGTGTTCCCTGACGAGATCTTCCAGGCTGACACGGCGGCTCAGCGCCGAGCCACCCAGCCCAGACAACCACACCGGAGACGCCATGACCCAGCACCGCCCAGCCCGCTCCTACCACGACGACTCGACATGGCCGCACGTCGAACTGGGGCCCCAGGATGATCGCCGCTACGTCGAACAACTCATCAGGGCGATCTTCCAGGCCGGCCTGAACTGGCCGACCGTCGAATCGCACTGGCCGGCCCTCAGGGAGGTTTTCCATGACTTCGACCCGGTCCAGGTCGCCGCGATGACCGACCAAGACATCAGCCGGGCCGCGCAAGACCCGCGGATCATCCGCAACCACCGCAAACTCCAGGACGCTGTCATCTCCGCTGCCGCCGCGAACCAGGTCATCGCGCAGTACGGCTCCTTCGATGCCTACCTGCGGTCGTTCGACTCGCCCGAGAAAGAGATCACCGACCTGCAGCA
>JASHOI010000594.1 GCA_030041195.1 Streptosporangiaceae bacterium | reverse complement strand
CCGACCCCGGGGGTCGAGTACCTGGTCCGGGCGATCCACGGGTACACCTTGTGCCCGGGCAGCTGGCCGCCCTCCCCCGGCTTGGCTCCCTGGGCCATCTTGATCTGCAGGTCGCTGGCGTTGACCAGGTACTCGCTGGTCACGCCGAACCGGCCGCTGGCCACCTGCTTGATCGCCGAGCGGCGCAGGTCCCCGTTCGGGTCGGGCGTGTAGCGGTCCGGGTCCTCCCCGCCCTCCCCGGTGTTGGACCGGCCGCCGAGCCGGTTCATCGCGATCGCCAGGGTCTGGTGTGCCTCGGCCGAGATCGAGCCGTAGGACATCGCCCCGGTGGAGAACCGGCGCACGATGCTGGAGACCGGCTCCACCTCGTCGATCGGCACCGGCAGCCGAAGCCCGGCGGCCGGTTTATCCACGCCGCGTATCCGGAGCAGGCCGCGCAGCGTCATCAGCCGCGCCGCCTGGTCGTCAACCAGCCTGGTGTACTCGGCGAAGATCTCCTGCCGCCGGCTCCGCGTCGCGTGCTGCAGCTTGAACACGGTCTCCGGGCTGAACAGGTGCGGCTCGCCCTCGCGCCGCCACTGGTACTCGCCGCCGGTTTCCAGCCGGCGGTGCGCCGGCCGGGCGCCGCGCGGCGGGAAGGCCCGGCCGTGCCGGGCCGCGGCCTCGGCCGCGAGCTGGTCGAACCCGACACCGCCGAGGCGCGACGGCGTTCCGGCGAAGCAGGCCTCGATGACCTCGCCGCCGATCCCGATGGCCTCGAAGATCTGGGCTCCGGTGTACGAGGCGACCGTGGACACGCCCATCTTGGACATGATCTTCAGCAGCCCCTTGCCGAGCGCCTTGATCACGTTGGCGGCGGCCTTCGGCGTGCTGATCCCGTCGAGCGCGCCGCCGCGGACCATGTCCTCGGCCGACTCGATCGCCAGGTACGGGCAGACCGCCGCGGCCCCGTAGCCGATCAGCAGCGCGATGTGGTGGCACTCGCGCGCGTCCCCGGACTCGACGATCAGGCCGACCCTGGTCCGGGTGCGCTCCCTGATCAGGTGATGGTGCACCGCGCCGGTGAGCAGCAGCGAGGGGATCGGCGCCAGGCGGGTGTCTGGCTCCGGACCTGCGGCGCTTCGGTCGGACAGCACGATCAGCCGCGCCCCGCCGCCGATCGCGTCCGACACCTCGCTGCGGATCTCGGCGAGGCGCCGGCGCAGCGCGGTGCCGCCGCCCGCGACCTGGTACCGGCCGTCAACGACGTACGAAGCGAAGCCGGGCAGGTCGCCGTCGTCGTTGATGTGGATGATCTTGGTGAGGTCGCTGGCGCTGATCACCGGGTACGGCAGCACGATCTGCCGGCAGGACGCCGGGCCGGGCTCGAACAGGTCGTGCTCGGGACCGGTAGCCGACGCCAGCGAGGTGACCAGTTCCTCCCTGATCGCGTCCAGCGGCGGGTTGGTGACCTGCGCGAACAGCTGCGTGAAGTAGTCGAAGATCAGGCGCGGCCGGTCGGAGAGCACGGCCACGGGCGTGTCGCTGCCCATGGATCCCAGCGGCTCGCCACCGGTGCGGGCCATCGGCGCCACGATGACCCGGAGCTCCTCCTCGGTGTACCCGAACAGCTGCTGCCTGGTGGCCAGCGGAAGGCCGCGAGGGCTGGTCAGGCCCGGGTGCCGGTCGGGCGCGGCGCGGCCCTGCCCGCCGGACCGGTCCGGCAGGTCCTCGAGGTGCAGCAACCCGGCGTGCAGCCATTCGGTGTACGGATGCTCGCCGGCCAGCTGCGACTTGACCTCCTCGTCCTCGATGATCCGGCCCGCGGACGTGTCGGCGAGGAAGATCCGGCCCGGCTGCAGCCTGCCCTTGCGCACCACGGTGGCCGGGTCGATGTCCAGCACGCCGACCTCGCTCGCGAGCACGACCAGGCCATCGCTGGTCACCCAGTACCTGCCCGGCCGGAGCCCGTTGCGGTCCAGCACCGCCCCGATCATCGTTCCGTCCGTGAACGCGATCAGCGCGGGCCCGTCCCACGGCTCCATCAGCGTCGAATGGAACCGGTAGAAGGCGCGCAGCGCCGGGTCCATCTGCTCGTGGTTCTCCCACGGCTCCGGGATCATCATCAGCACCGCGTGCGGCAGCGACCGCCCGCCCATGTGCAGCAGTTCCAGGCAGGCGTCGAAGCTCGCCGAGTCGCTCGCCGACTCGTCCAGGATCGGCAGCAGCCGTTCCAGACCACGCCCCTCGGCGTCACGTTCCAGCAACTCGGTATGCAGCAGCGCCTCGCGTGCCCGCATCCAGTTGCGGTTGCCCCGGATCGTGTTGATCTCGCCGTTGTGCGCGATGAACCGGTAGGGATGGGCCAGCGGCCAGGACGGGAACGTGTTCGTGGAGAACCTGGAATGCACCAGGGCCAGCGCCGAGGCGTACCTCGGATCGGACAGGTCCGGGTAGAACAGCTCGAGCTGGAGCGCGGTGAGCATCCCCTTGTAGACGATCGTCGCGGACGACAGGCTCACGAAGTAGGCCCCGGCCTCGTGCTCCGCGCGCTTGCGCAGGCAGAACGCGCGCCGGTCGAGCGCCAGCCCGCCCTCACCGCGGGCCGAGGCCACGAACAGCTGCGCCAGGTGGGGCAGCACCGCCCGGGCACCCGGCCCGCAGCGCTCCGGGACGTGCGGGACGTCGCGCCAGCCCAGGACCGTCAGGCCCTCCAGCGCCGCGAGACGCTCCACCGCGGCCACCGCCGCCGTCCTGTCGCCGGGCTCGGCCGGGAGGAACACCATCCCGGCCGCGTAGTGGCCGGGCTCCGGCAGCCCGAAACCGCACGCCTCGCGGAAAAGCTCGTCGGGAATCTGGGTCAGGATCCCGGCTCCATCGCCGGTGTCCGGGTCGCTGCCCTTGGCGCCCCGGTGATTCAGATTCCGCAGCACGGTCAGTGCCTGGGCCACGATCTCGTGGCTGCGGCGGCCCGGGAGGTCAGCAACGAAGCCGACGCCGCAGGCGTCGTGCTCGTAACCGCTGTCGTAGAGTCCCTGGCTTCCAGAAGGTCCAGCTGGGGCCATCAATGCTCCTGTCGTCTCGATCAGCTCGTGCGGGTCGGGACGACATTGGCCCTGCAGGTGGTCACGCTGGTGTCAGCCACTCACGGCTGCACCGCTCCATTGTAACGAGAATGTTGCCTGGAAGGCGATATCCCAGGTCACGGGCTTTTACGTGGCTCGCGCACGCCAGCGGCGAGGCTGGCGGCCAGGTCACACACGGCGGCGACCCCGGAGCGCTCGTCCGGCGCGTCGAGCAGCCGGCTCACGAACGCGGA
The DNA here is from genome assembly GCA_030041195.1 of Streptosporangiaceae bacterium. The sequence goes on along the minus strand of JASHOI010000594.1, from coordinate 9,667 downwards.
CCCCACGATTACCCCGTCAGCGAAACCGGCCACCTCGGCGGCCTGGCGCCGGTCGCGGACCCCGAGCCCGACCGCCACGGGCAGGCTCGTTGCCTCCTTGGTCCGGCGCACCAGCCCGGCGGCCTGGCTGCCCACGCTGTCCCGGGCTCCGGTGGTGCCCATCAGCGAGGCCGCGTACACGAAGCCGCCGCAGACCGACGTGATCAGCTTGATCCGCTCGGCGGATGAGCTCGGCGCGACGAGGAAGACCGGGTCCAGTCCGTGCTCAGCGGCGGCCTCCAGCCACGGCCCGGCCTCCTCCGGGGTGAGGTCGGGAGTGATCAGCCCGCTGCCCCCGGCGGCGGCGAGGTCGGCGGCGAACGCCGCCACGCCGTGGTGGTCGACCGGGTTCCAGTAGGTCATCACCAGGGTCGGCACCCCCGCACCGGCCACCGCCTCGACCGTGCGCAGCACGTCGGCGACCCTGGTGCCCGCGGCGAGGGCCCGCGTGGTGGCCTCCTGGATCACCGGGCCGTCCATCAGCGGGTCCGAGTAGGGCAGCCCGATCTCCACGATGTCGGCCCCGGCCTCGGCCATCGCGGTCGCCGCCTCGATCGCGCCAGGGACCGAGGGGAAGCCGGCGGGCAGGTAACCGATGAGCGCGGCGCGCTGCTCGGCCGCGGCCTTGTCGAACGTGGTGGCGATCGCGCTCATCGGGCCGACCCGGTCACGTGCCCGAAGTAGCGAGCCGCGATGTCCACGTCCTTGTCGCCGCGGCCGGACAGGTTCACCAGGACCACCGCGCCGGGGCCGAGTTCCGGCCCGAGCGCCAGCGCGCCGGCCAGCGCGTGCGCGGACTCGATGGCCGGGATGATGCCCTCGGTCCGGCACAGCACCGAGAACGCGTTCATGGCCTCGTCGTCGGTGACCGCGCGGTAGCTGGCCCGGCCGGTGTCGTGCAGCCAGGAGTGCTCGGGCCCGACCCCCGGGTAGTCCAGGCCGGCCGAGATGGAGTGCGTCTCGAGGGTCTGCCCGTCGTCGTCCTGGAGCAGGTAGGTCCGCATGCCGTGGATCACACCGGCGGAGCCGCCGGCGAGCGTGGCGGCATGGCGGCCGGTGGCCAGCCCGTCTCCCCCGGCCTCGCAGCCGATCAGCCGCACGCCGTCGTCCGGGATGAACGCGTGGAACGCGCCGATCGCGTTGGACCCGCCGCCGACACACGCGATCACGGCGTCCGGGAGCCGCCCGGCGGCGGCGAGCACCTGCTCCCGCGCCTCGACGCCGATCACCCGCTGGAAGTCACGGACCATGACCGGGAACGGGTGCGGGCCCATCACCGAGCCGATGCAGTAGTGCGTGGTGTCCACGGTGGTCACCCAGTCGCGGAACGCCTCGTTGATGGCATCCTTCAGGGTCCGGCTGCCGGTCGCCACCGCGGTCACCTCGGCGCCCAGCATGCGCATCCGCGCGACGTTCAGTGCCTGCCGCCTGGTGTCCTCTTCGCCCATGTACACGCTGCAGTCCAGGCCGAGCAGCGCGCACGCGGTGGCGGTGGCCACGCCGTGCTGGCCCGCCCCGGTCTCGGCGATCACCCGGGTCTTGCCCATCCGCCGGGTCAGCAGCGCCTGGCCGAGGACGTTGTTGATCTTGTGAGAGCCGGTGTGCGCGAGATCCTCGCGCTTCAGGAACACCCGGCAGCCGCCCGCCTCCGCGGCGAACCGCGGCACCTCGGTCAGCAGCGTGGGCCGGCCCGCGTAGTCCCGCAGCAGCGCGGCGAGCTCGGCCTGGAACGCCGGGTCGGCCTTGGCGGACAGGTAGGCGGCGGTCAGCTCCTCCAGCGCCGACATCAGCGCCTCGGGCGCGAGCCTGCCGCCGTACCGCCCGAAGTGCCCGGTCGCGTCGGGGATCGTGGGCCCACCCACCACCCCATCCCCGTTCACGGTGGTGGCGGTCAACCCGTGTCCCCCGCCCGCCTCAACCTCTGTCTCCGCGCAGCGCGGGGTGCGAGCCCGCCGTCACCAGGTCGGCGACCGCGGACCGCGGGTCCCTGCCGGTCACCAGGCTCTCCCCGACCAGCACGGCGTCCGCGCCCGCCGCCGCGTAGGCCAGCAGGTCGTGCGGCCCGCGGATCCCGGACTCGGCGATCTTGATGATGCCTTCGGGCACCCGCGGGGCGAGCCGCGCGAACACGCTGCGGTCGACCTCGAGCGTTGCCAGGTTGCGCGCGTTGACGCCGAGGACCCTGGCTCCCGAGTCCAGCGCCCGGTCCAGCTCGTCGTCGGTGTGCACCTCGACCAGCGGCACGAGGTCGATCGACACCGCGCGCTCGACGAGCGAGACGAGCGCGTTCTGCTCCAGCGCCGCGACGATGAGCAGCACCATGTCCGCGCCGTGCGCCCGCGCCTCCCAGAGCTGGTACGAGCTGACAATAAAGTCCTTGCGCAGCACCGGCACCCGCACGGCTTCGCGCACCGCCGCCAGGTCCTCCAGGCTGCCGCCGAACCGCCGCGACTCGGTGAGCACGCTGATCACCCGCGCGCCGCCGGCCTCGTAGTCCATGGCCAGCGCGGCGGGATCGGCTATCGCCGCCAGCGCGCCCTTGGACGGGCTGGCGCGTTTGACTTCGGCGATGACGGCGACGTCCCCGCCCTTGAGCGCGGCGATGACATTGCGTGGCGGGGGCGCGTTGCCCGCCGCCTCCTTCACGCGGTCCAGCGGGACGTCCCGCTGCCGTGCCGCGAGGTCGGCACGTACTCCCTCGAGGATCTCGTCGAGCACGCTCACGCGGTTCTGCTGCCCCCTCGGGTGGGATGCCTTGCGCCCACGATGGTAGCGAGGTTACTTATGCGACGCGGCACGGACCCTGCCTCAGCGGCCCAGGGCCAGCCGGGCGTCAGCCCGCCGCGCGGCCGCCAAACGCGTCGGCACCGGCCTCGACCGGGCCTTCGGCCGGCGCCGGGGCTCCGCTGAACGCGCGCGCCACCGCGGGATGCAGCAGCACCCCCAGCGTGATGATGCCGAACAGCGTGCCGCCCACGTAGCGGGAGGTGATGAACCTGATGATCCCGAACATCACGAACGCGGTCTCGAAGCCGATCGTGACCATCCAGGCCACCTGCGTGCCGGAACGGGCCATCGCGGCCAGCCCGAGCAGCGCGACCACCAGCATCAGGGTGATGATGATCGACGGGATCTGCCTGCGGCTGTAGGAAAGCCCGATCGCCGCCGCCACGGCGGCCTGGGCGGTAACCAGGCGGGTCACCAGCTTGACCAGCGATTGCCGACCACCCTGCGGGGCATCCTTCGTTCCCGCAACGCGCCGACGGCTCCGGCGAACTCGAAACCCTGCCCGCACCCATCACCTCCGCGACCTACCTGCATTATCACCCTCGAGCCTAGCTTGTGCCACTAAGCACCAGGTCAGCACCCATGTCCGCTTCCAACCCGGCCAGCTGCCGCCGACCCCACCCCCCACACCGCCCACCCCCCGCACCCCCACCCCCCGCACCACCCGGCGCCCGCACCAGGCAGCGCCCGCACAGGCCAGCCGCCGCACCGCCCAGCCCCCACACCCCCACCCCCGGCACCCCCACACCTCCCGGCGCCCCGCACCAGGCAGCGCCCGCACCGGCTACCCCCCAGCAGCCCCGGCGGTAACTTTGCGCTCGCTGGTCACTCGCGTCACAGGCTCGCGTAAGCGGGGGAGTTATCGATGTACCGATGGGCTCAATAGAGCCGGCCTAATGGTTCATCGATGTGATCTGGTCGGCCGACCGCGCAGCCGGATCGGCGGGACATCTGCAGTCAGGCCCAGGTGGCAACGCACGCGATGCGCCCGGTCAGTCACATCGGGCTCGTTCGCCACTTGAGTGGCGTGATGTCCCCTATCTGCAGACGGTGAAGACGTCCTCGGTCCTCGGGTACGACGGCGGTACAGATCGCGCACTTCCCGCATCGCGGGTCGCGGGATATCGAGCACATGGGCGCGGCAGCGGCCGGTCAGGACGTGCTCGACCTGGGGCTTGATACGGGCCGCTAGGGGTTCGCGCTCGGATGCCCGTTCCCTGCGCCCGATTGGCCCAGGTTTGTGCCCACTGTGCATCCCTCCGCGTCGTTGGCGGGCATCTGCTTCGTCGCCAGTGCCAGGCATTTGGTGATCCTCTGTGCCAGTGTCTGGCTACTCGGGACCACCTGGACGCGGTCTGGCGCTGCCGGGAGCCGACGGGTCCTCGCAGCGGCCGGGGCGCTAACGCGGGCCGGTGGGATCCTCGCCCCGGCTCAGCGACTCCCAGACCGCCGCGGTGTCGGTGCGGCGGTAAGCGCGATCGCCCGCCGGGACGGCCGGCTCCGCGGCGGATGCCGCGGGCGCCCGGGTAGGCAGGTCATATCGGCTCGACATGACCGGCAGCTGAAGCGCTCGCCATGCGACGAGCACGCCGGCGGCGATGACCGCGAGCGCGCCGGCGAAGGCGACCCCGCGCCAGGGAAAAGCCGCGAACACCACGTGGGCCGGGAAGCCGGAGACTCCCGTCCCCGCCGCCTGGTTCGCGCCGCCCCCGGTCGTGCTGCCGATGTCCGAGCCTGTCACGCCCGAGCCGGTCTGGGTGCTCGTGCTGGCCGCCGCGGCGGCAAGCACATCGGCCGCCGAGATTCCAGTACTGACCGAGATCGCGATGCCCGCACCGAGCGCGGCGAGTACCACGCCCGCGACCCGGCGCAGCACTCGCCGAGTCGCCAGGACGGCGGCCAGGCAGGCCAGAGCCGCCAGCGCCAGCGCGCCAGCCACCGGCACGAGTGCCTGGCCGGTCTCGGTCGTGACGCTGGCAGGCAGCGGCTTCGGCGCGGCCGTCTCGACGTGCGCCCAGCCCTGCCGGGTGGCGAGCACCACCAGGCCGGCGCCGGCCGCGCCGAGCAGCAACAGCAGCGCAAGTTCCCGCCGCCCGGCACGGCGAGCCTGGCTCGCCGAATCTGCGTCGCTCGTCGTGTTCGCTCCTCGCTCCTCGGTGCGGCGGCACCGCGCCCTTTGACGGCCGACGGTGCGCCGAGCTTCTCGCCAGCATAGGACGGGGCGGTCGGCGGGCCGTAAGCCCCTGGGGGTGCCGTGCCACCGGGCATTCCCAGCCGGCGCGCGGTGGCCTACCATCACACGATGACGTACGCCCGGGATGAGCGCATTGCCCTGTGCGCGCTGCTGGACGAGATCGGCCCCCGGGAGCCGACCCTGTGCGCGGGGTGGACCACCTTCGATCTCGCCGCGCACCTAGTGGTCAGGGAACGCAGGCCCGATGCCGGCGTGGGCTTGCTCGGAGGGCCGCTCGCCGCGTATACGCGCAGCGTCCAGCACAAGCTCACCGAGCGGAACCCCTATCCGCGGGTGGTGCAGATGATAAGGAGCGGCCCGCCGCGGCTGTCGCTGTTCGGGATTCCGGGCATGGACGAACGGGCCAACACGGTGGAGTTCTTCGTGCACCACGAAGACGTGCGCAGGGCCCAGCCGGTCTGGGAGCCGCGGAAGCTCGACCAGGGTCTGTCCGATGTGCTCTGGCACAGGCTGGGGATGGCCAAGTTCATCCTGCGGAAGGCGCCCGTTGGCGTGGAACTCGCCAGGGACGACGAGCCCGGGCCGACCGAGTCGGGGGTTCCCAGGATCCGGATCACCGCCAAGGCGCGGACCCCCGTCGTGACCGTCACCGGGCCTCCCGCCGAGCTGACCATGTGGGCGTTTGGCCGGACCGGGGCGGCACTGATCAGGCTCGATGGCAGCGAGGCAGCTGTGAAGGCGATCCAGGCGGCCAGCTGGCGGGTGTAAAGGGCAAAGCAGTGTAGCTGTCATCAGCCCCGTTTCCAATCACGGAATTGTTACAGATTTCCCTACTGATGATGAATAATGACTGAACGCAGCAGAACTAAATCTCCGTACAGAAATTCCCTCTCCGGCTAGCTACCGTTCATTGATCAGATAAAATCTGAATAACTACCAGATACCTTTTATTCACCTTTCCCCGCGACGATGCTCGGGTCCCTGACCCAACGTGGTCATGCAGGTCGGAGGGGGAAAGGTGCGAATGAAGAAGACAGGCGTTGCCGTTGCGGCTGCGCTCGCCTGCGTCATGCTGGCCGCCGGATGCGGCAGCAGCAGTACAAACAGCAGCAGCTCCAGCTCGTCGACGAACTGGGCGACGGCGACCTCCGCCGCCGCCGGTGGTGGTATGGCTGCCCTCGTCAAGGCTGCGGAGAAAGAGGGACACCTCAACGTCATCACGCTGCCAAGCAATTGGGCCAATTACGGCGCCATCATGAGTGACTTCAGCAAGAAGTACCACATCAAGATCACCGACGCTAACCCCGAAGGCTCCAGCGGGCAGGAGATCACCGCCGTGGAGCAGCTCAAGGGCCAGAGCCGCGCGCCCGACGTGGTCGATGTGGGCACCCCGTTCGCGGTTGAGGGCGCCAATGATCACCTGTGGGCTCCGTACAAGGTGGCGACCTGGAGCGACATCCCGGCCAACGCCAAGGACGCCAACGGCGACTGGTACGCGGACTACGGCGGCTACGTGGCCATCGGCTACAACCCGGCCAAGGTGAAGGTCGCGCCGACGTCGTTCGCGAGCCTGACCAACCCGGCCTACAAGAACATGATCGGCCTCAACAACAGCCCGACAACGGCCGGCGCGGCGTTCGCCGCCGTCTATGCCGCGGCGCTGGCAAACGGCGGCTCGTTCAGCAACATCGAGCCCGGCATCAAGTACTTCGCCCATCTCAAGCAGATAGGCAACTTCGTGCCGACCGCCATCGGCGGGCCGACCACCGTGCAGAACGGCACCACGCCGATCCTGATCTGGTGGGACTACCTGCTGGCCTCTGAGGTGAAGCCGGTGGTTCCCGGCTTCAAGATCGTGATCCCGTCGGACGCGTCCTACGCGTCTTACTACGACCAGGCGATCAGCGCGACCGCGCCCGACCCGGCGGCCGCCCGGCTGTGGGAGGAGTTCCTCTACTCGACCGAGGGCCAGAACCTGTGGCTGCAGGGCTTCGCGCGCCCGATCGAGCTGCCCACACTGGTCGCCAACGGCACCGTGGACAAGACCGCGTACGCGGAACTGCCCCCGGCCCCATCTGGCGCGCTGACGTTCCCGACTCAGGCCCAGCAGGCCGCAGCCGAGAACGTCGTCACCCAGAACTGGGCGTCGCAAGTCGGTTAGCTGATGGCTGAAAGCACGGCCCAGGCTCAGGCCGCGGCCCCGGAGGCAGTCACCTCCGGGGCCCGGCCCAGCCGGGTCGCTAAGTCGCTGCGCGGCGCGCTCAGGTGGCTGGGTGTTGTGCCGTTCGGCGTGTACATCGCCCTGGGCCTGATCGCGCCCACGATCGCGATCGCGATCGCCTCGTTCCAGAGCTCCAGCGGCGGGTTCGTGAAGTCCAGCAGCGGGTTCACGTGGAGCAACATCCACACCGCGCTGCACGGGACGTACCTGCTCGGCCTGAAGACATCGATCCTGCTGTCGATCGCCACCTCGATCTTCCCCGGGATCTTCGGGCTGCTGATCGCGTACGCGATCTTTACGGCCAAGCGCGGCAACGTGCTCCGCCAGGTCGTGATCACGGCGTCCGGCGTGTTCGCCAACTTTGGCGGCGTACCGCTGGCCTTCTTGTTCATCGCGACGCTCAGCACCACCGGCATCGTCACCGGGTGGATCAAGGCCATCTTCGGCGTCGACATCTGGGATCACGGGTTCACGCTGTACAACGCGACCGGCGTGTTCTTCGTGTACATGTACTTCCAGATCCCGCTCATGGTGCTGGTGATCCTGCCCGCCTTGGAGGGCCTGCGCCCGGCCTGGCGGGAGGCGGCGGAGAACATGGGCGCGCGAACCTGGCAGTACTGGCGGTACGTGGGCGGCCCGGTGCTGCTGCCGTCGTTCCTGGGCTGCCTGCTGCTGCTGTTCGGCAGCGCCTTCTCCGCATATGCCACCGCCGAGGCGCTGTCCGGCGGCACGATCGCGCTGACCCCCATCCAGATCGGGGCGTTGCTGAACGGCAACGTGCTGGCAGGCCAGCAGAACCTTGGCTACGCGCTCGGCCTGATCATGGTGGTGATCATCGCGATCGCCATGATCATCTACACGATTCTGCAGCGGAGGGCGGCGCGATGGTTGCGGTAGCGAGGGCGGACACGATCGCTGCGGTAGCGAGGGCGAACACGATCGCTGCGGCGGCGAGGGGGACACGATGGCTGCGGTAGCGAGCGTTGAGGCGGGGGCGCAGACACCCGCGCCTGCGGCCCGGCCGGCCCGGTGGCGCAGCTTCCCGTTCTGGCGCTGGGCGATCTTGCTGCTCGCTGGCGCCTACTTCCTGATCCCGCTCTACGCGGCGCTGCGGTTCGCCGGGCTGAAGGCGTTCGGCGACATCTTCAAGCAGTCGGGGTTCTTCTCGGCGATCGGGCTCTCGCTGCGCCTCGCGGTGATCACCACGATCTTCACCCTGGTGCTGATGGTGCCCACCACCGTGTACGTGCACCTGCGGCTGCCGCGGATCCGGCGCCTGATGGAAGGGATCACGATCCTGCCGATCGTGATCCCGCCGATCGTGCTGATCATCGGCGTGCTGAAGGTGGCGCCGGGGTTCCTGCTCGGCACGCCGTACCTGCTCGCGCTCGTTTACGTCATCCTGGCGATGCCGTTCGCGTACCGGTCGCTCGACGCGGGCCTGCGCTCGTTCGACCTGAAGACCATGGTCGAGGCGTCGAACTCACTCGGCGCTGGCTGGTCGAGCACCCTCTGGCGGGTGGTGCTGCCAAACATCAGGACCTCGATCCTGTCCGCCACCGTGCTCACTGTGGCGCTGGTGCTCGGCGAGTTCACGATGGCCAGCCTGGCGCTCTACGTGACGTTCCCGGTGTGGATCGTTCAGTTCGAGCAGAACAGCGGTCCGGTGTCGGTGGCGGCGTCGCTGCTCGCGCTGTTCGTGACCTGGGTGCTGCTGATGATCATCGTGATCGCCGGCGGGCGGGGCGCGCGCAAGCGCGGCGGATCACAGGTCGCGCTGTTCACGGTCGCCCAGCAGAACTTCAGTCAAACCAGGGGGGAACCTGAATGACCACGAACACGGCCGCGGGCACGGAGGCGGAGGGTGGCGTCGTCCGCGCCACCGGCAACGGCGCGGGCGCGCCGGTGGTCTTGACCGACCTCAGCCGCTCCTTCGGCGCCGTGCGCGCCCTCTCCGGCCTGTCGCTGCAGATCGCTCCCGGCGAGCTGGTGGCACTGCTGGGGCCGTCGGGCTGCGGCAAGACCACGGCGCTGCGGATTCTGGCCGGTTTCGAGGCGGCCGATTCGGGCTCGGTGAGCGTCGACGGCAAGGACATCTCCCGGATCCCGGCGGCCAAGCGGGACATGGGCATGGTGTTCCAGAGCTACAGCCTGTTCCCGAACATGACCGCGCTGGAGAACGTGGGCTTCGGGCTGCGAATGCGCAAGCTCAATACGCCCGCCCGGACAGAGAAGGCCGCCGAGCTGCTCGACATGGTCGGTCTGGCACCGCAAGCCAGGCAGTACCCGCACCAGCTGTCCGGCGGCCAGCAGCAGCGGGTTGCGCTGGCCCGCGCGCTCGCCATCGAGCCGCGGGTACTGCTCCTGGACGAGCCGCTGTCCGCCCTCGACGCGAAGGTCAGGCTCCAGCTGCGCGAGCAGATCAG
>JASHOI010000593.1 GCA_030041195.1 Streptosporangiaceae bacterium | reverse complement strand
GCCTCCTGCTCCTGGCCCTGCCAGGCCGCGAGCATCATCGAGGCATAGCCGGTCTGCGGGTTGCCAGTCGCCTCGGCAATCAGGCCATCTTCGTCGATCAGCTGCTTCGCGGTGCTCAGCTCGCCGGCGAGCAGCTGGTGCACGCCGAGATTGCTGATGGCAAACTGCAACTGGACGAGGGCGCCCGCACCCCGGGCCACCTGAACCTGCTGAGCGGCCAAGGCATACCAGGACTTGAAGTCCCACAGCTCCAGGGCCAAGGTAATGGTGCTTGCTCTTCCGCTGGCGAGCCACAGCCAGCGGCGCGCTTCGCCGGAGTCGGCGCCCAGGGTAAGAAGCAGTTCTAGTGCCCGGGTCAGCGCCGCCGCGGACGCTGCGGGTCCCCGGATCACCCGCAGCGCGAATGCATCAAGGACGACATCAACCGGGCGCGGCGGGCCGGGACTAGGTGGCGCGGCGCGCGCGGCCTCGGCCGCCTCCCGCACGCCGCCGAGTCCCTGGTAGGTCCCGTGGGCAGGGGGAAGCGCCCCGGCCAGCCGGTCGCCGGGTTCAGGCTCGTCGAACCAGCAGCGGTCATCTCCTCCCGTTACCCGGCGGATGTTTTCACCAGAGGGCGCTGCGGCCAGATGCGGCCCGCACGCGCGCGCCGCCGACCGCCAGGGCGGCGAGGATGAGGCTGATGGCGCTGATGTATCTGCCAGGTCGATGCGGCTGCGGTGAGTTCTGCTCCTCGAGCACTGGGTGCTCACGACTGACCAGGCCGCCGGCGCTGTCGTGACCTCGAGCGCGTCACACTTTGGTCGTGCCCTCGTTTTCCCAGTCGTGAGCGCGAATATCGAGGAGGGAGCTGTCGCGGAGGTGGGAGCTGTCGCGGTCGACCGATGCTGCGTGCAGGCAGGCGACCTCGACAGGTCCGCCCGGCGTGAGCTCGACCTGCTCGGCGCTGCCCGTGATGGCGACGAACAAGCGCTTGGTGAGTTGTGCCGGCTCTGCTGGCGACCCATATACCGCTCGCTGGCGCGCTACACATCCGATCCGGCAGAAGCCGAGGACATGACGCAGGAGGTATTCCTGCGTGCACTGCGATCGTTGCCCAGCTTCGAGGACCGGGGGCTGCCGTTCACCGTGTACCTGCTGCGGATAGCCGCCAACCTGGCGCGCGATCGCGGGCGATCGCTGCCAGCCCGTCCCGTTGTCACTGCTGACGTGCCCGAGGGGTCGGCGCCAGCTGCGGCTGCGGAGGAGGTTGCCGTCGAGAATGAGCGCCGGCGCGCCCTCATCGGTGCGCTCGATCGGCTGAGCCCGGACCACCGGGCGGTGCTCCGGATGCGCTTCCTCGAGGGCCGCTCGGCCCGCGAGGTCGCCGAGCTCATGCATCGCAACGAACCCGCCGTTCGCCAGCTGCAGGTACGGGCGCTGGCGGCGCTGCGCCTGGAACTGCCTAAGGGAGACGAGCGATGAACGAGATCGATCTTGAGCACGCAGATCTGGTCGAAGAACTGGCCGCACTGACCCCGATCGAGTGGCCACCGGACGATGCCGGCGACCGGATTACCCATTCCGTCCTCGAGTGCTGGAGCTCGCAGCAGGGCAACGTCGGTCGACAGCCGGCGGGCAGGCGGCTCGCGCCGCGCCGCCGCGCGGTGATGCGGACCCGTCGGTTCCGGCTCGGCGCCCTGGCCGGCTCCTGCGCCGCGCTGCTGGTGCTCACCCTGGTCTTGGTGACGGTCGTCGTGTCGCAGCGCTCGTCAAACAAAGCACTCACTACGACCGGCCCGCGAACCACCCTCGCCGGCCGCGGGTCGCGCCCGTCGACGAAGTGGCGGCTGCTCAGCGACACGAGCAGCCCCTGGCGCACCGTCGGGACGAAAAGTCCACCGGTGTTTTACCTGAGCTGCCCATCAGATAACACCTGCTACACATTCGGTCAGCTCGCGCCCGTCGCGGCCGGATCACAGATCGTCATGCAGCTGGCGGTCACCAACGACGGCGGCAACAGCTGGAGCAGCATCACCCTTCCTACCGAGATCGGGGTGGTGGCCAGCTTCTCGTGCGCCAGCGCCGGCACCTGTGCGGTGCTGGGCCTCGATCTCGCCGGCAACCCTGTCTTCCTCGAGACCACCAATGGGGGCCAGACATGGTCCATGCGGGCCGGACCGCCCGAGCTCAATGCGAACACGAAGGTCAACACGATCGACTGCTTGTCGGCGACAACCTGCCTGGCGGTGGTATCGGGCTATAAAGGCAGCGGGTACGCCGCCGCGCTGACGACCTCCGACGGTGGCGCGAGCTGGTCGCACGCCGCGCTCCCGGCGTCGTTCGTTCCCATGCTCGGAGCGCAGTGCCTGTCCGGTGGGACATGCGTCATGACCGGCTTCGACAGCGTGACACCAGGCGGCAGCGCGACACCAGTCGACAGCGGGGCCGCCGTCTACAGCACCGATGGCGGTGCAACGTGGTCGCCCGCGAGCGTGCCGCCCGGGACCGGCATCCTGCGGGAGTTGTCCTGTGCCAACGCGACTGATTGCGTCACGACCTCGTTCTCCGACAGGACAACTGCGCACAGCACCGTCTTGCGTTCCACCGATGGCGGCGCCACCTGGACCGACGTTGCGGGGACCGGGCTGTCGGACGCGCTGGTGGGCGACATCTCGTGCCCGGCCAGCTCCGAGTGCTGGGCATCCGGACTACTGGGTCTGCCGGGTGGGGGAAACACCGGCCTGGCCAGCGAGCCGCGGGGGCTGTTGGCTTTGTCGGCGGATCAGGGACAGTCGTGGCAGCCCGCGCAGCTCCCCGCTGGCGTTCGGGCAATTGTGAACGTCTCCTGCCCCAGCATGAACACGTGCTATGCCTTCGGCATCCGGTCGGCGCACACCGGGAGGGCGGTTTTCGTCCTTCTCACGAACAGCTCCAGCTAGGCCTGGAGAGTGCCGTCTGGGGCAGCGGCTGACCTCGGTCCGGGCGTCCCAGAAAGATCGCGCTGTCACCGCCCGTTCCGCCCAGCTGGTCCGCAGGCTGCCGGACAGATGAAGACCCGATTACCCGCCTCGACCTTTGAGGAGGCTGTGATGAGCGGCAAGACCGGCGGTGACCGGGGCCCGCGGCATGCGTGCGCCGGGATCGGCCAGGCGGCGGCCTGCGTCCAGCTCGCCGTGGCCGCGTGGCGCGACGAGCGCGACGGCGGGTCCCGGTGAAGCGCCCGGTCCTGATCGC
>JASHOI010000592.1 GCA_030041195.1 Streptosporangiaceae bacterium | reverse complement strand
CCTCCCGGACGGCGGCGCGCTGCCGCGCCCGGAGATGCTGCCAGCCGAGGTGCCCGGGTTTACCGGCCGGGACGCCGAACTGGCCGCGCTGTCGGCAACGCTGCTGCCAGCGACGCCGCCGGCTGAGATCGCGACGGCGGCGACGCCCGTCCGGGTGGTGACCGTCGCCGGGACGGCCGGGGTCGGCAAGACGGCGCTGGCCGTGCACTGGGCCCGCCGGCACGCCGCGCACTGCCCCGACGGCCAGCTGCACGTCAACCTGCGCGGCTTCGGCCCCGGCGGCGCGCTGCCCGCGGCCGATGTGCTGCGGATCTTCCTCGACGCCCTCGGGGTCCCCGGCCCGCAGATCCCGGCCAGCCTTGACGCGCGCCAGGCCCTGTACCGCAACCTGCTCGCGGGCCGCCGCGTGCTGGTCGTCCTGGACAACGCGCGCGACCCGGACCAGGTGCGCCCGCTGCTGCCCGGCTCGCCGGGCTGCCTGGTGATCGTCACCAGCCGCAACGAGCTCACCGGCCTGATCGCCGCCGAGGGCGCCCAGGCCATCGTGCTGGACGTGCTGAGCACCGACGAGGCACACCAGGTACTGGCCCGCCGGCTGGGGCCGGACCGGGTCGCCGCCGAGCCCGGCGCCGCCGCCGAACTGGCCCGGCTGTGCGCCCGGCTGCCACTGGCCCTGGCCGTCACCGCCGCCCGCGCCGCGGCCCGCCCCGACTTCGCACTGACCACGCTGGCCGCCGAACTGGCCGACACCCGCGGCCGCCTGGACGCCCTGGCCACCGGCGAGGACACCACCGACGTGCGCGCGGTGTTCTCCTGGTCCTACCACCAGCTCAGCCCCCCGGCCGCCGTCATGTTCCGGCTGCTCGGCCTGCACCCCGGCCCCGACATCACCGCCAGCGCCGCCGCCAGCCTGGCCGGCCTGGACCCCGGCCACACCCGCCGCCTGCTGCGCGAGCTGACCCGTCACCACCTGCTCACCGAACACATCCCCGGCCGCTACACCTCGCATGACCTGCTCCGCGCCTACGCCGCCGAACAGGCCGAAGCCAACCATGACCAGCAAGCCCGCAACGCCGCCCTCGGCCGGGTCCTCGACCACTACCTGCAGACCGCCCACAGCGCCGCGTTCCTGCTCAATCCCTCACGCGAGCCCATCAGCCTCGCCCCGGCCCTGCCTGGGGTTGCCCCGGAGCACCTGTCGAGCCACCAGGAGGCGGTCGCCTGGTTCGACGCCGAGCACGATGTCCTTGCCGCGGCGCTGACCGTGGCCGCCGCGGCCGGGTTCGACGCCTGCGCCTGGCAGCTCCCCTGGTCGATGTCGACCTTCCTCGACGGGAGGGCGGAGTGGCAGCAATACGCCGATTTCCAGCGCGTCGCGCTGGCCGCCGCCACCCGGCTTGGCGACACGGCCGGGCAGGCTATCTCGCACCGCCTGGCCGCGGTCGCCTGCGCCCGGCTCGGCGATTACGACCGCGCCCGAACCCACCTGGCGGACTGCCTGGAGCTGTACCGGCAGCTTGGTGACCGCGCGGGCGAGGGCCGCGTGCACCAGTCGCTGGGCTGGGTGGCCGAGCGCCAGGGCCGCTACGCCGACGCGGTGGCTCAAAACGAGCAGGCCCTGGCCCGGTACCGGGCGGCCGGGCACCGGGCCGGGCAAGCGGATGCGCTGAACTCCGCCGGCTTCTGCTACGCCCTGGCCGGCGACTACCACCGGGCGCGCGAGTACTGCCGGCAGGCGCTGCCGCTGTTCCGCGAGCTCGGCAACCGGCTGCACATGGCGCACGCCTGGGACAGCATCGGCTACGCCGAGCAGCACCTCGGCCGGCTGGCCGAGGCCGCCGAGTGCTATCAGCAAGCGGTCGGCCTCTACCGGGAGCTCGGCAACCGCTTCCAGCAGGCCCTCACCATCACCCACTTCGGCGACTGCTGCCACGCGGACGGCAGGCCGGAAGAGGCGACGGCGGCGTGGCGGCAGGCCCTGGACATCTTCGACGACCTGCACCACCCGGACGCCGAGCAGATCCGGGCCAAGCTTTCAGCCTCTGGCCAGCAGTGACCGCAGCACGTACTGCATGATGCCGCCGTGCCGGTAGTACTCGGCCTCGCCGGGGGTGTCGATCCGCACCACGGCGCGGAACTCCTTGTCGTCGGCGCGCACGGTGACCTCCCTCGGCACCGGCCCGGAATTGATTGCCTCGATTCCGGTCACGTCGAACACCTCGTGCCCGGTCAGCCCCAGCGACTCGGCGGACTCCCCCGGCAGGAACTGCAGCGGGAGCACGCCCATGCCGATCAGGTTGGACCGGTGGATCCGCTCGAACGACTCCACCAGCACGGCCCGCACGCCGAGCAGCGCGGTCCCCTTGGCCGCCCAGTCCCGTGACGACCCCGAGCCGTACTCCTTGCCGGCCAGCACCAGCAGCGGGGTTCCCTCGGCCAGGTAACGGCGGGACGCCTCGTAGATCGAGGTCTGGTCGCCCTCGGGCAGCTTGACCGTGACCCCGCCCTCGGTTCCGGGGGCGAGCTGGTTGCGCAGCCGGATGTTGCCGAACGTGCCGCGGATCATCACCTCGTGGTTGCCGCGCCGCGAGCCGTAGCTGTTGAAGTCGCGCCGCTGCACCCCGTGCGAGATCAGGTACTCCCCCGCCGGGCTCTCGGTCTTGATCGCCCCCGCCGGGGAGATGTGATCGGTGGTGACCGAGTCGCCGAGCTTGGCGAGCACCCGCGCGCCGTGAATGTCGGTGACCGGCTCGGGCTCGGCGGGCATGCCGTCGAAGTAGGGCGGGCGCCTGACGTAGGTCGAGTCGGCCGCCCAGGCGAACGTCTCGCCCGGCGGTACGTCCAGGTCGCGCCAGCGGTCATCACCCGTAAACACGTCCGCGTAATCGCGGGTGAACATCTCCGCCGCGACCGCGTTCTGGACGATCTCGGCGATCTCGGCGGGCGACGGCCACAGGTCGGAAAGGTACACCGGCTGCCCCGACTTGCCGGTCCCGAGCGGCTCCGAGGTCAGGTCGATGTCCATCGTGCCGGCCAGCGCGTACGCCACCACCAGCGGCGGCGACGCCAGGTAGTTCATCTTCACGTCCGGGTTGATCCGGCCCTCGAAATTCCGGTTGCCCGACAGCACCGACACCACCGCCAGGTCGCTGTCGTTCACCGCCTCGCTGATCGCCTCGGGCAGCGGCCCGGAGTTGCCGATACAGGTGGTGCAGCCGTAGCCGACCAGGTTGAAGCCCAGCTTGTCCAGGTACGGCGTGAGCCCGGCGCGCTCGTAGTAGTCCATGACCACCTTGGAGCCGGGCGCGAGGCTGGTCTTCACCCACGGCTTGCGGTCAAGCCCGGCCTCAACCGCCTTCTTGGCCAGCAGCGCCGCGCCGACCATCACCGACGGGTTGGACGTGTTCGTGCACGAGGTGATCGCGGCGATCACGACCGACCCGTGGTCAACGGACGTCGTGGTCCCGTCGTCCAGTGTCACCTGGACCGGGGCGGACGCACGCGCGCGCGTGGTGGCCGGCCGCTGCGGCGCGTCGTGCACGGCGCCGTTCTTTTCCGGGGTGAACGGGTCGGAGGCCGGGAAGGTGTCGGCGATTTCCTCATCCAGGGTGTCCAGCTGGACGTACCCGCCGAGCGCTTCCCGGAACGAGTCCTTGGCGTCGGTCAGCGCCACCCGGTCCTGTGGCCGTTTCGGCCCGGCCAGCGAGGGAACCACCGTGGCCAGGTCGAGCTCGAGCTCCTCGGAGTAGCGCGCCACGCTGCCCGGCTCGTGCCACAGGCCCTGCTCCTTGGCGTACGCCTCGACGAGCGCGACCTGCTGGTCGCTGCGCCCGGTCAGCCGCAGGTAGCCGAGGGTCTCGGCGTCGATCGGGAAGATGGCGCAGGTGGAGCCGAACTCCGGGCTCATGTTGCCGATCGTGGCCCGGTTCGCCACCGGAACCGCGGCAACCCCCTCGCCGTGGAACTCCACGAACTTTCCGACCACGCCGTGGGCGCGCAGCAGCTCGGTGATCGCGAGCACCAGGTCGGTCGCTGTCGCGCCGTCCGGCAGTTCTCCGGTGAGGCGGAACCCCACCACGCGCGGGATCAGCATCGACATCGGCTGGCCGAGCATGGCCGCCTCGGCCTCGATGCCGCCGACCCCCCAGCCGAGGACGCCGAGCCCGTTTTCCATCGTGGTGTGCGAGTCGGTGCCGACGCAGGTGTCCGGGTAGGCCGCGGTGCTGCCGTCCTCGCCGGGCTGCGCCATGATCACCCGGGCCAGGTGCTCGATGTTGACCTGGTGGCAGATGCCGGTGCCCGGCGGAACGACCTTGAACTGGCTGAACGCCTGCTGGCCCCAGCGCAGGAAGCCGAACCGCTCGGAGTTGCGCTCGAACTCGAACTCCACGTTGCGCTCGAACGCGTCCGGCCTGGCGAACACGTCGGCGACTACCGAGTGGTCGATCACCAGCTCGGCCGGGACCAGCGGGTTGATCCGGCCGGGGTCGCCGCCGAGATCCCGCATGGCCTCGCGCATCGCGGCCAGGTCGACGACGGCCGGAACCCCGGTCAGGTCCTGCATGAGCACCCGGGCCGGGCTGAACTGGATCTCGGTGCCCGGCTCGGCCGCGGCATCCCACGACCCGACCGCCGTGACCTGCTCGGGCGTGACGTTCACGCCGTCCTCGGTCCGCAACAGGTTCTCCAGCAGCACCTTGAGCGAGAACGGGAGATCGCCGCTGCCGTCCACCGCGTCCAGCCGGTTGATCTCATAGCTGGTGTCGCCGACGCGCAGCGTGCCGCGGCTGCCGAAACTGTTGCCTGTCATCGCATGGCCTCCATCGTGTGGCCTCCTGGCCCTGTGGCTCTTCCCGGCGCCCCGCCGCTTATCCCGCGCACCCGCGCTGATTCGCCGCTAACCGAATCCTCCCGCAGCCGCGGGGTCCCGGTTTGCCCGGCCCGGCCGGCGGTCAGGGGCGCAATATCTCGATGTCAAGCTATATAGCTCAAGCTACCCCGAAACTATCTCGACGTCAAGGTATCTGCCGCGCCCGCGAGGCACCCGGACTCGCCGCCCCTGGCTGCCCCCAGAATCCGGGCAATCCAGACATAAATTCTCATGATCAGATCAATGGGGAATTCTGTCAGTCAATACGACTGACAGGATTCCCCGCTCTGACATGTTTCCCCGCTATTGCGTAGCGATGGCTCAGCCCCGGTTCGCCAAGTCTGGCAAGGGTTCACCCAGCGGCGATATGCCATCCGCACAGAGTGGATAAATGATGTGTCAATTGCGGCTAAGCGGAAACCGCGTCTAGTTTGCTCCGCGAAGCCGCCGGGTACTCGGAAGGAGCTATAAGGGGGACATTTCAAGGGGGATTCATGCGCCTTGCCAGGTGCGCCGCTGCACTCGCTGGGCTGATCTTGGTCGTGCTTTCCAGCAGCGCTCCTGCGGCGCTCGCCAGCGGCGGTGGCCCCAACCCGGCGAGCGTATACCCGAACCCGTCCACACCGGGCACCTCGACGACGTTCACGATCGACTGCTCGACGGGGGCGGACAGCCCGTGCACCTCGGCGACGCTGGACGGCTCCTCGCTCGGCCTGCCGTCCCAGATCCCGATGCAGGCCGGCAGCGAGACGGACGTGTTCGTTACCACCGTGGTCCTGCCGAGTTCGCTCGCTCCCGGCACTTACACCCCGGAGATCACCTGTTCGAACGGGGTCTCGGCGGAGGCGACCCTGACCGTGAACGCGCTGCCCAGCTCGGCACCGCAAACCGGCGACGGCACGACGTCGACCGCGACCAACACCACGCTGACCTACGTCGGCCTCGGCCTGCTCGGCGCCGGGGCGCTCGCCGGGTGCCTGGTGCTCCGCAGGCGCTGGTCCGGCCGCGCGCCGGGCTGACCGGCCGCGAGCCGGGACGCGGCCATGCCCAAGCTGGTCAACGGGGTCATCGTGGCCCTGGTGGCGGCCGGCCTCGTGCTGGCGTTCGTCGGCAGCCACACCCTGCGCTGGTCGCCGCCCTCGGCACCGCCCAAGTGGGAGGCGCCGGCCCGGAGCCGGGCGCCCAGGCCGCCGGCCCGCACGGCCAACGCCGCCGTTCCCACGGTGCGGGTGGCGGGCATCCGCTACCAGGTGACGCCGATGGGCCGCTCCGTTCCCGTGGCCATTGACATTCCGCATATCAAGGTGCGGGCCGAGATCGTCTCGCTCGGCCTCACCTCCAGCGGCGCGGTCGGCGTGCCGTCGCTGAACACGCCATTTCTCACCAGCTGGTACAACAAGGGCCCATCGCCCGGGTCCCCCGGTGCCGCGGTGATCTTCGGGCACGTCGACTCGGCGGCGGTCGGGCCCGCTGTCTTCTACCGCCTCGGCAACCTCCGCCCCGGCGATCTTGTCTATGTCACGCTCAAGAACGGGCGCACGGCCCTGTTCCGGGTGTACTCGGCCGCCTTGTATTCCAAGGCGGAATTCCCGGACAACACCATCTACAGCTATACGAGCTGGCCGTCGCTGCGGCTTGTCACGTGCGGCGGGGACTTCGACTACGCGACCGGGCATTACCTCTCGAACACCGTGGTCTTCGCGCAGTACGTGGGGCAGCGGGCCGGCACGCCGGGGTCATGAGCCTGCGGGCGCGAGGCACGGCGTAGATCGCTGAACTGGTAGCGTCGACGTCGCTTCGGCCAGTCCCGCGGGCCGGGAAGGCCGCACGGTGAGGAGACGCTGATGGCTGGGACTCGTGCGGCGGGATGGCTCGGGGTCGCGCCGGACCACCCCTTCGGATTGCAGGCGCTCCCCTACTGCTCGTTCACCACCAAGGACCGGCCGACCGAGCCGCGGGTGGGGGTGGCGATCGGCGACCAGGTGCTCGATCTGTCGGCCGCCACCTACCGCCTGCTCACCGGCCGCGCGGATCTGATGCGCTCCGGCCGCCTCGACGAGTTCCTCGCCGCCGGGGATCGCTGCTGGGATCAGATCCGCCGTGCGCTCACCCGCTGGCTCAGCCATGACGAGTACCGCGAGGCGCTCCAGGACCTGGTGGTGCCCGCCGCCGACGCCACCATGCACCTGCCCTTCGCGGTCGCCGACTACGTCGACTTCTACGCGTCCGAGCACCACGCCAGCAACGTCGGCCGGATATTCCGGCCGGGCGGCGAGCCGCTGGCGCCGAACTGGCGGCACCAGCCGGTCGGCTATCACGGCCGGGCCGGGACCGTGGTCGTGTCCGGCACCCCGGTGCGCCGCCCGTACGGGCCGCAGCGGCCGGCCGACACCACCGGGCCCGAGTTCGGCCCGT
This sequence comes from Streptosporangiaceae bacterium, assembly GCA_030041195.1. The sequence continues at coordinate 1,246 of JASHOI010000592.1, read as the reverse complement.
CGGCCAGGCTCGACTTCGAGGCCGAACTCGGCTTCGTCGTCGGCGTGGAGACCGTCCTCGGCGAGCCGGTGCCCGTCGACCGCTTCGCCGAGCACGTGTTCGGCGTGTGCCTGGTCAACGACTGGTCCGCCAGGGACATCCAGGCCTGGGAGTCCGTCCCGCTGGGCCCATTCCTAGGCAAGTCGTTCGCCACCACGGTCTCGCCCTGGGTGCTTCCGCTCGCGGCGCTGGAGCACGCCAGGATCCGGCCGCCGTCGCGGGACGCCGATCTGCTGCCGTACCTCGCCGAGACCGCCGACTGGGGCCTGGACATCGACTTCCAGGTGAGCCTGAACGGCCAGGTGATTTCCCGGCCGCCGTACGCCGCCATGCAGTGGAGCCCGGCGCAGATGCTGGCCCAGATGACCGTGAACGGGGCGTCGCTGCGCAGCGGGGACCTGTACGCCTCAGGAACCGTCAGCGGCCCGCGGCCCGATCAGCGCGGCTGCCTGCTCGAGCTGTCCTGGGGCGGCTCGGAGCCGCTGGTGCTGCCCGACGGGACCACCCGGGCCTGGCTCGAGGACGGCGACGAGCTGTCGATTACCGCAACGGCGGCCGGCCCGGACGGGACCAGGGTCGGGCTCGGCGAGGCACGCGGCCAGATCATGCCGGCCCAGGACCCGACGGACATCTGAGGCCCAGGGATCGGCGGCAGGCATGTGGGTATGGCAGCGCCGGCATCCACGGGCAACGCTCGCCCCGGGTGCCGCGGCGGTTCCCGGCCGGCCGCTGCCGGCCCGCCGGGCAGCGCGCCCGCCGGCCCGGGGATTGATCACCTGGGGAGCGCTGGCGCTGATAACGGTGGGGTCGGTCGGCAATCTTGGGTCAGACCCCCCGCTGGCGGTCCTGGGGCTGGCCTCGGTGTTCCTGTATGTCCTGCCCGCGCTGGTGTTTTTCCTGCCGATAACGCTGGTCGCCGCCGAGCTGGCCTCCGGCTGGCCGGGCGGCGTCTACAACTGGGTGCGGGAGGGCATCTCCGCTCCGATGGGGCTCCTCGCGGTGTGGTGCGAGTTTTCTCAGACGATCTTCTACTACCCGGCATTGCTCGCCTACGTCGGCAGTACGCTCGCCTACGTCATCGACCCGCCCCTGGCCGGCAATGGCGTCTACAACGCCGTTGTCATCATCGTCCTGTTCTGGGGCGGCGTTCTGGTGTCCTCACGCGGGGTGGCGCTCGTGGCCGAGCTGTCGTCGGGCGGGACCATCA
>JASHOI010000591.1 GCA_030041195.1 Streptosporangiaceae bacterium | reverse complement strand
GCGGCACGGCGGACTTCGGCGAGGGCGTGCGTGCGATGGCCGAGCGCCGCCCGCCGCGCTTCGAGGAACGCTGACCGGCCGCGGCGCACGATCGCGGTCGGCCGGATCGCCGGATGGCCTTTTGAAGCTGTGGTTGATCCTGACGAAACGTTCAGGCAAGTTCATAACAGTGGATAGAGGGGCCAGGGCTGCCCGGTCGTTACGATGACCGCGGGAGAGATCGGAGTGGGTGTGGACGCCACGGCGAGTTCGGTGCGCCAGGAGGCGCGCGACTGGATTGAGGAGAACTTCGACCCGGAGATCAGCGTGCGCGCCTGGCTGGAGCGGCTGGCCGACTCCGGCTGGGCCCAGCCGGGCTGGCCCGCCGAGTGGTACGGCAGGGGGCTCCCGCCGGATCTGGCCGCGCTCACCTACGCGGAGTTCAACCGCGTCGACGCGCCGGGACCCCCGGCCGGCCTAGGCGTCATGCTCGCCGCGCCGACGATCATCGCGAACGCCAGCGACGACCTGAAGCGGCAGTTCGTCCGGGCCGTGCTCGTCGGCGACCACCTCTGGTGCCAGCTGTTCAGTGAGCCCGGAGCCGGATCGGACCTGGCCGGCCTGCAGACCAAGGCGGAACGCGACGGCGACGAGTTCATCGTCAACGGCCAGAAGGTTTGGACGTCGCTGGGACAGATCGCCGACTACGGAATGCTGCTCGCCCGCACCGACCCGGACGTACCCAAGCACCGCGGCATCACCTACTTCGCGCTGCCGATGAACCAGCCGGGGGTCGAGGTGCGGCCGCTGATCCAGATGACCGGCGAGTCCGGGTTCAGCGAGGTGTTCCTGTCCGACGCGCGGGTGGCGGCGTCCGCGATCGTCGGGGAGCTGAACGGCGGGTGGACCGTGGCGCTGTCCACGCTCGGCTTCGAGCGCACGTCGCTCGGCGCAGCGACCGGGCTGGGGTTCCGGCTCAGCGCGCCGGGCGGCAGCAGGTTCCTGCAGCAGCAGGAGGTCTCGGTCGGCGAGTTCATCGCCGCCGCGAAGACGAGCGCGCGCAGCTTCGGGACCGGCGGCACCGCGATGACCACCGGCGGCATCGCCCCGCTGGTCAGGCTGGCCGCCGAGCTCGGGCGTGACCGTGATCCCGAGGTGCGCCAGCAGATCGTGCGCCTGTACACGCTGGCCGCGGCCAACGGCTGGAACGGGCAGCGGGCCAGGGCCGCGCTGCGGGCAGGCGGCCGAGCCGGGCCGGAGGCCTCGCTCGGGAAGCTGATGGCGTCCCGCGTCGCCCGGCAGTGGCGGGACACCGCGTCGCTGGTCGCCGGGCCGCTGGGGATGCTGGCCGGTGAGGACGGGCCGCTCGGCGGGCGGCTGGCCAGCCAGCTGCTGGCCACGCCCGGGCCTTCGATCTACGGCGGCTCCGACCAGATCCAGCGCAACATCATCGGCGAGCGGGTGCTCGGCCTGCCCCGGGAGCCGGACCCGTCGCGGACGATGCCGTTCCGCGAGCTCAAGGTCGGAACCCAGGCCGCGGGGGAGCAGTCATGATCTTCACATTCACCGACGAGCAGCGCGAGCTCGCAGCCACGCTGCGCCGCTTCCTGCAGGACAAGTCCCCGTCATCCGAGGTGCGCAGGCTGATGTCCACGCAGGAGGGTTACGACCCGCAGATCTGGGCGCAGCTGGCCGGGCAGCTCGGCCTGCAGGGCCTGGCGATCCCGGAGAAGTACGGCGGGTCCGGGGCCGGCCCGGTCGAGCTCGCGATCGTGTGCGAGGAGATGGGGCGGACACTGCTGTGCGCGCCGTACTTCTCCACCGCGGTGCTCGCCGCGCAGGCGCTGCTGGCAAGCGGTGACCAGGCCGCCGCCGAGGAGTTCCTGCCGTCGCTCGCCGACGGCACGGTGATCGCGACGCTCGCGGTGTGCGAGGACGACGGCGCGTGGGCGATCTCGGGTCTGCGGACCAGCGCTCGCCGCTCCGGTGACGGCTACCTGCTGGACGGGCGCAAGTCGTTCGTGCTCGACGGGCACACCGCGGACCTGCTGCTGGTCGTGGCGCAGGCCGAGGACGGGCCCAGCATGTTCGCCGTGCGCGGCGACGCGGACGGGCTCGCGCGCCGGCCGCTGGAGACGCTGGACATGACCCGCAAGCAGGCGGCGCTGACGCTGGACGCGGTGCCGGCCCGGCTGATCGGCGCGGAGGGCAGCGCCGGCGATGTCGTACGGCGGACGCTGCGGCTCGCGGCCGTGGCGCTGGCCGCCGAGCAGGTCGGGGGAGCGCAGCGGTGCCTCGACATGAGCGTGGAGTACGCGAAGATCCGGATGCAGTTCGGCCGGCCGATCGGCGGCTTCCAGGCGATCAAGCACATGTGCGCGGACCTGCTGCTCGAGGTCGAGTCGGCGCGGTCGGCCGCCTATTACGCGGCGTGGGCGGCGGAGGAGCAATCCGGCGAGCTGCCGCTGGTGTCCAGCCTGGCCAAGGCGTTCTGCTCCGAGACCTACTTCCGCGCCGCCGCCGACAACATCCAGATCCACGGCGGGATCGGCTTCACCTGGGAGCACGACGCGCACCTGTACTACCGGCGCGCCAAGTCCAGCGAGCTGATGCTCGGTACCCCGGAGGAGCACCGCGAGATAGCCGCGGGCTACCTGATCGATGAGGCCGCCGGGCCCTGACTGACCAGCCGGGCCCGGCGGCGCTGCCGGGATCCATGGAGCCGCCAGGCCCGCGTCGGTTCGGCGGTAACGCGGGCCCGGCGGCTGGTCTAGTAGCTGTTGGTCCAGTGCGTGGTGAACACCTTGCCGGCGCTCGACAGGCCCCCTGTGATGGAGAGCGGGTAGGTGTCGGTGGCGTCGACCATGTCGATCTTGTAGTACGTCGGGTAGCTGGAGATCGTGCCGGTCGTGCCGCCCGCGGTCTCGCTCGCGTTGGACAGCGTCCAGCTTCCGTAGTCGGCGAGCGGGGCGACGCCGATCGTGAAGGAGGGCCGCTCGGCGATCCAGTCCGCGCTGGTGTTCTGGCAGGTCGTGCACGTCTGCACGGTCGAGAAGCTGTTCGCCGGGTGCGTGAAGTCGGTCAGCGCCAGCGTGTAACTGGTGCCGGTGCGAGTCACGCCGGCCTCGATCCGGTCGCCCGGGCGGAGTGCGTTGCCGACCTCGACGGTGCTGCCCGGGAACATCTCCCACCAGGTGAAGTACGTGGCGTGGCCCAGGTAGCACCAGCTGAGCGTGCCGAGCTGCTCGACTGTGCTGTTGCTGTCGCCGTCGAGGCCGACCCATTCCGAGGCGAGCTCGTCCTCCCGGGTGCACTTCACGCTGGGCGTCTTCCATTGCCCGCTGACCTTTGTGAAGGTGCCGGGGGTGGTGGAGGAGTCCACGTAGCCCGACCAGTTGTACGAAGCGGTCGCCGGCACGTCGGCAGGCGCGGCCGCGGGCTGGTTAACCGTCTTCGTACCCGGATCACCGGACTTGAACGGAGGTGCCTGCTGGTTGATCGAAAGGTAGCTGACCAGGGCAGCGCGCGCCCTGGCCAGGAACTGAGCGGACGGCTGGCCGGCCGCGTGGCCCGGTGCGGCGGCGGTCGTGACCGCAGCCTGGGTGGCGAGCACCAGGGCCCCGGCTGCCACCGCAGCCGAGCCCGAAATGAGCAGATAGCGCACTACGCGCATGCGAACCCCCATAATTGAACCCGACCCTGGGTTAAGAATTGAAACTGCCGAAATGCAGCCATGAGCTCGGCTGATTTCAAAAGCAGGCTAGCAAGCTGGCATATGGCACCGCAGCGCTTTGAAGAATGGTGATTACGTTACGTAATCGCGCTCAAGATTCCGATTTCGCCGGGCTCGTATCACGCGCTAATTCGTGCGTTTCATGAAGCGCTGCAGATTGGCCAGCGCAGTGGCATTCGCACTGAATGGCTGCGATTACCCCGTCGGCCTGGACCCGGGTCGTCGGCACGGAGGTTGACCAGTGACGATATAACGGTCTTCTCGATCCCCCGCATGAGGAGCGCTTGCCGTGGCTGGACCGTCCCACCCGCCATCCGACGCCCCCGCGCTGATGGCAGGCGTACCCCCGTTCCCGGCGCAGTCGCTGGTGACGCTGGCGAACTGGCAGGACCCGCCGTTCAACCGGTGGGCCTTCCAGCACATCAGGGAACTGATCCCGACCGCCCGGATTGCGCGCCCGGCTACCCCCGCTCCGCTGCCGCGCGCGGAGCGGGACATCCTCGGCTTCCGGTTCCGCGACGGGGATCGCGAGCTAACCGTGGCCGAGATGCTCGATGAGACGTACACCGACGGGTTCCTGGTGCTGCACCAGGGCCGGGTGGTGGCCGAGCACTACTTCAACGGTTTGGCACCCGGCGTCCCGCACCTGCTGATGTCCGTCTCCAAGTCGGTGACCTCGGCGGTCGCTGGTGTGCTGGCCGGCCTGGGCTCGCTGCGGGTCTCTGCCGCGGTCGAGGAGATCGTTCCGGAACTCGGCGGCACCTCATTCGAGGGCGCGACCGTGCAGGACCTGCTGGACATGCGCGCGGGCACCCGGTTCGACGAGAGCTACGACAACCCAGAGGCCGACGTGCGGACCTACGAGCGGGTGTACCTGTGGCGGCCGGACAACGAGGATCCCCGGCCCGCCGATGCGCTCGCGTACTTCGCCACGCTGCAGAACGACGGCCCGCACGGCGGGCCGTTCCGGTACCGCTCGATCCTCACCGACGTGCTGGCCTGGGTGATCGAGCGCGCGGGCGGGGTACGGCTGCACGAGCTCATAGCGCGCGAACTATGGCAGCCGATGGGCGCGGAGTTCGACGCGGAGATTACCGTCGACGGGCACGGAAATCCCATGGCCGACGGCGGCATCTGCGCGTGCCTGCGCGACCTGGCCCGGTTCGGCCAGCTCTACCTGGACGGCGGCCGGGGCATCGTGCCCGGGGACTGGATCGCCGACACGATCCGGGGAGCTCCGGACGGCGCGCAGGCGTTCGCCGACGGCGATCGGTCGCCGGGGTACCCGCCCGGTGCCCATTACCGCAACTTCTGGTGGATCAGGGATCCCGGCCTGCCCTTCTATCAGGCCTCGGGCATCAACGGGCAGAACATCTTCGTGCACGTACCATCGCAGACCGTGATTGCCAAGTTCTCCACCTGGCCGACCGCGCTGAGCCCGGTTGCCGGCGTGACCACGCAGGCCGCGCTGGCGATCAGCAATGCCCTGCAAGACGGCCAGATCGGGGGCTAGGCCGGTTACGCAGCTGGGCCGTTTGCCAGGGTCACCGAGGCGGACTGGGTCTGGCCTGCCTCGTTGGTCCAGCCGATCGTGACCTTGTCGCCCGGGTGGTGCTCCTCCAGCGCCTTCTGCAGCGTGGACGGCGAGGAGACCGAGTGGCTGTCAACCGAGGTGATCACGTCACCCGCTGAGATGCCCGCGCTGGCGGCCGGCGTTCCCTGGAGCACATCCTGGACCGCCGCCCCCGAGCCGGGCTGGACACCCTGCTGGGCCGCGTTGCTAGCCGATTCGACCTCGACGCCGAGGAAGCCGGTGTCGCCGATGTGCACGGTGGACGAGCCGTCGCCCGCATTGATCTGGTTGCCGATCGAGAGCGCCTCGTTGATCGGGATCGCGAACGCGTCAGTCTGGGACTGCGAGGACTGGAACTGCATCGTGTTGGACGCCGCGGTGTCGATGCCGATCACCTGACCGGCGGTGTTGACCAGCGGGCCGCCCGAGTCACCCGGCTGGATCGGTGCGTTGTGGTTGATCAGGCCGGTCAGCTGCTCGGTCGTGCCGGAGCCCTCGTCCGAGGCGGTGATCGAGGCGTTGAGGCCGATGATCTGGCCGGTGGCGACCGCCGGGGTGCCACCCTTGCCACCCGCGTTGCCGAGCGCAACCACGCGCTGGCCGACCGCCGCGGTGTCGGAGTTGCCCAGCTTCACGGTCTTCAGCCCGGATGCTCCCTGCAGCTGCAGGACCGCGATGTCCTTGGTCTGGTTGTAGCCGACGACCCTGGCCGAATACGTCTGCCCGTTGCCGATATCGGTGACCTTGATCGAGGTGGCGCCCTCGATCACGTGGTTGTTGGTCAGGATCTCGCCCGACGATGTCAGCACCAGCCCGGTGCCGAAGGACTCGGCCTGCTGGTAGCCGAGCGTGGCGGCCACGTCGACCAGGGCGGGGTCGACCTGCGCTTCGATCTGCGACGTGGTCATCGTCGTCCCGCTTCCGGTGCTGCCCGCCCCGCCAAGCACAAAGAACGTGCCTAGGCCCGCGGCCACCGCGACCGCGGTGATCGCCAGGCCGCGGCGGAACCGCCGGACCGGGCTGCGCGGACCCTGGGGCCCGCCGCCATAACCGTAGCCGTACGGGCCGCCAGGTCCGGTTGGCCCGCCATAACCGTAGGGGCCGCCGCCGTACGGCCCGCCGCCATAGGGCCCGCCACCGTAGGGTCCGCCGCCGGAAGGGCCGCCACCGTAGGGCCCGCCGCCGTAGGGCCCGCCACCGTAGGGTCCACCACCGTAGGGCCCGCCGCCGGAAGGGCCGCCGCCGGAAGGGCCGCCACCGTACGGTCCGCCGCCGGAAGGGCCGCCACCGTAGGGTCCGCCGCCGGACGTGCCCTCGCTGTCGGAGCGCTCGCGGTACGGACCTTCGCGGTACGAGCGTTCCCCGTAGAGGCGTTCACTGTGAGAGTCGCCGCCGTAAGGGCGTTCGCGGTACGGGCCGCCGACGTAAGGGCCGCCGCCGTAAGGGCTGTCGCGGTACGGGGCGCCGCCGTAAGCACGGCCAGCACCTTGGCTGCCGGAACCAGCATCACCGCCGCCACGGTACGGGTCGTCAGCGCCCGCCCCGGGCGAATACGGTGGCTGCTGCGCTGGTTCGCCCGGGACCGGCCGATCGTAGGTGCTGCTCATGGGTACGGCCCCCTCGTACAGCTCGGTCCCTGTTTCTG
>JASHOI010000061.1 GCA_030041195.1 Streptosporangiaceae bacterium | reverse complement strand
GCAGTTTTACGACGAGAAGATCGCCGCTGGCGACGGACACAACTCCGCGCTGCGCAAACTCGGCAACCGCTGGCTCGAAGTTCTGTGGCATTGCCTGGACAAAGGTGTCGTCTACGACGAAGCCATCCACACCGCCAACCGACAGCGAGCACGCGGCCTCAAAGCTGCCGCGTGAGGTTGACAGAGGGTGTCTCATGCTCCCTCCTCCTTCCAGGAGAACTTCGGTGACAGGACGACGCTAGGTACCGGTAGGCATACCCGTCTTACGACAGATGACTGGGCTGTTGACGTAGCCGTGCCGGACAGGTGGTTAGCCTGAGACAGTGGTGATCGTCGGGCGTGACGCCGAACTGCGGCAGGCGGACGGGTAGAGCGTGCAGTTCGAGAAGCGGCTGCGGGACGGGATCCACTCCGGTGCGATCGTCCTGGCCTTCCGGCGGTGGAAGCGCAGTCAGGTCGTGCCCGGCCACCGCTACCGCACCGGGATCGACATGGTCGAAGTCGAGTCCGTGGACGTGGTCGAGCCGTCTTCGGTCGACGCCGCCCAGGCGCGCGAGGCCGGGTACGCGAGCGCCGGCGAGTTGCTGGCCGGCCTGCGCGGTGACCCGGCTTTGCCGCTCTACCGTGTCCGGCTGCGGCGAATCGACGGGCCGGACCCCAGGGACGAGCTGGCCCGGACCGCGAGGCTGACCGGCGCCGACGTCGCCGCGATCACGGCCAGGCTGGCCCGGATGGACCGGTCGAGCGGCCGCGGGCCGTGGACCGGCGCCGTGCTCGCGCTGATCGCCGACCGGCCCGGCGTCGTGTCCACGGCCCTGGCCGACGCCATGGGCTGGGAGCGGCAGGACTTCAAGCTGCACGTCAGGCGGCTGAAGGAACTCGGGCTGACGCTCAGCCTCGACGTTGGCTACCGGTTGTCACCGCGCGGCGAGTCATACCTGAAACACGTGCGGCGCGCCGCGGGATGACGGCGGGCTCAGTTGCCGCGGAGCATGTCCCCGAGGATCCCGCCGACGACGCCGCCGCCCGCCGCCTGCTGCGTGCTCCGGTCGTCGTGCTGCAGGTACGGCGCCAGTGCGTGCGCCAGCACCGGCAGCGGCATCGACTGCAGCCAGACCCGGCCCGGGCCGGTCAGCGACACCAGGTGGAAGCCGTCCTCACCGAACATCATGTTGGCGACGCCCGGCATCCGGATCACCGAGAACTGCACGCTGCCCTGGAACATGCCAATGTGACCGGGGTGCACGAGCAGGCCCTGCATGGGCGGCAGGTCGTAGGTGGTGAGCTCGCCGGACAGCTCGATCCAGGCCGTGCCCTGGCCGTCCAGCTTCTGCAGCACAAACCCGTCGCCGCCCCACATCCCGCCGCGGAAGCTCTGCTGCAGCCCGATGCTCGGGACGATGCCCGGGGTCCCGCACAGCCAGCCGTGCCGGTGCACGAAGTAGGACTGGCCCTGGTCGATCTCCACCGGCATGATGTGCCCGGGAACCTTGGCGGCGAAGGTGATCGCGCCGGGCCCGCCGTAGTGCGTGACAAAGATCCCGCCGCCGCCGATGGCCCGCTTCAGCCCCTGCATGAACCCGCCGCCACCACCACCGCCGCCGCCGCCGGTGTTCATCCCCTGCGACAGCTGGATGCTCTGGGTCATCCAGGCCAGCTCGCCGTGTGTGGAAATGACCTCCTCGCCGTCGTTCAGCGTCACTTCCAGTATCGGCATCGTGGTGCCCTTGATATTGGCCTGCATGACACGCCCTCCCGTTGACCCCGCCCGGCGCCGCAGGTGCGGCGCTTCGACGACAAACTACTTCCGCGCAAGGGCTCCGGATAGGCGCATTCGGAAGTTGGCGGATCATTCCGCCGGCGTTGGCAGCCCCGTCACCCGGTGTGCTGCGCCGCGGCGAACTGGCCGGGCGCACGGCCAGGCCCCGGCGCGCCGACGTAGGCCTGGGCGATGTCCAGCCAGCGGTCTGCGTCGGGCCCGGTGGCAGCCAGGCTGAGGTCGTCGCGGTGCCGCCGCTGCGTCACCAGCAGGCAGAAGTCGAGCGCCGGGCCGGTGACGCCCTGGGCGGCGCCGCCGGGCCCCCACGTCCACTCCGCGCCGCTCGGCGCGGCGAGCCTGACCAGGAACTCCCCGGCCGGAGCGGCGAGACCCCTGGACAGGAACGCGTGGTCCCTTGTGCGCACGCCGAGCCTCGCCACGTGCACGATGCGGTCGGTCGTGGCGCGCTCGACGCCGAGCGCGTCCGCGATGTCCTGGCCGTGCCCGAACAGTTCCATCAGCCTGACGCTGGCCATCGTGGCCGGCGAGAGCGACGTCAGAATCCAGGGCAGCCGCTGGCCGGCGGGCACTGCCGCGAGCGCGTCCTGCAGGCTGCGGCGGGTCTCCCGCCAGCGCGCCAGCAACTCCTCAGGCGGGCTGCCGGCGAACTCGGCGGCGCCGGCGTCGATGACCCCGTTGAAGTCGCTGCCCAGGTCGGCGCGCCGGGCCGCGAACGCCGCGGCGTCCGTGGCCGCCAGCGTGGCCAGCGCCGCCGACGACGTCAGGTGGCTGATCTGGTGGGCGATCGTCCACCCTGGGGACGGTGTCGCCAGCCGCCACTGGTCCGGGCCGATGCCGGACACCAGCCGGTCCAGGTCATCGTTCTCGGCGTCCAGGTCGGCCAGGATCTCGTCAATGATCACCGCCAGCCCCCTCCCATCGCCGGGGATCCATCAGCCTAAGTCAATACGACAGACGCAGGCGTCCGCCAGTGCCGCCATGGCGCGGCGCGGCTCTGCCGCTGGCAGAGCCCGGCACGCCCGGGGCCCGTCACGTGGTTTCGTGCTCGCATGGACCTTGCCTGCGACGATCTCGGCCGGGGCACACCGGTCGTGTGCCTCCCGCCGTTCAGCCTGGATCGCTCGGTCATGGCCGCCGCGCTGGAGCCGGTCTTCGGCCGGCGCCCCGGCCTGCGCCGGATCTACGTCGACCTGCCCGGCCACGGCGAGTCGCCGGCCGGACCGGCGACCTCCGAGCACATCGTCGCCGCGGTATCCGCGTTCGCCCGCGCGCACCTGGGCGAGGCGCGGCCGTTGCTCGCGGGGTGGTCCTACGGTGGCTACGTCGCCGCGGCGCTGGCCAGGCGCTGGCCGTCCGCCGTCGCCGGGCTGCTGCTGATCTGCCCCGGGGTGCGGGTCAAGGAGCGTGACCTGCCGCCGGCGCCGGCCGGGCCGGCGCCGGAGCACTGGCTGGACCAGGTTCCCGAGGACCTGCGGGAGCACTTCGCCACCGCGATCGGCGACCGCACCGCGGCGACGGCGGCCCGCGTGGCCGGCGTGCTGGCCCGGTCGCTGCCCGGCGACGAGGAGTACCGGCAGCGGCTCAGGGGTGACGGCTTCCACCTCGCCGGCGAAGGAGCCGGTTATCCCGGGCCCTGCTGTGTGATCACCGGCCGGCAGGACCGCGTCGTCGGCTTCGCCGACCAGTTCCGTGCGCTCGGCGCCTACCCATCGGCCAGCTTCGCTGTGCTGGCCGGCGCGGGCCACTACCTTCCGCTCGAGCGGCCGGCCGAGTTCGGCTGCCTGGTCGAGGCGTGGCTCGGCCAGTGCGCGGCCGGCGGTTAGTCGCCGACGTGCGGCAGGCGCACAAGCTCGAGCACGACGCCGGCCGAACTGCCCGGCGCTGCGATCAGCGTCAGGTCCTGCTGGTGCGCGGCCAGCTGCTCCCGGACCTGGTAGAGGGCCCGAACGCCCGCGCTGGCCAGATGGGTGACGCCGGTGAGATCGACGGTGAGCGGCAGCGTGCCGCCCCGGCTGGCTGACAGCAGCTGCCGGGCGAGCCGGTCCGCCGTGATGATGTCGACCGGCCCGCACACTCCCACGTGGGGGACGCTGCCATCGCCGCCGATGTCGACGCCAAACGGCGGGCCGGGAGCGTAACGGGCGGCACACGCACTGACGTCCGAGGCCAGGATGGCGGGCCGGCGGAGGCGGTGCCGCAGCGTCACCACCGTTCCCTGGGCTCCGGCCTCCCGCGCCGGGTGACCGACCACCATGTCGTCGACCATGTGCCGGGCCACCATCAGGCCATGGCCCCGGTGGGACAGGGCCGGATCCGGCGGCCTCCATTCCCCGTGATCGGTGATCCGGCATTCCAGGTACCCGTCGTCGCGGAGCGTGGCGTCAACAAACACCGGCCCGGGCCGGTGCGGCGGGTAGGCGTGCTCGACGGCGTTGGTGACGGCCTCGACGACGGCGAGCTGCAGCGCGTCGATGTCGTCGCGCGCCGCGTCGACCCGGTCAAGCCATGCGACGAGGCCGCGCCGCGTCGCGGTCACGCTGCCCACCCGGCTCGGCAGCTCGAGGCGCAGCACCGGGACCGGCTCGGCCAGCCGCTGCGCGGCCAGGGTGGTCACGTCGTCGGCGTAGCCGGTGCGGGTCAGCAGCTCGACCGTCAGCTGGCAGACCCGCTCGGCCGCGGCCGGAGCGGCGCCGGCGGGCAGCGCCCGGTTGGCGACCGCGTCGGCGGCGACCACGGCAAGCTCGGCCATGCCCTCCGCGATCGTCCGGTTCGGCCGCTCGATCAGCCCGTCGCTGTACAGCAGCACCAGCTCGCCCTCGTGCAGCGTGGCGGTGGCCAGGACCGGCGGCGAGCCGGTCCCCAGCGGCCCGGTCCCGGTGCCGTCAAGGAAGGCCGACCGGCTCCCGTCGGCGGCGACGATCAGCGGCGGTGGGTGCCCGCAGGTGGTGTAGCGCAGCGTTCCTCCGGCCGGATCGAGGACGGCGAGGGCCAGGGTGGCCGCGCGCAGCGCCGGCGTTCGCGCGGCAAAGGCGTCGGCGCGCTCGAGCACCTTGGTCAGGTCGGGCTCGGCGATCAGCAACTCGTTGAGCACGGCACGCAGCTGGCCCATGGCCGCCGAGGCGGCCACCCCGTGCCCGACCACATCACCGACGATGAGCGCGACCGCGCCGCTGGCCACCGTGACGGCGTCGAACCAGTCACCGCCCGCCGCCTGGTCCTGGCCGGCCACCAGGTAGCGCGCGGCGACCCTGGCCCGCGGCAGCACCGGCAGCGCGGTGGGCAGCAGCGCCTCCTGCAGCTCGGCGACGAACCCGCGAGCCGCCGCCTCGTAGTGCGGTTCCGGCACGGCGGGCTGCTCCCGGGTCACCTGCCGCTCGAGCACCTGGAGCGTCACATCGGACCCGGTCACGAGCACACCGGTGATGCTGCCGCTGGCCGCGCGCAACGGCGCGGCGGTGAAGTCCGCGTAGACCTCCTGGACCCCTTCGGCGCCGACCTCGACCTGTGCCCGCCAGGCCCGGCCGGTCTGCGGCTCCCCGGTCCGGTAGACCCGGTCGAGCAATTCGAAGATCTGCTGCCCGGCGACCTCGGGAACGGCCTCACGCAGCGGCATCCCGATGACGTCGGAGCGGCCGAGCATCGCCCGGCAGGCCGCGTTCATCGCGGTGATCCGGTGCTCCGGGCCCGCCATCGAAAGCACCGCGGTTGACATTTGCTCAAACGCGTCCCTCACGGCAGCGACCGCGCCCATCCGCCTGGCCAGCGCGTCGTCGTCGTGCGCGATCCCGGGCACGAACTACCTCCTAGCGATTGCGCATCTCCGATCCCGGCTTACCCAGCCGCGCCTTGTGAAACGTCCGCCGCGCAACAAACCCGGATGCCGGATCGGGTGCCGGCCCTCGGTTCGCCGAACGGCCGCACGGCCATGGCCCGCGGCGAGGGCGCGCCGAGCTTGCCCGCGATGCGGTGTAATTGCCGATTGCGCCGGTGCCGAAATAAGCCGAAATAAATAGCGGATGAGCCACCGGGACAACGGTGCGGGTGATCGCCGGGCATAGGCGCGTACCCGGTGGGTACATGCCTTACCAGCCGTGCTTTTTATTTCTCGCCGATGGCGAGCCCGGCCGGGCCGATATGGCTCTGACATTTATTGAATTGGCTCAGTCCGCGGCAAGAAGAAGGGCTGCGGGGTATGAAAGGCGCGCCCGGCGGGGCGCGGAAACCGGGGGGAAGAAGTGATCACGCGCGCGGGCGACTTCATGGCCTGGCTTGGCGGCGGCGACCGGGAGATCCTTGAGCAGGTGCCGCAGGAACGGACGCGGTTCGTCCAGATGGCCGGCGTGCTGCTCACGACGGCGGGCCTCGCGGTGGTCTCGATGGCGTTCGCGCTGCACGACGGCGTCAAGGCGCCGCTCGCGCCGTCGGTGATCCTCGGAGTGCTCTGGGGCGTGGTCATCCTCAACCTGGACCGGTTCCTGGTGCTGAGCATGGGCTCCACCCGCGACCGCAAGCGCCTGGTGTTTATCACGCTGCCCCGGCTGGCGCTGGCCGTGGTTCTCGCGCTGGTCATTTCCACGCCGCTGGTCCTGCGCATCTTCGCCAGCGACATCAACCAGCAGCTGTTCATCATGCAGCAGAAGGAATCACGCCAGGAATCGTCCCTCGAGGCGAAGAGCGGACAGCAGCAGGAGGCCAACCAGGTCGAGGACGAGATCAACACCGACCAGGGGATACTGAACGGCCACCTGCCGCAGTCGGTCACCAGCCCGCAGCTGCAATCCGACCAGAAGCAGGTCAGCCAGCTGCAGAAGGAGGCGGCCAGCGACTACCAGGCGGAGGTCACCGCGCGCGAGGCCTGGCAGTGCGAGCTCGACGGCCAGACCTGCGAGGGCTCGTCCGGGAAGGTCGGTGACGGCCCGCGGGCGCAGGCGAAGTACCAGGAGTATGAGCAGGACGTCAAGACGTACAACTCGGTCGAGAGCCAGCTCACCGCGGCCCAGGCCGCCGAGAAGACCGCGCAGAGCGGCTTCAGCAGCGACCTGAGCAGCCGGGTCCAGCAGCTCAAGGCGCAGGCCCGGGCCGCCCTCCCCGGGCTGGAGCGCGAGCACTCCAAGCTCGTGGCGGACCTGCAGGCCACGGCAGCGAGCGGATGGAGCGTCAACGCCAAGAACACCGGCATCCTCGCGCAGCTTCAGGCGCTGTCCGAAGCGAGCGCGGCCAGCCCCAGCCTGCAGGCCGCGCGGCTGGCAGTGCTGGCGCTGTTCTTCCTCATCGAGATCCTTCCGGTCACGGTGAAGTTCCTGCTGAACATCGGCCCGCCGTCCGCCTATGAGGTCGTGGCGAAGCTCAGGGAGGACGAGGCCATCGACGCCGCGACCATGCGGCGGATCGAGAGCAGACGGATCGGGGAGGCCGAGTCGCGCACCAGGATCGGCGTCCAGGACGACATGCAGCAGAAAGAGGAGGACCTTGGCAAGCACGCGAACACCCGCATCGCCAGCGAGATGACCAAGATCCTCGACGCGACCGTGCTCGAATGGAGCAGGCAGGAGCGCGAGGGGCTGCCAGCGGCCAACGGCACCGGGCACCCGGACGCGCAGATCGGCCAGGGGTTCGGGCTGACCGGCGGCGCACCGTGACCGCCACGACCGCCGTGACCGCCGTGACCGCCGTGGTGCCCCGGATGACGCGCAGGATCGCGTTCTGGCGCGGGCAGGTGGCCGGCCCGGACGCGGCAGGCTCACCACCGGCGGGCGGCGGCGGTCCCGGCGGCGACGGCCCCGGCCTGCACGGCCTGGTGTTCCTGTTCCTGGCCGACGACCAGCGATCGGACGGCAGCGGTCCGTGGCGCCGGGGCCGCTCGGTGCTGCG
>JASHOI010000590.1 GCA_030041195.1 Streptosporangiaceae bacterium | reverse complement strand
GCCCCCCGCCACCCACGCGCCGCCCCGCCGCCCGAAGCGCCCGCCTTGCCCGCCCCGCAAGCCGCGCGCCCGCCGCCGCCTATGAATGTACCGTTCGACGGTCTATAGGCCGTTCTTCGATACATTAATGAAGATTCTGTGTACTACCCAGAAAGATAGCGTTTACCCGGGCTTCGGCCCTGCCCGCATTACCCGTGCAGCAAAGCAACATCACAATCGATTTCAAGCGGCATACCGCGCGCTATATCCCGGCGTGCCGGAGGAACGGTCAGCCGGTACCCGCGTGACCCGGCCGGAATCCTGAGATCGATTGTGCGCACTCCCCGACGGAAAGCCGGTCACTCTTCCGAGGCTGCTGGTCGTCATTTGGCGGGGAACGCCGGGGAGAGGCGGGTCGGCTGGGTACCGGCCGGCTCGTCCTGGCCGGGCAGGCTCTGATAGGGGCCGGTTTCGCCAGGCAGGGCCCGGCCCAGCCCGGTCCCGGCAGGCAAAGCCTCGCCCGGCCCGGGAGTGACGGTCGCTGCGCGCCTGCGGACCGCGGTGGCCGCGACGGCGCCGAGGACGGAGAACCCGGCCGCCGCCACCATGGCCGGACGGTAACCGCTGGTCACCGCCGTCGGCCCGGCCAGGCTGCCGTTCGAGTTGAAGATCGCCGTCCCGATCGCGATGCCGAAGACCGCGCCGAACTGGCGCAGTGTGTTGAAGATCGCGGAGGCCTTGCCGAGCGATCCGGGCGGGACCGCGTTCAGCGCTGCGGCGGAAGCGGTGGGGATGGCCATCGACACACCAACGCCGGCGATCATGAACGGCGGCAGGAATCGGGCGTAGCTGCCGTGCGATCCGGCCAGCGCGACGATCCACGCGAACCCGGCGGCCTGCAGCAGCAGGCCGGGCACGATCAGCGCCCGTGCGCCCACCCGGTCCGAGAGCGCGCCGGCCAGCGGGGCGACCAGCAGCGGCGCGGCGGTCCACGGCAGGAACCGAAGCCCCGTGGCCAGTGGCGAGTCGCCGAGCCCGAGCTGGAAGAACTGGCTGGTCAGGAATGCCGCCGAGTAGATCGCAGCGGCGGTGAGGAAGCCCGCGCCGACCGCGGCGGAGAAGCTGGCCGACCGGAACAGCCCGAGCGGGACCATCGGCTGCGCGGCCCGGGTCTCCCAGGCGAGGAAAACCGCGAGCAGGGCCGCTCCCAGGGTCAGGGCGAGCAGGACCCTGGTACCGGTCCAGCCCGACTGCGACCCCTGCACGAGCGCCCAGATCAGCGTCGCAGCGCCGGCCGAGACCAGCACCAGCCCCGGGATGTCGAGCCGGGTCCTTGGGCCGCGGCTTTCCGCCAGCCGGAGCCGGGCCCCGGCGACCGCGGCGACGCCGACGGGCACGTTCACCCAGAACACCCAGTGCCAGGACAGGCCCTGGGTGACCGCCCCGCCGATCAGCGGGCCGACGGCGACGCCGAGGCCGGAGATCCCGCCCCAGATCCCGACGACGGCCCCGCGGCGCTCGGCTGGGAACGCGGAGGTGAGAATCGTCAGGCTCAGCGGCGTGATGACCGCGGCGCCCAGTCCCTGCACCGCCCGCGCGGTGATCAGCAGGCCGACGTCCGGCGCCAGTGCGCAGGCCGCCGACGCGGCGGTGAACACGGCGAGGCCGGCCGTGTACACGCGCCGCCGGCCGAGCCGGTCACCGAGCGCCGCGGCGGTGATGATGCCCGCGCCGAACGCCATGTTGTACGCGTTGACCGTCCACTGCAGCGTGCCGAGGCTGCCGCCCAGCTCGCGGTGTATCGACGGCAGCGCGGTGACCACCACCAGCGCGTCGAGGACGACCATGAAGAACGCCACGGCGGTCAGCGCTACCGTGAGCGCCTGCCGTCGCGGGGCCGTGCCCGGCGACGCGGGGGTTCGCGCGGTTGCTGGTGAGCTGGCAGCCATGGGGTGCTCCAATCGGGAACTGGGCGCCGCGGGGCGGCGCCGGTGTGGGCAGGGCCTCAGCCGGCCTGCTGGCCGGTGCTGATCACGGCCGGGACGTCGACGAGCTGGGCGATCTCCACGCCGCCGTTCCGGCTCAGCTGCGGGCAGCCCCTTGCCACGGCCAGCGCCGCGTCCAGGTCCGGCGCGCTGATCACGGAGTAGCCGCCCAGTCCGGTGCCCGGGCCGCAGTTGCCCAGCGCGACCGCGCCGACGGCCGGCTTGCCGAGCTCGACGAGGTCGTCGCCCATGCCGTCGAACCAGGCCCTCCAGGCCGATGAGGATTCCGGGGTTGGGGCGTAGTCGCCAGAGGCGCGGTAGCTGAAGACGAAGGCAGGCATCGGTAGCTCCTCTCGTGCGGGCCGCAGCCGTCCGATGTGGCTGGGCCTGTCACCGGGGTAGACACCGGTCATCCCGCAAAGTGGGCGTCGCCCGGCCGCCCACTTTGCTGCTCCGCCGGTGTCAGTACCTACCGAGGGACGTCCTCATCGGGAGGCACAGGATGCGAGGGTGGAACCGTGAGCACGGAGCTGATCGACAAGGCCAAATCGGGGGACGAGGCCGCGTTCCGGCAGCTGGTCGGCCCGCATCAGCGCGAGCTGCAGGTGCACTGCTACCGGATCCTCGGCTCGGTGGCCGACGCCGAGGACGCGCTGCAGGAGACGCTGGTCACGGCGTGGCAGAGCCTGTGGCAGTTCGAGGGCCGGGCGTCGATCCGGACCTGGATGTACCGGATCGCCACCACCCGCTGCCTGAACATGCTGCGGGCGGCTAGCCGGAGGCCCGCGATGAGCCTGTCCGTGGGCGTGCAGCCGCCCGAGCCGTCCCGGCTGGGCGAGGTCGTCTGGCTGGAGCCCTTCCCGGACCTGTTCCTCGAGGACCTGCCCGACGCGGCGGCCGGGCCGGAGGCCCGGTACGAGGCGAGGGAGGCCATGTCGCTGGCCTTCGTCACCGCGCTGCAGCTGCTGCCGCCGCGCCAGCGCGCGGCGCTGATCCTGCGGGACGTGCTCGACTTCCCGGCCAGCGAGGTCGCCGCGATGCTCGACACCACCGAGCAGTCCGTCACCAGCGCGCTGAAGCGCGCCCGGGCGACGGTGTCCAGGGAGCTGCCTTCACCCGACGCGCAGCCACCGCCGCCGAACTCGGCCGCCGAGCAGCAGCTCGTGTCCCGCCTCGTCCAGGCCTTCGAGACCGCCGACGTGGACGGCATCGTCGCCCTGATGACCGAGGACGGCTGGCTGCGGATGCCGCCGGTGCCGCTCGAATACCAGGGCAGGGAACTGATCGCCGAGTTCTTCGCAACCGTCGCGTTCCGGCACGGCCGCCGGTACCGGCTGGTGCCGACGCGGGCCAACGGCCAGCCGGCGTTCGCGGTCTACCTGCGTGATGAGCTGAGCGGGGTGGCGCGCGCCTTCGGGCTCATTGTGATCACGCTGGCCGGCAGCGAGATCAGCGCGATCACCCGGTTCGACAACGCCGCGCTGCCGTCCTTCGGGCTCCCCCGGACGCTCGTCGACTGACCAGCGGTCCGCCGTCGTCAGGCGCTGGCCTGGGCGGCAAGCGGCCGGCCGTCCGCGGCCGTCAGGCCGGCCAGCAGGTTGGCCGCCGCGGCCTGGAACCGGTCGACGTCGCCGTAGGGACGAGCGACGAGCATGGCCCCTTCGAGGCTGGCCACGACCATGCGGGCGGTGTCGCGCGCAGAGCCGGCGAACCGCAGGCCGCCCTCGCCTCTCCCCTGCGCAAGCACGCCCTCCAGCCAGTTCTCGTTGTGCTCAAAGAACGCGATCACGGCATCGCGCATCGGCTGCGGCAGGGTCTGGTACTCGGCGGCCAGCATGCCGCACAGGCACATCTTGCGGTCGCGCAGCACCTCCAGGTAGAGGTCCGCGTACGCGGCCAGCTTGGCGCCCGGGCCGAGGCCGTCGGCGTCGATCCCGGCGAGCGCCTCGGCGAACCGGCTCGCGTAGCGGGTGATGAGCGCCTCGCCGAGGTCGGCCTTGCCGGCGAAGTGGTAGTGCAGCGCGGCCTTGGTGATGTGCAGTTCGGCGGCGATGTCGGCGTAGCTGAAGCCGTTGAACCCGCGGACCTGGACCAGGCTCTCGGCCGCATCAAGGATCCGGGCGGCGGTGCCCGCGTTGTCGTCTGCCCCGCGCCCCGGCGCCGTCAAAGCCATCCGCACTCCTTGACCGCTGACCTACTAGTAGGTCAGACTCTGACCTATTGGTAAGTAAGTCTATCGGGTCCGCCGCGAGACGGGCCAACCGAAGCTGCGCGCGCGTTGGCACACGGCAGGACCGCGCGGGGGCCGGCCCGGCGCAATCAGGAGGGGAGGCCTTGATGGCCAGGAAGATGATCGACTGCCGCCAGGTACCCAACGAGATTGGCTGCACGCTCGCGATCGCCGGGAGCGAGGAGGAGGTTCTCGACGCTGCGGTGGCGCACGCCGTCGCCAAGCACGGCCACGAGGACACCCCGGAGCTTCGGGAAATGATCCGCGGCGGCCTGCAGCCCGCCGAACCGTCGCTGGCATGACCGCCGCCAGCCAGGTTGCCGCCGAGCCGGCCGCCGACGTCGTCGCCCGGTTCAACGCGGCCTGGAACGACCACGACCTCGCTGCCGCCCTGACGCTGACCAGCGCGGACTGCGTGTTCGAGGCAACCTCACCCGCGCCGGACGGCCAGCGCTGCGCCGGCCACGCGGCGATCGGGGCCGCGTGGAAACCCATCTTCGACGACCTCGCGAGTCACTTCACCGTGGAGGACTCCTTCGCAGCGGGCCAGCGGGTGGTGCAGCGCTGGCGCTACGACTGGGACGGCGGCCACGTCCGGGGCGTCGACGTGATCACCGTCAGCGACGGCAAGGTTACCGAGAAGCTTGGCTACGTGAAGGGCTGACCCCGCACCCACGGAACCGGCCGCGTCGATGTACCGATGGGCCGCATAGAACATGCCCATCGGTACATCGACGCCCGGGCGGGCCGGCAACTCGGCCGGCGGCCCGGGGGTGGCCCGGGCTTCCGCGCTGCTTGACGCATTCTCCGGCGTCACAGGATGGCGGCGCCGCTTGACGGGGTTATTGGTAAGTTATAGCTTACCGTAAGTGGTGACTAACCATGGGGCGGCGCTCACCGCGCTCGCCGATCCGACCCGGCGGGCGATCTTCGAGCGGCTCGCGAGCTCGCCGAGCGCGGTCGGGGAGCTGGCACGCCAGCTCCCGGTGAGCCGCCCTGCCGTCTCGCAGCACCTCAAGGTGCTGAAGTCGGCCGGGCTGGTCACCGACCAGGCCGACGGCACCCGCCGCATCTACTCGGTGGACTCAGCAGGAGTCGCCGCGATCCGCGATTACTTCGAGCAGTTCTGGGAGCAGTCCCTGGCCAGGTTCAAGGCCGCGGCCAGCCAGCCAATGCGGGAGGACAGATGACCACGCAAGTCCAAGAGACCTCGGTGACCACGCAGACCATCGTCGACGCGCCGATCGACCACGCCTTCCGCGTGTTCACCGACGGCATCGGCTCCTGGTGGGATCCCCGCCATCACATTCTCGAGGCCGAGCTGGCCGAGATGGTGTTCGAGCCGCGCGTCGGCGGCCGCATCATCGACCGCGGCACCGACGGCAGCGAGTGCGCCTGGTCCCGGGTGCTCGGTTACGAGCCGCCGCACCGGGTCGTATTCAGCTGGGACATCAACCTGCAGTGGCAGCTCGAGACCGACCCGGCCAAGGCCAGCGAGGTCGAGGTCACGTTCACCGAGGACGGGCCGGCGCGCACCCGGGTCGTGCTCACGCACCGCCACCTCGACCGCCACGGCGAGGGCTGGGAGAGCATGCGCGACGCCGTCGGCTCGGGGTGGACGCTCGACCGTTTCGCCGAGGTCGCCGCCCAGCGCTGACCCGCCTTCGCCCGGGCGCCGCGCCGACGGCCGGGCGGTCAGCGGGGTCGTCGCGGCTAGCCTGTGGCTGTGCCGGCGCCCGAGATCACGTTCCAGCTGCTCGACGGCGCCCAGGCGGCCGAGCACGAGGCGGAACTCCAGGCCCTGCACGCCGAGGTGTACGCGGACCCGCCGTACCGGCACGCCGACGAGGGCGACTATGCCCGCCGGTTCCGGGTGCAGCGGCGCCAGCCGGGGTTCGTGCTCGCCGAGGCCCGGTCCGGCGGCTACCTGGTCGGCTACGCGGCCGGGATGCCGCTGCGGCCGTCGACGTCCTGGTGGCGTGGCCTGACCACCCCGCTGCCGGACGAGGACACCGCTGAGCACCCCGGCCGCACGTTCGCGGTCACCGACCTGCTGGTCCGCGCGTCGTGGCGGCGGCAGGGCATCGGCCAGGCACTGCACGACCTCATCCTGGGCGGCCGGACCGAGGAACGGGCCACGCTGACCGTGCTCCCGGCGGCCGGCCCGGCGCAGAGCGCGTTGCAGAACTGGGGCTGGCGGAAGGTCGCCCGCACCCGCGATTCCCGTCCCGGCTGGCCCGTGTCGGACGTGCTCGTCACCAGCCTCCCAGCCGGCCGGCCGGGCTGACGTCCCGTTAAGGTGGGGACACCGGCACGATGCGCCCGCGGCCAGCCGCGGAGAGAGCGGAGCGGCGATGCAGGTGATCACGGTCAGCAAGTTCGGTGGCCCCGAAGTGATGCAGGTCAGCGACGCGGAGCTGCCGAAGCCCGGTCCCGGCGAGGTGCTCGTCCGGGTGCTCGCCGCCGGCGTCGGCCCCTGGGACGCCTCGCTGCGCCGCGGCGGCTACACCGGGTCCCTGCCCTACGTGCCCGGCGGCGAGTTCGCCGGCGTCGTCGTCGGTGACACCGGAGCCGACGCGGACCTGGACGACGGCACGCCGGTATACGGCTACCCGGCCCTGACCGGGTGCTACGCCCAGTACCTGACCTGCCCGGTCGAGCAGCTTGCCCCAATCCCGGAGGAGCTGAGCGCCGTCGAAGCCGCCGCGGTGCCGATCGACGGGCTGACCGCCGAGCAGGGCCTGACCGACGTGCTGAAGCTCAGCGCCGGGGAAACCGTCCTGATCACCGCGGGCTCGGGCGGCCTCGGCCACTTCGCGGTGCAGATCGCCCGGATTCTGGGCGCGAACGTGGTGGCCACGGCCAGCCCGCAGAACCACGAGTTCCTGCACCACCTGGGCGCAGCGGACGTCGTCGACCACACCAAGCCCGACTGGCCCGAGCAGGTGCGCGACCTGACCAACGGCGGGGCCGAGAAGGTGCTGGCCTGCGCCGCCCCCACGCTGGACGGCGCGGCCAGCGCGGCCCGCGACGGCGCGCT
>JASHOI010000589.1 GCA_030041195.1 Streptosporangiaceae bacterium | reverse complement strand
GGCTGGCAGCGGCGGGCCTGGCCGGCTGGGCGATCATGACGGTCAGCTACGTGCCGATCCTGCGGCTGTACCGGCTGTCGCCGCTGCGGGCTCCGTGCCTGCCGCTGATCGCCCTGCTGTATGCGGCGATGACCGCCGACTCGGCCCGGCGCTACCACCTCGGCCGGGGCGGGCAGTGGAAGGGGCGGACGATACCGGCGGGACAGCGAGACTAGCCCGCCCGGCTCCGGGAGCCCTCGGCCGGTGCGAACACCACGATCGCCGCCAGGGCCTCGGTGACGTCGGTGAACCGGTGTTCCTCGCCAGCGGCCACGTAGATCACCGATCCCGGGCCGACCGGCGCACTGTCGTCGCCGGCCCGCAGCACCGCACGCCCCGCGGTCACCAGGTAGATCTCGTCCTCGGTGTGCGGCTCCTGGTCGTCGGCGCCGCCGCGCGCGATCGAGTAGGTCCCGACGCTCAGGTCGCTGACCCGCAGATGCTCGGTCCAGTGGTTTCCCGCCTGGCCGGACGGCGGCGTGAACCACCCGGCTTCGCCGATGATCTTCATAGCGCCTCCCGCCGACCACGATACGGACGGGTGGCTGCGCGCGGGTCAGTTCTCGAACGCCCAGGGCGGCGGGCAGGCGCAGGCCAGGTTGCGATCGCCGTAGGCCTGGTCGATCCGCCGGACCGGCGGCCAGTACTTGGACCTGCGGTCGCCGGGCACCGGGTAGGCGGCCTGCTCCCGCTCGTAGGGGTGCGCCCAGTCCCCGGTCAGCAGCATGGCGGCGGTGTGCGGCGCGTTCTTCAGCGGGTTGTCGGCGGCGTCGTACTCGCCGGAGGCCACCTTCGCGATCTCCTGCCTGATCGCGATCATCGCGTCGCAGAACCGGTCCAGCTCGGCCAGGTCCTCGCTCTCGGTCGGCTCGACCATCAGCGTGCCAGCCACCGGGAACGACATCGTGGGCGCGTGGAAGCCGTAGTCGATCAGACGCTTCGCCACGTCCTCGGCGGTGATGCCGGTCTGGGTGGTGACCGGGCGCAAGTCCAGGATGCACTCGTGCGCGACCAGGCCGTCGCGGCCGGTGTACAGCACGGGGAAGTGCGGATCCAGCCGCCTGGCCACGTAGTTCGCCGACAGGATGGCCACCCCGGTGGCGCGCCGCAGCCCTTCGGCGCCCATCATCCGGATGTACGCCCAGGAGATCGGCAGGATCCCGGCCGACCCGTACGGCGCCGCGGCGACCGGGCCGGCGTGGCCCGCCTGGCCGAGCAAGGGGTGACTCGGCAGGAACGGCGCCAGGTGCGCCCGGGCCGCGACCGGGCCGACCCCGGGGCCCCCGCCGCCGTGCGGGATGCAGAACGTCTTGTGCAGGTTCAGGTGCGAGACGTCCGCGCCGAACGTGCCCGGCCTGGCGAGCCCGACCAGGGCGTTCAGGTTCGCCCCGTCCACGTACACCTGCCCGCCCGCGTCGTGCACCTCGGCGCACACCTGGCCGATGGTCTCCTCGAACACGCCGTTGGTCGACGGGTAGGTCAGCATGATCGCGGCGACGCTCCCGGCGTGCGCGTCCAGCTTGGCGCGCAGGTCGGCAACGTCGATCGCGCCGTCCCGGCCGCACTTGACCACGGCCACCCGCAGGCCGGCCGCCGCCGCGCTGGCCGCGTTGGTCCCGTGCGCCGATTCGGGGATCAGGCACACGTCACGGCCCGGCTCGCCGCGGGCGGCGTGGTAGTGCCGGATCGCGAGCAGCCCGGCGAGCTCGCCCTGGGATCCCGCGTTGGGCTGCAGCGACACCGCGTCGTAGCCGGTGATCTCGGCCAGCGCGTCCTGCAGCCCGCCGATCAGCTCCCGGTAGCCCGCTGCCTGCTCGGCCGGGGCGAACGGGTGCAGCCCGGCGAACTCCGGCCAGCTGATCGGCTCCATCTCGGCCGCCGCGTTCAGCTTCATCGTGCAGGAGCCGAGCGGGATCATCGACCGGTCCAGCGCGATGTCGAAGTCGGCCAGCCGCCGCAGGTAGCGCAGCATCGCGGTCTCGCTGCGGTGAACGTGGAACACCGGGTGGGTGAGGAACTCGCTGTCCCGCCGCAGCGCGTCCGGCAGTGCGTCGGGAGCCTCGGTGGCCAGCTCCACGTCCCGGCCGGCCAGCGCCCCGGCCACCGCGCGCAGCTGGTCTTCGGTGGTGGTTTCGTCGCAGGCGATCTGCACCGCGTCCGGCCCGTCCTGGTGCAGGTTGAAGCCGGCCGCGCGGGCCCGCGCCGCGGCATCGGCGGCGGTCCCCGGCAGCAGCACCCGGACCGTGTCGAAGAACTCGCTGACCTCGACGTCGAAGCCCTCGTCGCGCAGCGTCCGCGCCAGCACGGCGGCCCTGCGGTGCACCCGCCGGGCGATCGCGGTCAGCCCGTCCGGGCCGTGGTAGGCCGCGTACATGGCGGCGATGACGGCCAGCAGCACCTGCGCGGTGCAGATGTTGCTCGTCGCCTTCTCCCTGCGGATGTGCTGCTCCCTGGCCTGCAGCGCCAGCCGGTAGGCGGGGTGGCCGTCCGCGTCGACCGAGACCCCGACCAGCCGGCCAGGGAGCTGCCGCTTCAGCGCGTCGCGCACGCAGATGTAGCCGGCGTGCGGGCCACCGAAGCCCATCGGCACCCCGAACCGCTGCGCGGTGCCGACGGCGATGTCGGCGCCGAGCTCTCCGGGCGGCCGGAGCAAGGTCAGCGCCAGCAGGTCGGCGGCGACCGCGGCGACCGCGCCGCTGCCGCGCGCCGCCTCGATCGCGGGCGCGAGGTCGCGCACCGCGCCGCTGGCGCCGGGGTACTGCAGCAGCACGCCGAACAGCTCCCCGTCCGGCTGCGCGGCGATCAGCTCGGGCGTGACCGGCGCGACGACCAGCTCGATGCCGAGCGGTTCCGCCCTCGTGGCCAGCACGGCCAGCGTCTGCGGCAGGCAGTCGGCGTCGGCGAGGAAAATCCGGCCCTTGCCCGCCACCCGTCTGGCCATGGTCATCGCCTCGGCGGCGGCCGTGGCCTCGTCCAGCATCGACGCACCGGCCACCGGCAGCCCGGTCAGGTCCTCGACCATGGTCTGGAAGTTGATCAGCGCCTCGAGGCGGCCCTGGGATATCTCCGGCTGGTACGGCGTGTACGCGGTGTACCAGGCCGGGTTCTCGAGCAGGTTGCGGCGGATCACCGCGGGCGTCACCGTGCCGTAGTAGCCGAGGCCGATCATCGAGGTGAGCACCTGGTTGCGGCCGGCCAGGCGGCGCAGCTCGGCGAGCGCCTGCTCCTCGGACAGCGGCTCGGGCAGGTTCAGCTCCCGGTCGGCGGCCAGGCCTGCGGGCAGCGCTGCCGAGGTCAGCTCGTCGAGCGATGCGTAGCCTACGGACTTGAGCATCTGCGCCTGATCGTCCTCGGACGGCCCGATATGGCGCTGAGCGAACTTCATGGGAGCCTCCTTGGCGGCCCGCCCCCGGGCCTGCCTGGCGTTGCTGTTAGCCGGAGTCCCCCTCTGTCGCCGTGCGTCCGCGCGCAGTTCCAGAGCCGCTTGTCCCGCCCGGTCCTTGGTGCCTGAGAGGTTCCGGGGAATGTTGCCCCTTCGGCGCCCCGCAGCTGGCTGCGCGGGAACTCTCCCGAGCGGTGTCTTCAGCGCACCTGAGCTTACCCGGTCAGCCTCGCCAACCCGCAGCAACACACGGATCCCCCGGGGCCCGACGCCCGCTGAATTCAGCGATGCGGAAACGTCCGCCGCCAGCCGGATATTTCCGAACCACAAACGCCGATGACGGCTTGAGCGGGCCGAATCGGCGCGGCGCGGGTGTTCTGGCTCGGCCTTGTGGCCGGCGGCGCCTGCCTGCTCGGCTTCTCGCGGCTGACCGGCCTGCCGGCGGCGGTCGGGGTCCTCGGCCTCGTCGGCGTGGCCTTCGGCGCGGTCAACGCGGCCGCGCCGCCGCTGCTGCTTGCCAGCATCCCGCAACGGCTGATCGGGCGCGTGATGTCGGTGTTCAACCCGGTCCAGCAGGCCGCCAACATCGCCTCGATGGCGGCAGCGGGCGCGCTCGCCGCGACCGTGCCGGTTCGCGCGATCTTTGCGGCGGGCGCGCTGCTGATCATCGCGGCCGGGCTCGCGCTGATCGGGCCGCTGCGGCCAGACGCCGTCCCGGCTACGCCTCGGTGTTGACCCGGACGGTTGGAGTGATCTGCCTGGCGGCCGGCGCCTGCTGCACCGGCTCGCCCGCCTGGGCCGCCTGCTGCGGCCGCGGGACGCGGCGCAGTGCCAGGTAGCCCACGACCGCGCCGGCCGCGACCAGGGCGATCGTGACGGCCAGCCCGGCATGGTAGCCGTCGATGTAGGCCTGGGCCGGCGCCACCGCGTGCCCCAGCGCGACGCCGCGGCGGGTCCACAGCACGGCGCCGATGACCGTGACCCCGAGCAGCCCGGCCACCTCCCGCGAGTTGTTCAGCAGCGCCGAAGCCACGCCGGACCGGTCCCGCGGCACCGCCCCGAGCGCCGCGTTGACCAGCGGCACGTTCATCAGGCCGGAGCCGGCGCCGAACAGCACGAACCCGGGCATCAGGCTGGCGAAGGTCGCGCCGGCGCCGAGCCTGGAGAACAGGTAGAGGCCGGCCGCGTCCATGGCCATCCCGAGCCCGACCAGCCAGTGCGCGCCGACGCGCGCGGCCAGCGGCCCGCTGATCCCGGCGAACAGCGCGATGCACAGCGCCATCGGCACGAACGCCAGGCCCGCCTTGGTGGGCGAGAAGCGCAGCACTTCCTGGAGGTAGATCGAGGTGTAGAAGTAGATACCGAAGACGCCGAACGCCCACATCATCATCGTGCCGATGCCACCGCCGAACGCCGCGGAGCGCAGCAGCGAGAGCGGGATCATCGGGTGCGCGCTCCTGGCCTCGACCAGGATGAACGCGGCCACCGCGACGGCGGCGAGCGCGAACCCACCGAGAATCAGCCGCGAGGTCCAGCCCTGGTCGTGACCCTCGATCAGCGCGTAGGTGAGCGAGAACAGCGCGATGACCGAGACGGCAAGGCCCGGCACGTCGAGGGAGCGCGCCACCGACGTGTCGCGCGACTCGCCGACCGAGGCGGCGGCGATGGCGAACGTGATCGCGCCGACCGGCACGTTGATGAAGAAGATCCAGCCCCAGTGCAGGTGCTGGCTGATCAGGCCGCCGATGAGCGGCCCGAAGGCCAGGGCCATCGCGCCGATCGCGGTCCACACCCCGATCGCGACGGTGCGCTCCCTGGCGTCATCGAAGGTCGCCACGATGATCGCGAGGGTGGTCGGCACCAGCAGCGCGGCGCCGGTGCCCTGCACCAGCCGCATGCCGATCAGGACCGCGCCGCTGCCGGCCAGCCCGGCGCCCAGCGAGGCCAGGGTGAACACCGTCAGCCCGGCGAAGAACAGCCGCCGCCGCCCGTAGACGTCGGCCAGCTTGCCGCCCACCAGCAGCAGCGCCGCAAAGGCCAGCACGTAGCTGCTGACCACCCACTCCAGGCCCGCGGTCGACAGGTGCAGGCTGCGCTGGATCGTCGGGATCGCGACGTTCGTGACGTTGTTGTCGAGATAGGTCATGAAGGTGGCCAGGGCCACGGCCACCAGTGCCCACCAGCGTCGTTGCATGCGCACTCCCCATCGGGATTGCCTGTACATCATCTCTGTACAGTGTTCCTATACGTTGTACAGCACTGGCCCAGTGTCTCTTGTACGGCGTATAGTTGTCAACCGAGATGACCTCCACACCCTCCGCCGACATCGAGCGGCCCCGGCTCAGCAAGGCCGCCGTGATCGACCGCGCGCTGGCCCTGGCCGACGCCGAGGGCCTCGACGGCCTC
>JASHOI010000588.1 GCA_030041195.1 Streptosporangiaceae bacterium | reverse complement strand
ACCGCGGTCGCGGCCAGAAGCCTTCTCACGCGGGCCGCGCCGCGGTACGCGTCATCGCCGTGATCCGCTGCCGGGCCTCGAGCACGCCCGGCTCGCCGAGGAACACGGCGTCCAGGACGCCGAGCACCTGCCGTATCTCCTCCCGCCGGGCCGGGGTCAGCGGCTCGGCGGTGTAGCCGTACATCTGCCGGGCCCAGTCCGGCAGCGAGGCGACCGCACCGCTGCGGATGTCCTGCCAGATGTCGGCGATCTCCTCGTCCAGGCCCGGCGGGTTGAGCAGGTAGGCCATGGACTCGGCGGCCGCTGGCGTGCAGCGCAGCTCGGGCCGCACGGACTCGATGTAGTCATCGAGTTCCTCCACCCGGGCCGGGACCATCCCGGCCGGCACCCCCACGAGTTCGGCCGCGACGACCATCTCGGCCACGTAGCGGTCGGCGTCCTCGGCCGGGAGCGGTGCCCCGAGCAGCCGCCGGACCGTCACGGCCGACTCGACCAGCGCCGCGTGCACCCAGAGCAGCAGCGCGGGGTCGCTCGCCTCGTAACGGCGCCCGGTGACGTCGTCGACGCCGGTGACGCGGGTATGGATCTTGCGCACCCGCGCCGCGGCCCGCTGCGCCGTGGCCCGGTCGCCGAAGCTGATCGTGGTCACGTACGCCGAGGTCGCGGCCAGCCGGCCCACGGGATCCTCCCGCCAGCCGCTGTGCTGGTCGACCCCGGCCATCGCCAGCGGGTGCAGCGCCTGCATCAGCAGCGACCGCAGTCCCGCCACCGGCCCGGTGAGGTCACCGCTGATCTTCCAGGTCACGCTCGACGGCCCGAAGAACCCGTCGTCGGCCGGACGCTCCGGCACTCCGGAAACGTAGGCCGCGGCCGTCCGCTCGATCAGCCCGGCGGCGGTCGCGTACTGGTCCGCGGTCATGCCGATTCCTTCGACTGGCCGGTACGCAACGCCCCGCGGCTCGCCAGGCCTGCAGTGGGAATCGCCATACCCGCCAAACTACCTACTCCGGTCGGACCCAGGCATGGTGGCGCCCGCAGATCGCGGCGCGAACCCGGCCGGCGCGCATCGATGTACGTTAAGGCCGCATAGAACGTGCTCATCGGTACATCGACGTGGCGAATCACTACCGCACGCACAGTTGGCCGCCGGTTATCGGCAACATGCGCCACTCCAGTCCCATCCGCGCCGTGCTCCGCGTCGCACGGATTGGCCGGGGATGACCCATCTGCGCCGCGCGCCCGTGCCATTTCCTTGGCAATTGCTATGTGTAGTCAAATGATTACATCGGGTATTGACGTCCCTGCCGCGCACAACCGATGACCCGCCTAACCGGTGCGAGCGGGCCGCGGCGTGGAGGGGAAGTCATGCCGGAACCGGTACGCGCCGGCCAGCGGTACATGCCAGGTCTTGACGGGCTGCGGGCGCTGGCGGTGCTCGCGGTCATCGCATTTCACGAGCAGCTGGGCTGGGCACCGGGCGGGCTGCTCGGCGTCGGCGTGTTCTTCACGCTGTCCGGTTACCTGATCACGGACCTGCTGCTTGGCCAGTGGGCCGCGCGCGGGCGGCTGGCGCTGGCCGACTTCTGGGCCCGGCGGGCCCGGCGGCTGCTGCCGGCCCTGTTCGTGATGCTGGCCGTGGTCACGGCCTGGGTGACGCTGTTCGACCGGGCCCGCCTGACTTCGCTGCGCGGCGCCGACGCCGCCGCGGCCACGTACTCCTCCAATTGGTACCTGATCATCCAGGGCCAGTCCTACTTCGCCAGGTTCGCGCCACCGCAGCCGCTCGATCACCTGTGGTCGCTGGCCGTGGAGGAGCAGTTCTACCTCGCCTGGCCGTGGCTGCTGCTGGCCGGCCTGCTGCTGGTCAGCAAGATCCGCCGCGGCCGCACCGGCGGCGTGGCGTGGCTCGCGCTGCCCACGCTGGCCCTGGCCGCTGGCTCGGCATGGTTGATGCTGATCCTGTATCACCCCGGCCTGGACCCGAGCCGGGTGTATGAGGGGACCGACACCCGGGCAGCCGGGCTGCTTATCGGCGCCGCGCTGGCCATGACCTGGCCGTCGCGCCGGGCCGCGCCAGGCCGCGCGGCCCGCGCGGTGCTCGACGTCGGCGGGTTTGCCGGGCTGGCCGTGATCGCGCTGATGATCTGGCGCACCGGCCAGTACTCCCCGTTCCTGTACCGTGGCGGCCTCATCGTGCTCTCGTTCGCGTCCGCCGCCGTCATCGCCGCGGTCGCCGTTCCCGGTGCGCTCACCGGGCGCGCGCTCGGCTGGCGGCCGCTACGCTGGCTCGGCGTCCGGTCCTACGGCATCTACCTGTGGCACTATCCGGTCATCGTGCTGACCACCCCGGCCAACTCGACCGAGAACCTGGTGCGCGCCGCCTGGCAGACCGCGGCCACGATCGTGCTAGCGGCGCTGTCCTGGCACTACATCGAGGAGCCGATCCGCCGCGGTGCCCTGGCCCGGCTCTGGAAGCAGCTCCGCGCGACCACGGCCCGGCCCGCCGGGGCTCACGCGGCGCCCTCGGCACGGACCAGCCGGGTCGGCGCCATGG
>JASHOI010000587.1 GCA_030041195.1 Streptosporangiaceae bacterium | reverse complement strand
GGCCCCAACCGGCCCCAACCGGCCCCGCCGGCCCCAACCGGCCCCGCCGGCCCCAACCGGCCCCACCGGCCTGCGCCGGCTCGCGGGGGCGGCGGGATCCGGCCGGTTTGAGCGGCCGGGCTGATCTCGGATATCCTTACCAGTCGGCTGCCCGCATGCCCGCAGTGTCCTGCCGGGTGCGACGCCGCGGTCTCGTCGCGGCGGGCATATCCGATAGAGCTGACACACTCCTAGCGAGGCACACGCGTGGCGAATATCAAGTCCCAGATCAAGCGCAACAAGCAGAACGAGAAGGCGCGCCAGCGCAACAAGGCGGTCAAGTCGGCGCTGAAGACGTCGGTGCGCCACTTCCGCGAGGCAGCGGACGCGGGCGACGAGGAGCGGACCACTCAGGCCATGCGGGCCGCGTTCGTCAAGCTCGACAAGGCCGCCAGCAAGGGCGTCATCCACAAGAACCAGGCGGCCAACCGCAAGTCGGCGATCTCCAAGCGCGCCGCGCAGCTCGACATCAGCTGACCGGCCCGCCGCGGCTGACCGGGGCGGCGCGGGTCAGTCGGCCGAGCGGCAGGCCACGATCTCGGTGACCGCGCGCTCCAGCGCATAGCCCGGGCTCGCGCCCTCGCCCTTCACCTGGGCGTCGGCCTGGGCCACGACCGCGTGCGCTCGCGCCACGCCGTCGGCCGACCAGCCCTTCAGCTGCTGGCGCACCCGGTCCACCTTCCACGGCGGCATGCCGAGCTCGGCCGCGAGCGCGTCCGCGCCCCTGGTCCGCGCCGCCGTGCCCACCCGGCCGAGCGCCCTGACCCCCTGCGCGAGGGCGCTCGTGATCAGCACCGGGGAGACCCCGGTGGCCAGGGCCCAGCGCAGCTGCGAGAGCGCCTCGCCCAGCTTTCCCTCGACCGCGCGATCGGCGACGGTGAACCCGGTCGCCTCGGCCCGGCCGCGGTAGTACCGCGCGACCGCGCCCTGGCTGATCACCCCGGTGGTGTCGGCAGCGAGCTGGCTGCACGCCGCGGCCAGCTCGCGCAGGTCGGTCCCGACCGCGTCGAGCAGCGCGCGCAGCCCCCCGTCGTCCGCCTTGCGCCCCTCCCGGGCGAACTCGGCGCGCAGGAAGTCGAGCCGCTCGCCGAAGCGCTTGACCGCCGGGCAGTCGACCCGCCGGCCGCCGTGCCCGGTCAGCAGCGACTTGTTCTTGGCCCCGCCGGAATGGGTGAGCACGAGCGTGACGTCGGGCGGCGGCGCGGCGAGCTGGCCGGCCAGCTCGGCGGCGACGTCCTTGGTGGCGTCCTGGGCCGACCTGACGATGACCAGGCAGCCGCCGCCGAACAGGGAGGGCGCGGTGAGCGCGGACAGGTCACCGGGTCGCAGCTCGGCGGCGCGCACGTCGTGCACGTCCAGCGCTTCGGACGAGGCCGCGCCGGCCTCCGCCACGGCCGCGTGCACGGCGCGCTCGACCAGCAGCTCCTCGTCCCCGACGATCACCGTCACCGCGGTCCCAGCAGGCATGCCTGCAGCATGCCACGAACGAGGGGGTGACCCGGCACCAGGCCGGTGCTCTCCATGACCGCCCGGAACGCTACCCAGCCCCCCGGTGCCGCCGACCCCGGCGATTACGGCTGGCGGCTGCTCAGCCGGTCACCGGCTCGCCGCCGCGCCACACGCGGACCGGCTTCAGGCCGTAGGCCCAGGCAAACGCGCCCTCGTGATCGGCGTCCCAGGCCACGACGTCGGCGTACCTGCCGCGGACCATCGCGCCGCGGTCGGGCGCACGGAGCGCCTGGGCGCCGCCGATCGTCGCCGCGCGCAGCGCCTCGGTGACGCTCATCCCGAAGTGCGCCACGGCCAGCGAGATCACCAGCGGCATGGAGGTGATCCCGACCCCGCCGGGCGAGTGATCAGACCCGAGCGCGACCGCGACGCCCTTGTCGAGCATGCTGCGGACCGGCGGGAGCTGGCCGGTCTTCAGCGAGGTGGCCGGGCACACCACGGCGGCAACACCGGCCCGCGCCAGCGCGGTGACGTCCTTCTCGTCGGCCTCGTGCAGCAGGTCGGCGGACGCGCAGCCGATCTCCGCCGCCAGCCTGGCCGCTCCGTTGCGCGGGTTGCCGCACGCGTGCAGCCGGGGCAGCAGGCCGGCCTGCCGGCCCGCGTTCAGCACCCAGCGGGCCTCCCGCTCGGTGAAGCGGCCGTCGTCGCAGTACACGTCCACGCTGTCGGCACCGGCCACGGCCGCGTCGGCGCACCACGCGCTGACCGCGTCGATGTAGTCGTGGCGGCGGCCGAAGTACTCGGGCGGCACCGCGTTCGCCGCCAGGAACGTCGCGTGCACCCGCGGCACACCGTGCTCGCCCTCGAGCGAGCGCAGCAGCCGGATGTCCGCCAGCTCGCCGTCCCTGGTCAGGTGGTAGCCGGTCTTGGCCTCGATCGTGGTGGTGCCGCTCAGCATCCAGTCGCGCAGCCGGGCCCGGACCCTGTCGCAGAGCGTCCAGGGGTCGGTCCCCCTGGTGACCGTGACCGTGGACGCCATCCCGCCGCCGGCGGCGGCGATGTCCGCTGACGACGAGCCGCTGGCCCGCATCGCGAGCTCCGCATACCGGTTGCCCGCGTAGACCGGGTGCGAGTGGGCGTCGATGAGCCCGGGGGTGACCAGCCCGCCGTTGAGGTTCTCGACGTGGTCGACATCGACGATGTCCTCGATCACGCCGGGAATGCTGCCCGGGAGTTCCGATGCCGGGCCAACCCATGCAATACGGTCGTCATGGGCCAAAATAGCCGCGTTGCTCCACACCTCGGAACCGGTCCACAGCCGGCCGATGTTGGTGAGCAAGCGAACAGTCACCGACCCTCGCCCCCCTGAGGGAGAGCACGTCGCGTGGCGGTCCGGCTGGCCATGAGCGGTCACCTGCTATGACTCGTGCCCGGTGCTCGTGCACCGACTAACACTCAGTTGGGGAGGATCTATAGAACGCTGCTGATACGCCAACCAACAATATCGGTTGAGTCACGTTATTGCACATAGAGGGCCGTTGTACAGAGGCGCGGGCAGATTTGCCTCGGCTGAATGGCGACTCAAAAACCCTGCGTACTCTCCCGCCTGCGAGGAGTTGCCACGGCCGGTTCCGGGGCGCCGAGACCCGGGCCGCCGGCCCTGCTCAGGCGGCGGACCTGCAGGGATCGACCTGCATAGATACGGCCCGGGCGACGTCCGTGGCCGGACACTCCTGCCCCGACAACCGTGGCCGCACCGGCCGGCACCCGGTCGCCGCGCCTTTACCGCTGACCTGCGCGACGCCGCTTACCAGCGCCGTTGTACCCCGGCCAGCTTCCCTTCCCCTTCATTGCCGCTTTCTGCCTGGCTATTGCCGCGCGGAGTTCTGGCTGGCACGGGCCCCGCCGCAGGCCGCGACCTGCGGCGGCATGCCCGCCCGATTCCGCCGCTCCCGGCGCTGGCCAATTATGTCCGCCGCCGGAATTCATGGCCCACTCACCGAACTTCGGACTTCCGCTACGTAATTGCGCGATTATCGCGACATTAAGAACTGCAAAGGATTGCATCCCCGTATGCGGCAAGTGCCGGATATTTACGAGAACATTTGCGTTAGCTCGATGCCGCCGGCGCAACCAGCCGGCCAAGCTCGGCCGCCAGGCCGGGCGGCACCCGCGCGGTGAGCTCGGTGCCCTCATTCCCGTGCCGGACGGCGAGCACCTCGCCCTCCTGGTGTGCCCGGGAGACAAGATCGCCCCGGTCGTACGGGATCGTGACGACGACCTCCGTGTCGTGCCGCGGGAGCAGCCGGTCAACGTCGTTGAGCAGGTCGTCGATGCCGTCCCCGGTGTGCGCGGAGACCACCACCGCTCCGCGCTCGGCCAGCCGCAGCCCTTCCACCTCGATCGGGTCGGCCTGGTCGGACTTGTTGATCACGACGATCTGGGGCACGTCCCCGGCGCCGATCTCGCCGAGAACCTCGCGGACGGCGCTGATCTGGGCCCGCGGGTCGGCGTCCGAGCCGTCCACGACGTGCAGGATCAGGTCCGCCTCGGCGACCTCTTCCAGCGTGGACCGGAACGCGTCGACGAGCTGGTGCGGCAGATGCCGCACGAAGCCCACCGTGTCGGTGAGCGTGAACGGCCGGCCCGCCGGGGTCCGCGCGCGCCGCACGGCGGGGTCGAGCGTGGCGAACAGCGAGTCGTCCACCAGCACCTGCGCTCCGGTCAGCCGGTTCAGCAGGCTCGACTTGCCCGCGTTGGTGTATCCGGCGATCGCGACCGAAGGGACCTCCCGCCTGCGCCGCTGCCCGCGTTGCACCTGGCGCCCGACGGCCATCTCGGCCAGCTCACGGCGCAGCTTGGTCAGCCGCGCCCGGATCCGGCGCCGGTCCGTCTCGATCTTGGTCTCGCCGGGGCCGCGGGTCCCGATCCCGCCGCCGCCGGCCACCCGGCCGCCGGCCTGCCGGGACAGCGACTCTCCCCAGCCACGCAGCCGGGGCAGCAGGTACTGGAGCTGCGCCAGCTCCACCTGGGCCTTGCCCTCTTTGCTGCGGGCATGCTGCGCGAAGATGTCCAGGATCAGGGCGGTCCGGTCGACGACCTTGACCCGCACGATGCCCTCAAGCCTGCGCAGCTGACTGGCCGCGAGCTCGCCGTCGCAGATCACCGTGTCCGCGCCGGTCGACGCCACGATCCTGGCCAGCTCGGCCGCCTTGCCCGCGCCCACGTACGTCGCCGAGTCGGGTCGGCTCCGCCGCTGGATCAGGCCGGCCAGAACCTGCGATCCCGCGGTCTCGGCCAGCCGGGACAGCTCGCGCAGCGAGTTCTCCGCTTCGGCCAGGGTCCCGTCGGTCCAGACCCCCATCAGCACCACGCGCTCCAGCCGCAGCTCGCGGTACTCGACCTCGGTGACGTCCTGGAGTTCGGTGGACAGCCCCGCGACCCGGCGCAGGGCGTGCCGGTCCTCCAGGTCCAGCTGGCCCGCGTCCACGTCAAGCTGGTCCGGATTCAGGTCAAGCTGGTCCGCGTCCCCCGGCTCGGCGAGGCCGCCGATCACCGGGAACGTGGGCGTCTGGCTCGATGGTACGGACATCTTCCTCCCAGGCTAGGCTCTTGGCCCGATCGCCGGTCGTCCACGATGGTCCCACGGCGCGGGCTCAGGGTCATCTGGTTAACCCTCGGCTGCTATAACACCGGACGCGCGGTGAATGTGACCCGTGAAGGGGAGGTGGGTGGGGCCGGGCTTTGACCGTGGCGCCCGCCGACAGCTAGCGTCGGGGCAGGTAGCGCCGGGACCGGGGCTGGGGCGGCGCTGGCCGCGCCGGCGCCAGCCCGGCATGCCGCGTTGACCAGGAGGAGCCAGCGTGACCGAGACCGACGGCGTCCAGATCACCGCACCCGCGGGTGACCGGTACGACGAGATCCTCACCGGCGAGGCGCTCGGCCTGGTGGCCGCGCTGCACCGGGAGCTGCAGCCGCGGCGGGCGGAGCTCCTGGCCGCCAGGGCCCGGCGGCAGCAGGAGCTCATCGACGGCGCGATGCTGGACTTCCTGCCCGGGACCCGCCAGGTCAGGGACGACGCGTCGTGGCAGGTGGCCGCGCCAGCGCCGGGCCTGGTCGACCGGCGGGTGGAGATCACCGGGCCGACCGACAAGAAGATGACGATCAACGCGCTGAACTCGGGGGCGCGGGTCTGGCTCGCCGACTTCGAGGACGCGAATACCCCACTGTGGGACAACATGGTCACCGGCCAGCTCAACCTGAAGGACGCGCTGGACCGGAAGATCGATTTCACCAGCGGCGACGGCAAGGCCTACCGGCTGCAGCCCGACGATGAGCTGGCCACGGTCGTGGTGCGGCCGCGGGGCTGGCACCTGGACGAGAAGCACATGCTCGTCGACGGCCAGCGGGTCTCCGGCAGCCTGTTCGACTTCGCGCTGTACTTCGCGCACTGCGCCCGGCGGCAGCTGGACAAGGGCAAGGGGCCCTATTTCTACCTGGCCAAGACCGAGAGCCACCTGGAGGCGCGGCTCTGGAACGACGCCTTCAACCTGGCCCAGGACCGGCTTGGGATACCCCGCGGCACGATCCGGGCCACGGTGCTGATCGAGACCATCCCGGCCGCGTTCGAGATGGAGGAGATCCTCTACGAGCTGCGCGACCACAGCGCCGGCCTGAACGCGGGCCGCTGGGACTACCTGTTCAGCATCATCAAGAAGTTCCGCACCCGCGGGCGCGACTTCGTGCTGCCGGAACGCAACGCGGTGACGATGACCGCGCCGTTCATGCGCGCCTACACCGAGCTGCTGGTCAAGACCTGTCACGACCGGGGCGCGCACGCGATGGGCGGCATGGCGGCGTTCATCCCCAGCCGGCGCGATCCGGAGGTCAACGCGAAGGCCCTGGCCAAGGTCCGCGAGGACAAGGCCCGCGAGTCCGGCGACGGCTTCGACGGCTCCTGGGTGGCGCACCCCGACCTGGTGCCGGTCTGCCAGGAGGTGTTCGACGCCGTGCTCGGTGACCGGCCCAACCAGCTCGCCAAGCTGCGCGACGACGTCCAGGTCAGCGCCGCCGACCTGCTGGCGGTGGCCAAGACACCGGGCGGGATCACCGAGGCCGGGCTGCGCAACAACATCAGCGTGGGCCTGCAGTACCTGGCCAACTGGCTGGCAGGCACCGGCGCGGTGGCGATCTTCAACCTGATGGAGGACGCGGCGACCGCGGAGATCTCCCGGTCCCAGGTCTGGCAGTGGCTGCACAACGACGTGACCCTCGCCGAGGGCCAGCAGGTCACCA
>JASHOI010000586.1 GCA_030041195.1 Streptosporangiaceae bacterium | reverse complement strand
CAGCACCGTGCGGGCGCGCCCGGCCAGCCGGGCACCGGGCCATAGCGGCCCCAGCCCGAGCGCCGAGCCGGGCAGGCCGAGCCAGTCGAGCGCGTCGGAGACCACGCACGCGTCGAGCGCCGACAGCCGCCCGAGCAGCGGATCGCCGTCCGGCCCTCCGGCCCGGCCGCTCAACCGAGCGCCTTGGCCAGCAGCGGAAAGGCCCGCAGCGGGTTGTCGTGCACGACCGCGCGGAGCTGCTCGGGCGACAGGAAGCCGAGGCTGCCCAGCGTGGCGAGCACGTCGTCGGCGGGGCGGCCGGTTGCCGGGTTGACCAGGTGGGCCCCGGAGCCGGGTGCCTCGGTGCCGAACACCACCTGCCGGGATCCCCGCTGCCGCAGCACCGCGGCGAGGAAGTGCGGGTCGTAACAGCAGGTGTCGACGAACAGGCTGTCGCGGTGCTCCGGGACGGCCTGGGCCTGGTCGCCGGCCGGGCCGAGCACGATGCCGACCTGCCCGCCCGGCTGCTCGCCGCTGGGCGTGACGTGCTGCGGGACCGGCGCCATGGCGTCCAGGACGTCGCCGTCGGCGAGCAGCCGCCGGGGCGCGCCGCCGCCGTGCGATACCACGATCTTCAGCCCCGGGAACTCGGCGAATACCGTGCCGCGCTCGAGCAGGGAGGTGGCCAGCGTCTCCTGCACCAGGTTGTTGAACTGGTAGCTGTGCGGCAGCGGCTCGATCCTGGGGTCTCTGGACAGCGACGGGTGGACCAGGATCGTGGCGTCAAGCTCGGCCGCCCTGCGGTACAGCGGGTACCAGTACGGGTCGTCCATGCCCGGCGCCGACGAGTCCGCGCCGGGATCCGGGTTCACCAGGACGCCCGCGAACCCCAGCTCGGTGATGCACCGGTCCAGTTCGTCGAGGCAGTTCTCGGTGCCCAGCGACGCGTTCTGCGGCAGCTGGCCGATGCCGGCGAAGCGGGTGGGCTCCAGCCGGCACATCTGCGCGATCAGGTTGTTGGTGACCCGGGTCCACGCCCGGACGATGAACGGCCGCTCCCAGTGCATCATCGCCGCCGGCCGCGGGGACAGCAGCTGGACGTCGATGCTGCGCTCGTCGAGCACCCGCACGTGCCGTTCCCGCGCCGCGGCCACTGCCTCGTCCGGCAGCCGCAGCTCGCCGTCGCCCGGGCTGCGCAAGGAGACCAGATTGAACGCATAGGCCCGCACCTGCGGTGGTGAGGACAGGTGCCCGTGCACGTCGATGACCGTGACGCCGTCAAGCATCAGTAACCGTCTCCTTCCGCAGCCCCGGGCGCGCGCTCACGCCAGCGGCCAGTAGGCGAACGCCACGCCCACCGGCGAGGCCCAGATCGGCACCGAGTCGACCACCACACCCGGGCTGCCGTCGGCGACCGCGGCGGCGGCGACCCAGTTCCGGGTCTCGCCGGTGCCGCTTCCGTAGCCGAGGTCCATCGCGCTCCCCGTTCCGTCCCGCTGTCCGGCGTGGCCGTTGTCCCTGCCCAGCGCGAGCCCCCGGTCGAACACCGCGGCCATCAGCCGGGAGCCGCCAGACTCCACGGCCGCGAGGATGTCGGCGTTGAACCGCTCGTCGATCGTGGCGCCGGGGTCGAGCGGGGTATGCCAGAGCCCGCCAGAACCGATGACCGCGACCCGCTCGTCGGACGGCCACGCCTCGATCAGCTCACGGACCGCGCGGCCGAGCTTGTAGCAGCGCCGCGCGGTGGGCCGCGGGCCGTGGTAGCAGTTGACGAACACCGGCACGGTCGGCAGGTCGAAGGCCGGCCGCAGGCAGTGCAGCGGCCGCATGATCGCGTGGCTCATGCCCTCATCGGGCACCGGCAGGGACTCCATCAGCGCGGGCTCGAAGCCGCGCAGCACCAGGCCAGCGGTCAGGTGCCGGGCGAACCCGGGGTGGCCGGGTACCGCCGCGGCCCAGTGCTCGGCGGTCTTCGGCCGCTCCGGCCGCACCGTGTCCGGCAGCGGGACCCCCTCGAAGCGGGAGACCCGGTACCCGGCGAACTCCGGCCCGGCGTACACCGCGAGCGCGGGCGTGTTCGCGGGCGTGAACTGCTCCTCCTGGTCGTCGCCGAAGACGATCAGCAGGTCCGGCCTGGCCGCGTCGAGCTGCGCGCGAAGCTCAGCGAGCGCAAAGACGCACCGGGCATGCTTGGCGAGGTTCTCCTCGGCGGAGTCCACCGGGGCGTCCGGGGCGTACCGGCCGGGCAGGTCCCTGAGCTTGCGGATCTGCGCCCATCGGGCGCCGTCGATGAACAGGAACGGCGAGTGCGAGGTGGTGATGACGCTGCACAGGCGGGCCAACGCACTCCTCCTCAGCAGAAATGCTCTGTGTACTGAGTAAATTCATTCAACCCGGCTCGCCGCGCGTCGTCAAGGTGATCTGCCGGTACAGCCTGGCTTAACAGTCTTCTGGGGGGCACTCGGCCAAGCGTTGACAGCGACGATGGACAGGAGTATTAGTCAGTACACGGAGCAGTTATCACCACAGCGTAACCCTGCCCCGGCGCGGCGGCCGCGTGCCGTGCCCGCCGGGGGGAGAGGGCACCCGGTGAGCGAAGCCACTGCCGGCGCATCAGCCAGCGCCCAGCCTGCCAGCGCACTGCCAGCCACGGCCGTGCGCGCGTTCGGCACGGCGGTCGCGGCGATCATGGTCGCGAACATAGCCCTGACCCTCCCGTCTTCGCTGCCCGGCGCCCTGCAGCAGGGGCTGCACGCCACCGGGGGGCAGATCACCTGGTATTCCACCCTGTTCGGCGTGGCCACCGCGCTGTCCGGGCTGCCGTTCGCGGTGTTCGGTGACCTGCGCGGGCGCAAGCGCGTGCTCCTCGTCGGCTTCGCCCTGATCGCGGTCGGCTCGCTGATCGCGCTGCTGGCGGGCTCCATTCACGTGCTCTGGGTGGCGCAGATCGTGGCCGGGCTGGGCGGCGGCGCCCTCTACACCTGCTCGCTGGCGCTGATCGTCGCGAACAGCCGCACACCGCAGGCACGGGCCACGGCGATCGCGCTGTGGTCGGTGGCACTGGCCCTGGGCACCGCGTTGGGGCCCTTCATCGCGGGCGGGATGGCTCGCAACGGGTCCTGGCGGCTTGCGTACGTGCCCGTGCTGATCATCGCGGTTGTGGTCGGCCTCGGCTGCGCGTGGCTGTCGCCGGAATCGAAGGCCACCGCGCACCGCAGCTACGACTGGGTCGGCCAGGGGCTGATCGCGCTGTTCGTCATCGGCGTCTGCTACGGGTCCATCCAGGGATCCGAGCAGGGCTGGACGTCCGGCCCGGTGATCGGGAGCTTTGCCGCCGCGGCCGTGATCCTGGTCCTGTTCCTGGTGCAGGAGTCGCGCCACCACGACCCGCTGCTGCGGCTGAGCCTGTTCAAGATCCCGGCGTTCTCCAGCGCCGGCTTCATCGCGGTCGTCGGCATGGCCAGCTTCGTGGCGCTGGCGTACCTGCTCGGCGTGCTGTTCGGGATCGCCGATCACCTCAACCCGTGGCAGGTGGCGCTGCGCCTGGTGCCCAACTCGCTGGTGACCGTGGTCCTGTACCCGGTGCTCAAGCGGTGGCTGGCCCGGGTCAGCGCGCGCTGGCTGCTCGGCATCGGCGTGCTGCCGCTCGCCGCCGCGCTGTTCTGGCTGGCGGCGCTCCCGGTCGGGGCGAGCTACGGCCAGGTCATCGTCCCGATCCTGCTGGCCGGTGTCGGGTTCGCGTTCCTGGTGACGTCGCTGACCACCGGTGCGGTCAACTCGGTCCCGATCCAGGCGGGCAGCATGGCCTCGGGCACCACGGAGACGCTCCGGCTGATCGGCCAGACGCTGGCGATCGCGGTCATCGGCGCGATCGGGCTGTCCCGGGCCAACGCCTACGTGGTGCACAGCCTGCTCACGGCAGGGCTGCCGCCG
Organism: Streptosporangiaceae bacterium; assembly: GCA_030041195.1. The sequence goes on along the minus strand of JASHOI010000586.1, from coordinate 7,625 downwards.
CCCGAGCTGCATGTGGCGCTCGGCGTGGAGGCGGGTGGCGGCGTGCTCGCCGTGGCCTCGGCACCGCTCGGGCCGATCAGCCACACGGTGGCGCCGCTGGCGATCGCCGCGCTGGGCCACGGCATCGACGACGCGTTCCGGCTCGGCGGCATCCTGGTGCTGATCGCCGCCGCGGTCGGCCTGGTGTTCCTGCGCGACCACCCGGACCGGCTCATCCTCGACGACCCGGAGGACGCGGCCAGCCGCGGGCCCGCCCGGGCGGCCTCGTCGTCATGACCGGCCGCCAGCGCCCGAGCAGCCGCAGGTGACAGGGCCTCTAACGGCTGCCGCCGGTAGCCTGCGGCCACGTCGCGGCTAGCATCAGCGGTTGTGGCTCGTCCGGTGACCTCAGAAGCGCAGCGGCTGGCGGCGTTGCGCGCCCGGCAGGAGGCCTACCCGGGTCACCTGCTCCGCCGCGCCCAGCAGGTGCTCACGGTCGCGTGGGCCGAGGGCGTCAGCGCGTCCGTGACCTCGTCCCAGTTCGTGATCCTCAACGTGCTCCGGTCGGCGCCCGGCATCGACCAGCGGACGCTGGGCGAGGTCGTGTGCATGGACCGGTCGACGGTCGCCACGATTGTGGCCAGACTGACCGCTGAGGGGCTGATCAGGCAGTCCCGGCATCCGCTCGACAAGCGCCGCAAGGTCCTTGCCACCACCGCGAAGGGCGCCCGGCTCGCGGCCGATCTCGAGCCGCGCGCCCAGCAGATGAGCGAGCGCCTGCTCGCGCTGTACGGCGACGACGCGGACCAGAAGCAGTTCATGAGCGAGTTCAGGTCGCTGGTGCACCGCTGGGAGGACGCCCGGGCGGCCCGCCAGGACTAGCCGCGATCGTTCCCGGCGGCCGGGCCGGGCCGGAGCAGGCGCCGGGGAGCTGCTGCAGCGCGGACTCCAGCAGCGGCCGCAGCGCGACCGGCGGGTCGGCCGCGTACCAGCGCCTGATCGCCACCTGCGTGGCGGCAATGACCGCGCCCGCGAGGATCTGCGGGTACATGTCCGCCTCGAGGTCGGTTCCGGTCCGCTCGGCGATCGCCGCGGCCAGCACGTTCTGCTGAACGAAGTTGAGCTTCAGGTACTCGCCGCGCATCGCGGGCGCCTGCAGAAGCCGGCCGAGCGCGGCCATGGTCTGGATGCTGAACGCCTGGTCGCTGCCCTGGTAGTGCTCGAGCACCGCGTGCGTCAGCGCGTCCCACAGCGGCTCGCCGGCCGGCCGCTCCAGCAGCGACGCGCCGATCCGGTGCGCCCGGCCCTCGGCAAACGCGGCGATCGCCTCGTACTTGCTGGCGAAGTAGTTGCGGAAGGTACGCAGCGCCACGTTCGCCTCTACGGTGATGTCCTCGATCGTGACTTTCTCGAGCCCTCGTTCGACGGCCAGCCGCAGCGCGGCCTCGCTCAGCGCCTGGCGCGTGGCGAGCTTCTTACGCTCCCGCAGTCCGGCCATCCAGCCAGCCTAAGGTAAATATTGCCGGAAAAGCAAACTTGCCTTTTAGGCATAATTTTGCGACAGTGGCCGGCATGAAGACATGGACCTCCGGGATCGCCACGGCGGACGGTGCAGAGCTCTACTTTGAACGCCGCGGCGACGGGCCGCCGCTGCTGCTGATCGCCGGGGGCGGCGGGGACGCCGGCGCGTACTCGGCGCTCGCCAACGCACTGACCAGTGAGTACACGGTGCTGACCTACGACCGGCGTGGGAACTCGCGCAGCCCGCTGCACCACGGGCCGGCCGAGATCAGCATGAGCGAGCAGAGCGCGGACGCGGTCGCTGTGCTGCAGGCTTGCGGGTTCGGGTCCGCCTTGATCTTCGGGAACAGCGGCGGCGCCACGATCGCGCTGGACCTGGCGGCCTTCCATCCGGACGCCGTTGACGCGGTCGTCGCGCACGAACCGCCGCTGCCGCGGGTGCTGCCCGACCCCGACGTCTGCCTCGCCGAGTACGACCAGATCGCGCGGATTCTCGACGACGAGGGCTGGCAGGCCGCGTTCCGGCGGTTCCAGGAACTCATCGGGCACATGCCGCCCGCCACGCTGACGACGACCATGGCCGTGCTGCTGGACCCTGCGGCCTTCCTGCCGCCAGGGCCGCACCGGGACCTCATGCAGCGGCTGAGCCGGAACTGGGAGTACATGACCAGGTTCGAGATCCAGCCATTCATCCACTACCTGCCGGACCTCGACCGCATCGCCGCCAACCGCACCCGCATCGCGCTCGCGGCCGGGCAGGACACGATCGCGCTGGGCCGCCGGGACGGTTTCGGCCGCGACCCGCTCCACCGGCCGGCCGAAGCGATCGCGGAGCGGCTGAACGCGGAATTCGCCGAGTTCCCGGGCGGCCACGCGGCCCCCGTGGAGGTTCCAGGCCCGTTCGCGGCGGCGCTGCGCGGCCTGCTCGAAAGGATCCAGCGATGACGGCGCCTGATGCGACAGCGACCGCCGATGTCGTGATCGTCGGCGGTGGCCCCACCGGGCTGATGCTGGCGGCCGAACTCCGGCTGGGCGGGGCCGACCCGGTAGTGCTCGAGAGGCTGCCGGAGATCAGCCAGATTCCGAAGGGCAACGGCCTGGTCGGCCAGATCGTGCCGACGCTGGACTACCGGGGCCTGGCGGACCGGTTCCGCGCGGAGACAACGTTCAGCGGGCCCGCGCCGCGGTTCCCGTTCGGCCCGTTGCAGCTTGACTTCGCCGGGCTCGGCGTCAGCCCGCTGCACATCTTGGCGATACCGCAGCGACGGCTCGAGCAGGTGCTCGATGACTGGCTGCGCGATCTCGGCGGCAGTGTCCGGCGCGGCCACGAGGTGCTGGCGGTGTCGCTGCCGGGAGACGACGCACCGGTCACGGTGGACGTGCGTGGCCCCGACGGTGACTACCGGCTGCGCACCCGGTACGTCGTGGGCTGCGACGGCGCCCACAGCCTGGTCCGGAAGCAGGCCGGAATCGGCTTCCCCGGCGTCACCTCGACGGACATCTCCCGGATCGGCCGGGTGTCTCTGCCGACGGTGCAGATCATGCCGCGCGGCGACGCTGCCGAGGTGCCGGGTGTCGGCAGGGTTGTGCTGACGATGACAACGCAGACGCCACGCGGTGCCTACGCGCTCGCGCCGCTCACCGCGCTGGACAAGACCGCCCGGCCCGGCACGTTCATCGTCTTCACCAGGGAGGACGATTCGTCGGCAGTGGACGGCCGCAACGACCCGATGACCCTCGACGAACTGCGCGAGAGCGCCCGCCGGGTGCTCGGCGCCGACCTGCCGATGAGCGACCCGCAGTGGCTGACCCGGACCGTGGGCAACAGCCGGCAGGCCGAGCGCTACCGGGCTGGCCCGGTGCTGCTCGCGGGCGACGCCGCGCACCTTTTCGGGGCGGGCGGGTCGCTGAACGCCGGCCTGCTCGACGCGGTCAACCTCGGCTGGAAGCTCGCGGCGCAGGTCGCCGGCTGGGCACCGGACGGCCTGCTGGATTCCTACCACGCCGAGCGGCACCTGGCCGGGCAGCGGGCCCTGCTGCAGACCAGGGCGCAGCGGGCGCTGTCGGCCAAGGGCGAGTACGTGGAGGCGCTGCGCGACCTGTTCGGCGAGCTGATGCAGCAACCCGAGGCGCTGCGGCACGTCGGCTCGATCATGGAAGGCTCCGACGTGCGTTACGAGATACCCGCCGGCCGAGGCCGGCCGCACCCGCTGGCCGGGCGGTTCGCGCCGGACCTGCGGCTGGACGGCGGCGCCACCCGGGTCGCCGAGCTGGTCCGGCCCGCGCGCGGCGTGCTGCTCGACCTCACCGGCTCCGGGGCGGTCGCCGATTCCAGCACGGCCTCACCCTGGCCCGACCGGGTCAACGTCGTGGCCGCCCATCCCGTGGCCGAGCCACCGCCGGCCGCCGCGATGCTGATCCGGCCGGACGGGTATGTCGCCTGGGCGGTCAGCCCGGACGCGGCCGACCTCGCGGACGGGCTGGCCGGCGCGCTGCGCACCTGGTTCGGGGCGCCAGGCTAGTCCCAGCGCGGGTCCGTGGTCGTCCGCTGCCCGTATCACCGCTCGACCGGACGGATTTGAGCGGTCGCGGTGGCGGCCGCCACGACCTGTCCGGATTCGTCGAGCAGTTCGCCGGCCAGAAACGCCACGGACCTGCTGCGGCCGGTCACCCGCCCGCGCCCGGTGAGCCGTCCCGGGCGCGCCGGGCGGAGGAACTGCACGTGCAGGTCGGTGGTGAGCGGAAACAGGCTGGGCTCGAGCGACGCGACCAGCGCGGGCCCCATCGTCTCGTCGAGCATCGCGGTCAGGAAGCCGCCCTGGATCACCCCGACCGGGTTCAGGAACCGGTCGTCTGCCCGGTAGGCAACCTCGATCGTCCCGGCGTCGGGATCAATCGACACTAGTTCCCACCCCAGCAGGGCAGCCGCGGGCGGCATCGGCGCCCGCCCTTCCATCACGTCCCAGAATGGCCCTTGGCGTGTCACGGTCCGTTCTTACCAGCTTTCCTTCGGCCTTCGCCTCCCAGTCCGCGCGCCGCCCGGCCACGCCGGGGCGCCGGCCACCCCTCGCCGGGCCCGCACGGCGTGGGATGCTCGGGGCGTGTCCGATCTTGAGATTCTGCGCGACCGCATGCGGCGGTTCGCCGACGACCGGGACTGGGGCAGGTTCCACGACCCGAAGTCGGTGCTGCTCGCCCTCGTCGGCGAGGTGGGCGAACTGGCCGAACTGTTCCAGTGGCTGCCCGCCGCCGACGCCAGGGAGCTTGCCCAGCACGAGCCGCTCCGGACCCGGGTCGGCGAGGAGATGGCGGACGTCCTGCTGTACCTGGTCCTGCTGGCCGACGTGGCCGGCATCGACCTCGCCGCGGCCGCGCAGGCCAAGATGGACGACTCCGAGCGCCGCTTCCCGCCCGAAAAAGCCCGGTGAATCAGGCGATCCGGCGCGATCGGTGCCGCGGTCTAAGCCGGGCGCGTTCACTGGACGACGCGCAGCCACATCCCGGTCAGGCGCGGGCCCTCGGTCACCCGGAGCCGCTCGAGCTGCACGTTGTCCCCGCCCGGGCGCTCGAACAGCCGGGTGCCATCGCCAAGCAGGACCGGCGCGACGTACACGAGGACTTCGTCGAGCACACCCGCGTCGAGGCACTGCCGCGCGACGCTGGCGCCGAGCACGTTGACATAACGGTCGCCAGCGGCTGCCTTGGCCGCGGCCACGCCGCTGTCCAGGTCGCCGACGAAGGTGACGCCTGGCACCCGGGTGTCCGGTGGATGGTGGGTCAGCACGAATTGCGGCCCGTCCCATCCCCCGCCGAATGGCTTTCCCTCCTTGGGCGTGCCCTTATACGGGTCGTCGCCGCGGAACGTGCGATTGCCGACCAGTAGGGCACCCACCTTGCCGATGACGTCGTCCAGCACCGGATCAGGCCCGAGGTACTCGGTCATCCAGGATGCGTCGCCACCGGCCCCGGCGATGAAGCCATCCAGCGACATCGAAGCGGAATACAGCACCTTGGCCATGGCCACCTCCGTCGAGATCCGTTAACCGGTCCGACGCCCGGGCATGCCCAAACTCATCGGTGGACTGCGGCGATCAGGTGGCCCCGGCGCCCCTGACACGGTAGTAGGCAGTGGGCTGCCAGTAAGCGGTCGATACCGTCCACCCGATGGGGATGCCGTAGGTATCGGCGCCGAACGAGATGTTCGGGGTGTCGACCATCTCCACATGTCCCGGGCCGAAGAATGCGAGGTCTCCGCGTTTCGCCTGGGAACGGCTTATCCGGACCAGCAGGGGACTGTCGAGCATTTCATACGTGGTCCTCGGCAGCAGTATGTGCGCGTGCAGGTAAGCCTCGTAGACGAGTCCTGAGCAGTCGTAGCAGGATGGCCCGACCCCACCCCAGCAGTACGGTTTGCCCGCCTGCGCGACGGCGTAGTCGTACGCGATGACCCGCAGACGGAGGCCGCCATCAGGCGTAGCGGCGTGAGCTGGCCCGGCGAAGGAAAGTAGCGACGTCAGGAGAGCACACACCATGATTACGAACTTGCGGTGGACCATCTGGCTTCGTTGCCCCTTCATTGTTCGTTAGATGGACTCGACCCTTCAGGGGCTAGGGGCTTCTTTTCCCGCCGACCGCAGGCCGGAACCAGATAACACCGCGATAACAATGCTTTCTTGACGCATTGTTTGCGCGCTGTGATGAGATTCTGACTGTCACGAAAAAGTATCTGCGACCACGTTTGAATGCCTGAATCGTGTGCTGGGAAGCGCTCGTTGCGGCCGGGAGAGGTCACTTGGGTGGCCAATGGCGCTCAGGGAAAGGTCCGCTTCGTCATGATCGGCTCGCTTGGCACCGTTGCGGCCCATCAGCCGGGAACGGCCGCCTGGCAAAGATGTGCCACTTTCCCCTCAAGCGCACGGATTGGCGCCTGCCCATCAGGCCGCCCAGGCGGAGTGCTGGTGCTCGCGTCGACCGCCCCGACTTTGGCCGGCCGGGCCCGGTGATCGGTCAGGGGCGTGATCGGGTCATAAACAGCAACGAGCGGGCCATGGACCACCCGCCCGCGCCCAGCGAGCGCTGACGCCTGGTATACGGACGCCGCAGTCGGCTGTATTCCATGATCTTGGTGGCTGAATACCTCATAGCGGTATTAATCAACCACGATCATGGAAAAGGCCGCACACCAAGATCGGACGTAAATGGCTAAACAGATCTTAACCGAGTCGGCTGAGGCTGATGGGCCTGGTGGTACAGGACGGAATGTCTTAGCCCCGTGTCACGCGTCGGGCGGTACCCCTCAGAGCGGAGCCGAGGAGCCGAATAGCGCCTCGGGATGCGGATGCTGCCTACGATGACAGGACATCGATGGGTACGCGGCGAAGGGAACTGATCGTGCCGAGATCGCTCGACCGGCCAGGCCAGCCGCCGGTGCCTGACCAGTCGGACGCAACCCCGGCGCCGGGCCAGTTACGGTCGGCATCTCCGCGGCCGGACTTACCTGCGACGCAGGACCGCGCCGATCAGAGGGCGCTGGCCGAATCGGGAGACCACGCTGGGCGATGGTCAAAAGCCGGCCTGCGCGAGCGCCTAGAGCGCCTGCCTCCGGGCCATCCGAGTTCGCTGCGCGGCGACGACCCGGAATCCAGCCAGGCTCGCGCCGGTGAGGATGCCCAGATACCGGGTCGCGAGGCCGATGCGATCAAGCGGACCTACTGGGACGAGGTGCCCAGGTTCCTGCAGGCCTGGAGCGACCACGTGCGCAGATGGCCTGCCGAGCGCGTGGCCGCGGCCGTGGACCGCTCACGGGACCCTGCGGGATCCTGGCGAGGTGACGGTAACCAGTACCTGAACCCAGAGCAGCACGCGCAGAGCAACGATGAGATTGACAAGGTAAAACTCAGAGAAGAGACGATCACCAAACGCATGGAAGAGACCGCGCACGACAATACCTGGGGCGCCTGGCTAGAAGGCATCGCGTTTCGATGCAAAGGCCACGATCGCCTCAAGGAAAAGATAGCTGATAACATTCAGCACGAGCCGGATAGAACGCCTGCCGAGACTATCCGAGAGATCAATGATGCGATCAGGTACACCTTCTGCCTTGAGCGGAGCAACTACGTCAACGG
>JASHOI010000585.1 GCA_030041195.1 Streptosporangiaceae bacterium | reverse complement strand
CGGATCAGCATGACAGCTCTCCTTTTCTTGGCCGGCCGGGCCGGTCCCGGCCTGCTGCTGCCAGCCTCGCCTGCGCCTCTCCCCGCGGGCAGGGGCCCGGTTACCCCTTTTCCGGCCACCTGGGCGGGCGGGGTACAACTGCCCACGCCGGCGCGGCGCGGCGGCGCGGCGGGCCGGGTTTAGATGAGGCCGGCTTGCAGGGCCAGGCGGGTCAGGTCGGCCCGGCGGCGGCAGCCCGTCTTGTCGCGGATCCGGTCCAGGTGCGAGCGGACCGTGCTCACGCTGATGTAGAGCTGCTGGGCGATCTGGGCGTCGGTGATGCCCTGGGCGACCAGGGTGATCAGCTCCTTCTCCCGCGGGCTGAGCTGGGGCAGGCCCGGCCCGGCGGCCGGTTCCTCGTCACCTGGCCCGGCGGCTAGCAGCAGCGCGTACTGTGCCGCCGACGGCAGCGTCATCGCCGCGCCGCGCTCTTGCGCCGCCCGCATCCGGGCGGGCCCGAGCGCCGAGGCAGCTTTGCGCAGGGGTTCCTGGCGTGCCGCCAGGTCGCTGGGCACGTCGGCCACCTCCTCGTCGTGCAGCCTGGCGGCGTGGGCGGCCCACAGCGTAATCGCCTCGGCATGGCGTCCGGTCGCGGCGCACAGGCGGCCGCACAGGTCAATGCAGTCGATCTGGCGGAGCCGCTCACCGGTCCGGATGGCGAACTCCAGGGCTTCGCCCACGTACCCGCCCGCTTCGGCGAAACGGCCAGCCTGGTACTCGAGGTCCGCCATCACCAGCAGGCAGTGGGCCTGGTTCCAGGCTGCCCCGGCCTGGCGGGCCGCGGCCAGGTCACTGGCGCAGTTACGCCGCGCGGCTGCCAGGTCCCCGGCCCCGGCCAGAGCGTAGGTGAGGACCTCGTTGGCTAGCCGGGCGAACCAGCCCAGTATCCGCGCCGGGTCGATCCCCTGGGCCTGGCGAGCCCAGCGCAGGGCGGCCTGCTGGTCGCCGGTGTAGAACGCCGCGACGCTCAGGTCCGTCAGCGCCAAGGCCTCGGCCCGAAGATGACCCAGGTCCTTGGCCATGGCCAGGGCGCTGCGGGCATCCGCGACCGCTTCCGGAACCCGGTCGACGTTGAGCACCGCCATCGCCCGCCCGGCCAGACCCTCGGCCAGCGTCGCCGAAGCCCCACCGCCTGCCCTGGCCTCACACACCGCGCTGAAATGGCCGCGGGCGTCAGCGAGATCGTTAGTGCTGACCGCCAGGTACCCGAGCCACAATTGCGCGGTACACCAATCATCACCGCCTTCGCCAGCATGGCTGACAGCGCGGCGTAGCAGTGCATACCCGTGCGCGTAACGCCCCCGCAGCTGCCACCAGGGCGCCAGCGTGATCGCCAGCCGCAGCGCGGTAGCCGGGTCGCAGTCCAGGGCCCAGACCAGGGCCTGGTGCACGATGGCGTCCTCGGCGTCCAGCCACCGGGCCGCGGCCACCTCCCCTGCGCTGGTCTCCAACCCGGCTGCGGCCTGCCCGGTCGCCGCCACGGCATACCCAGCCAGCGCGCTCGCGGCCTCGCGGTCCTCGCCCGCCTCGGCGGCCAGCCCAGCTCCGTAGGCGCGCAGCGTCTCCAGCATGGCGTACCGGGCCCGCCCGTCCGCGCCAGGCCGGGGTGGGGACAGCAGCGAGCAGTCCACCAGATGCAGCACCGCCGGGCCAGCACCCGGCCCGGCCACCGCCTCCGCGGCCGCCAGCGTGAAAGGCCCGGGAAACACCGACACCAGCCGGAACACCCGCCGCTGCTCCTCGCCGAGCAGCTGGTAGCTCCAGTCCACCGCCGAGGCCAGCGACCGATGCCGCTCCGGCGCCAGACGGTCGGCACCGCCCAGCACCGCGAACCGGTCATCCAGCATCCCGGCCAGCTGATCCAGCCCCAGCGCCTCCACCCGCGCCGCCGCCAGCTCAATCGCCAGCGGCATCCCATCCAGCCGCGCCACAATCTGCGCCACCACCGGCGCGGACCCGCCATCCAAGGCGAAATGCCGGTCCGCTCGCCGCGCCCGGTCGGCGAACAACGCCACCGCCTCAGACCCGGCCGTGTCACCCAAGCCGCCCGGACCGGGCAAGGTCAGCGGCCCAAGCCGGTACCGGACCTCCCCGCCCACTGCCACCGGCTCCCGGCTGGTCGCCAGCACCCGCACATCATCAGCCCCGGCCAGCAACGCCCCGCACAACAGTGCCACCCCGGCAAGCAGGTGCTCACAGTTATCCAAAACCAGCAGCAGCTGTCGCGCCGCCAGCACCCCGGCCAGCGACTCGTGCGCCGGCACCCCCGTCGCCAGCCGCACCCCCAGCACCGCCGCCACCGCCCCCGCAACATGCCCCGGGTCAGCCACACCGGTCAGCTCCACCAGCCAGACCCCGTCGGCGAACTGGCCGGCTACCCGCTGCGCGACCTCGCCGGCCAGCCGGGTCTTGCCCACCCCGCCCGGCCCGGTCACCGTCACCAGCCGGCACTCACCCACCAGCACGGCCACCTGCGCCACCGCAGCCGCCCGGCCCACGAAACTCGTCAAGCCCGGCGCGAACCCATGCACCCCGCCTGCCGCCGCGCCCGGCGCATCCCTTCCCACGGCCCGACCCTACGGCACCCGCGCACGCTGGCACTTCCGGTCAACCGACCCCAGGCAACACGAACCAGCCCACCGACGCTGCCGCCCCTGTCCCAGACGCTCACGACTCGGACGGTGAGTGCGGATACGGCAGAACAGCGGCGTTGCTGGCCCCCGCCGACCGACGCCGGGAACTGTGACCGCACTGTGCACTCGGGCCCGCGGTTGCACCGGAGTCGACGACAGGCAGAGGCAAGTCTGTGCGGACTCGCGCCGAAGCACCAGCATCGTCATTTTGACGGATTAGTACGATCGTACTAGTCTCAGGACATGCGTACTACTTCGGCCGAGGGGAGTACGTTCACCCAGCAGAAGCGCCGTGATCAGCTTGTTGACTGCATGATCGAGGTCATCGCGGACCTCGGGTTTGCGCGCGCTTCGGTCGGCGAGCTGGCACGCCGAGCGGGGGTCAGCAAGGGCGTGATCACCTATCACTTCGCCGCCAAGGACGACCTGATCCGCGCGGTGATAGCCGATGTGATCGGCTCGATGGCGGAGTACCTGGAGCCGCGTCTTCTGGCCGTCGAGCCTCAGCAGTTCCCCGAAAGGTTCATCGGCGCCTACGTAACCGCGTGGGCCGGGTACTACCGCAGCCACGCGCGGCAGGTGCTGGCCCTGGCCCGGATCTTCAGCGGCTTCCGTGACGAGTCGGGGAGCCCGGACCCGGCGTTTGGCGCCCGCGCCGGTGAAGTGGCGGCGCTCGAGGGAGTGCTGCGCATCGGGCAGGACATGGGCCGGCTCGGGTCATTCGACCCGCACGTCATGGCGTCGGTCATCAAGGCCGCGGTCGATGACCTGCTGACCCAGTACGTGCATGACCCGGACCTCGACCTTGAGGGCTACGCGGCGCAACTGGTGACCCTGTTCGAACGGGCCACCCAGCCAGGCGGATGAGGGAGCTAGCCGTGACAAAGCGCATTGACTACACGTGGGTCGGCTACAGCGGTACGGCGAGGATCATACTGGCCATCGTGCTGGTGGCCGTCGCGGCAGGCATCGTGTTCGCGGGAACGCGGCTGCGCCGGCCCGTCTCGCTGCCGAAGCCGACTCAGACGGCCATGGGGATCATGGCGCTGGCCTGGCTGCTCGCCGTCACGGCGTTCCTGGTCTGCCTCCAGCAGTACGTGAGCGCGCTGCGCCAGCACCACCTGCTCGGCGGCCTGCCGTCTGATCCCATCCAGCCGGTCACCGCCGCCTGCGTTGTTGTCATCTTCGCCGCGATCCTCATCGTCACCGGATCGCAGCCCGGGTCGGTAAGGCTCGTGAGCGCCGCTGTCGGCGCGATCGCCGCGCCGATGCTGTTCGAGTTCCCATTCGATCTCATCGTCATGACCAGGACCTACCCTCCGGTCCCGCCCGATCCGTCCGGCTACCGCGTGCTGTTCTTCGCGCCGTTGTTCCTCGCTGAGTTCGCCACTGTGTCGTTGCTGTCGTTCAGCCCGGTCGTGCGGCTGAGAAGGGCCACCTTCTTTTCCTTCGCGCTGATGCTGGCGGTGTTCGCGGCCTGGGCGCTGACCGGATTTGACTACCCCGCCACGCCGGGCGACTTCGCGTTCAACGTGGTGTCCAAGATTGTGGCCTTCGCCGCGGCACTGACGCTGTTTCTCCCACTGCGAAGCGAGGCCAGCCCGAGCCCCGTCGGCAGCCGACCCCGAGCCCGCGGTTCTGCCGCTTCGAGGCGAGCCTGATCTTCAGCCTTTCCGTCTTCCAGCACGGCATCCGTTATCCGGGACCGCAGGACGCGGATCTTCCTGGGCCCGCGCGGCCAGGCCAAGGTAAGTAGATGGCGGCGGCTGCCGTGGGCGGACTCTACTATTATCTTTTGCTACCTAGGTACTCTATAGCTCAGTATCATGTACCTAAGTTTGTGGCCTCGTTGCTGGGGAGAATTTCCATGGGGAGCCAGTCACCGATCAAGGTGAGCGAGCACACCAAAGAACGCATCCGCTACCTGGCCGCCTTGACCGACGTGACTCAGGCAGAGATCGTCGACCGGGCCGTCGAGGAATACGCCGCCCGCCACGCACAAGCCATCGCTGAGGGCATCGAGCGAGCCCGGGCCGTGCTCGCCGCCGGCGATGTGGCAATCGCATCACATCTTCTGGGCGTGCCCGCCGAAGATATCCAGCGCATAGCTGGCTCGCCAGACGGGACACCGGCTAGCGCAGACCCATCCTGACCGCCTCCCACCACCCCACGAGACCTTTCGGCCAGTCGCTGCGTACCTCGAAGACCGCATCCGTGAAGTGCTCCTCGAGCGCTGCGAACAGGACGTCCCGCAGGCTGTCGTCAACGTGAGTGCCATCCGCGGCCCGTACACTCAGCGCACACCAAATCTCTTCCAGGCCGCCGCTACGCAAAACGAGTATCCGGCACGGCAGGTATCGGCCCAGCTCAGATTCCAGCTCCGTGCCCGCCTGCAGCAAAGCGTGGTCGGCGAGCTGCAATAGCTCGGCAGTCAGCCCTCGCTGGAGCCTGATAACTGCCTCTGCACGGTCGCGCAGCCGATCATCGTCGGACGGGAGCAGTCGTCCCCGTTATGGAGATCAGCGAACCAGGCGTAGGCATCATCTTCGGAGCCTTCCGACCGGCGGTGTACCGCACACAGCCACACGACGCCATGTTCCTCGTCTACCCACGTGGCAGCGCGGTGAGAGGAGGCCCGGAGGCGATAGACCAGAGGCTGGCCAATCGAAAGGATGCGCTTCTGGCCGAGAGGCGACGTCGGTGCGATCCTGCGCAGTTCATCTAACCAAGGATGATCAAGCGCGCCCAGATCGGTTTCAAGCGGCGGGGTGCTGAGGCCGAGATCTTCGACTAAGCATCGGAGCGTCGGACGGGAACGGCGATTATTTGCCATGGCGCCGGCATCATAACGGCATATTCGGACTTTCCTTCCCCGTAGATCGCGCTGCCGACTCGCTGACCTGCGACGTCGCGGTGCGGAGGTACTCCTGGCAACCGGCTGAGTACTGGCCACCCGCAGAATGAGCATTGTGAGAACGCAACGATCGCGGTGCTGCCGTGGTGGCGGTCGCGGTCCAGGACGCTGCCCAGCGAGGCGGTAGCGCGATGCCGTCGCGGCGCAGTGAGGGCGCCAGCCGGCAGCTGGGCCTGAGCCCATACCGGGTGGTGGAGCGCGCGGTACGCCGGGGCGCCGACCGGATCTGGCACGATTTCCGGTTCAAGGACCTCTACGAGAGCGGCAAGAAGTTCGAGTTGATGGCCCGGGCCATGGGCTTCGCCGCCCTGGCCATGCTCGCGGTGATCCCGCTGCTCGTGGTCGTCGCCGCTGCCAGCGCTGCCGCGCATCACGGCCTTGCCGTCTGGATCGTCTACGGCATGGGCCTGTCCGGATCCTCAGCCCGCGCGGTGCTGCAGGTCTTTTCCGCACCTACCCGGGTGCTGGGCACCACGAGCGTGTTCGGTGCGGTGCTGCTCGCCCTCTTCGGGGTGACGTTCGCGGGCAGTGTGCAGGCCGGATTCGAAAAGGTGTGGGGCCTTCCGGCCGGGCCCTG
>JASHOI010000584.1 GCA_030041195.1 Streptosporangiaceae bacterium | reverse complement strand
GCTGGGGCAGGCTGGCGCGGACCCGGGCGCGCCAGCGGTCGGCCCGGGCGTCGGCGAGGATCTGCCGCACGACGTTGCGGCCGGGTATGCCGGTGACGCCGCCGCCGCCGTGCGTCGCCGACCCGGCCTGGTACAGCCCGCGCAGCGGGGTGCGCAGGTCCGCGTAACCGGCCGCCGGCCTGGCGTGGAACATCTGGCCCAGGCTCAGCTCGCCGTGGAAGATGTTGCCGCCGACCAGCCCGTACTCCTGCTGCATCTGGTTCGGCCCGATCACCTGGCGGTGCAGCACCGAATCGGTGAACCCGGGGGCCACCGCCTCCATCCTGGCGATCACCCGGTCGGCGTAGCTGGACAGCCCGGCCTCGTCGGGGGCGTCGGCGTACTGGTAAGGCACCCACTGGGTGAACATCGACATCACGTGCTGCCCGGCGGGGGCGAGCGAGTCGTCGAACACGCTCGGGATGCAGATGTCGGCGAATGGCGCCGACGACGGGCGGCCAGCGACCGCCTCCTGGAACGCGGTCTCGATGTCGTCGAGGCTCTCGGCCAGCACGATCGTGCCGCCGTGCACCTGCGGGTCGAACCCGGGGTGGCTGGCGAATTCCGGCAGCCGCGCCAGCGCGAGGTTGATCTTGACGGTGCCGCTGCGCGTCTGCCAGCCGCGGATGTCGTCGACGAACCCGGCCGGCAGCACGCTCGGGTCCAGCAGCCGCAGGAACGAGATCTGCGGGTGCGCGGTCGTGACCACGGTTGCCGCGTCGATGTCCTCGCCGCTGGCGAGCGTCACCCCGGTGACACGGCCACCCCTGGTGCGGATCGCGGCGACCTCCGCGTCGGTGCGCAGCTCAGCGCCGAACTCGCGCGCGGCGCCGGCCAGCGCGCGGGTCACCCCGCCCATGCCGCCGCGGGGGAAGCCCCAGGCGCCCGCGTGCCCGTCGGTGTCGCCGATGTGGTGGTGCAGCATCACGTAGGCGGTGCCGCTCGACCGCGGCCCGGCCCAGGTGCCGATCACCCCGGACACCGAGAGCAGCCCGCGCATGGCGTCGCTCTCGAAATAGCGCTCGACGAGGTCGGCGATGCTCCCGGTGAGCAGCCGGGTGACGTCGACCGCCCCGCGCTCGTCCAGCTTGCGCAGGTGGCGCAGCAGCAGTCCCTGCCGCCACAGGTCGTGCGGCCGCCTCGACCCCAGGCGCGGCGGGATCTCGTCGAGCAGCGGCCCGAGGATGGCGCCGAGGCGCGCCAGGTGCGCCTGGTAGCCGTCGTAGGCGGTGGCGTCGCGTTCCGAAAACTTGGCGATCTGAGCTCGGCGGAGCGCCGGCTCATCCGGCAGGCTGAGGTAACGGCCGTCCGCCCGCGGCGCGAAGTACGGGCCCTGCGGGTACACGTGA
The DNA here is from genome assembly GCA_030041195.1 of Streptosporangiaceae bacterium. The sequence goes on along the minus strand of JASHOI010000584.1, from coordinate 14,189 downwards.
TAGCCGTGGCTGGCCAGCCTCAGGTCCCGGATCAGCGAGGGCGGCAGCAGCGAGACCACGTACGACAGCGACGTCACCGTGTAGTCGGGGCCGAATGGGTGCTCGCTCACCGCGGCCCCGCCGAGCACGCCGCGGCGCTCGCAGACCACGGTGCTCAGCCCGCTGCGGGCCAGGTACGCCGCCGCGACCAGCCCGTTGTGGCCCCCGCCGATCACCACCGCGTCCCGGGTTGCTGTCATCAGCCTCGCCGCCTTCCTCGTGACCCAGCCGCGTCAGGCGGCAGTTGACATTCGCTCGGGCGCGGCCAGGCGGATCGGCGTGAACAGCGCGATGGCCGCCAGGAGCGAGCACCCGGCGCCGACGGTGGCCAGCACGGGACCGACACCATAGCGGCCGGCCGCCCAGCCCAGCAAGACCGCCCCGACCGGGCCGGGCGCGAAGTGAATCGTCCAGAAGGCGGAGGTCACCCGGCCCAGCAGGTGGTCCGGGGTGACCTCCTGGCGCAGCGACATCGAGCAGGTACCGGCCACGCTCTCGCAGGCCAGGTACGTGGCGGCCAGCACGGCGATCACCGGGACCGCGCGGGTGACGCCGATGCAGCCGATGGCCACGCCGCCCAGCGCCACCGGGACGATCCAGGAGGCGCCGAACCCGACCTTCCGGCGCAGCCGCGCCACGACCATCGAGCCGGCCACCGGGCCGGCCGCCGCGACGGCGAGGACCACGCCGACCACCGCGTAGGACTCTCCCAGGTCACGGCGCAGGTAGTAGATCAGCACATTGGTCAGGCCGAAGGTCAGGAAGATGTAGCAGGACAGCACGGCGGTGAGCGAGCGCAGCACCGGGTGCCGCCACAGAAACCGGGCCCCGGCGATGAACTCCGCCCAGGGGCGTTCCGGTGCAGCCTCCGGCCGGTCCTGGCCGCGCAGCCGGATCAGGAACGCGCTGCCGGCGGACAACGCGAAACTGGCCGCGTCGAAGGCGACGGCCGCCGCCGGGCCGAGCAGCCCCGCGACGAGGCCGGCCAGCAGCGGGCCCGCCACGCCCATCGCCGCGGCGGAGGCGAACAGGAGCCCGTTGGCCTCGGTGATCCGGTCGGCATCGACCAGGTTGCGCACCGCGGTCACGTAAGTGACCTGGAAAACCATGCCGATCGCCTCGCAGGCGGGCAGCACCAGGTAGAGCAGCCAGACCTGCGGGCCGAAGGCCCAGGCCAGCGGGATCAGCGCGTACAGTGCCATCCGGGCCAGGTCGCAGCAGATCAGCAGGGTCCGCCGGTCCAGGCGGTCCACCAGGACGCCGGCCGCGATGCCCGCGCACACCGACGCCGCGCCGGCCACGCCGGTCAGCAGTCCCATCTGCGCGACCGACCCGGTGGCGCGCAGCACCAGCAGCGGGACCGCGATGTACGCGAACGAGTCGCCCCCCGCGGACAGCGTCTGGCCGGCCCAGAAAATCCCGAAATTGCGGTCGCGCCACAGCGGCCGGGCCCGCCGTCCGGCCGCCCCGGTCACTGGGTCCGTGCCGGGGGTTACTTGTACCGCCGGCCGTGCAGCACGGTGACCAGCGTCACGAGCTTGCGCATGTCCTGGTCGGTGCGGGAGAACGAGGTCAGGTTGATCATCGGCTTCATGCGCTGCCTGGCGATCGACTTCGGCCTGGCGAACTCCCGCAGCCCGTCGGCGCCGTGGATCCTGCCGAACCCGGAATCGCCCGAGCCACCGAACGGCAGCGAGGGCACTCCGGCGAACGAGATCACCGAGTTGACCGCCGTCATCCCGCTGCGCAGCGAGCGGGCCGCGGCCATCGCCGCCTTCTTGTTCCGCCCGAACACCGCGGACCCGAGGCCGTACCGGCTGTCGTTGGCGAGCTTCACGCCCTCGTCGAGGTCGGCCACCCGGGTCACGGTCACGGTGGGCCCGAAGGTCTCCTCGGTGACCGCGCGGCTCTCCTCGGGAACCTCGGTGAGGACCACCGGGCCGATGAACGGCTTGCGGATGCTCGCCAGGCCGCCGACGACAGCCCTGCCGCCCCTGGCGAGCGCGTCGGCGATGTGCCGCTCGACGACCTCGACCTGGCCCGGCAGGGTCATCGGCCCGTAGTCGGCCTCGCGGTCGTCGCCGGGACGGACGTCGGACATCTTCTCGATGAGCTTCTCCAGGAACGAGTGGTAGACGCCGTCGGCCACGTAGACGCGCTCGACGCCGACGCAGGTCTGGCCGGCGTTGGACAGCGCGCCCCAGGCGGCGGCGTCCGCGGCCGCGTCCAGGTCGGCGTCGGCGGCGACGATCAGCGCGTCCTTGCCGCCGCATTCGGCCACGATCGGCGTGAGGTTCTCGGCGCAGGCGGCCATGACCTTCTTGGCCGTGGCCGCCGAGCCGGTGAAGGCGATCTTGTCGACCGCGCTGCGGGCCAGGAACCCGCCGGTCTCGCCGGCGCCGGTGACCAGCTGCAGCACCGGCTGCTCGGGCACCACCTCGGCGAACGAGCCGACCAGCCAGTCGCCGACCGCCGGGGTCAGCTCGCTGGGCTTGAACACGACGGCGTTGCCCGCCGCGAGCGCGTAGGCGATCGAGCCCATCGGCGTGAACACCGGGTAGTTCCACGGCCCGATCACGCCCACCACGCCGAGCGGCTGGTATTCGACCGTGGCGGCCTGGTTGATGGCCACCAGGCCGCTGCGGACCCGGCGTGGGCGCAGCACCTTCCGCGCGTTGCGCGCCGCCCAGTCGATGTGCACGATCGCGAGCGCTATCTCGAGCTGGGCGTCGGACAGCGGCTTGCCGGTCTCGGTGTGCACGAGCTCGGCCAGCCTCCCGATGTACCTGGTCAGGTACGACTTCCAGGCCAGCAGCCGGGTCCGGCGCTCATTCCAGGACAGTCCGGCCCACCAGGCGGCGGCCTGGTGCGCGCGCTCGACCGTCTCCGCGACGTCGTCTTCACCGAACACGCCGAACGAGGCAATGACCTCGGATGTCGCCGGGTTCAGCGAGTCGAAGCTCGCTCCGTTCCCCCCGGCCCTCCCGGGTCGCGCCGGGCCCTGCGTCCGCAGCGTCGTGCCCATGGCGGTGCACCACCGTTTCATGCAGCGTAGGTTTGCTGAAACCGAAAATACCGGAGGGCGCCGATGCCAGAACAGTCAGCCGCGGACGAATCGGCCGTCGCCCGGCAGGCGCAAGCCGACCTGAGCTGGCTGCGCCAGGCGATCGAGCTGTCCGGGCACGCCCCGCGGTCGGAGTCCGCGTTCTCGGTCGGCGCCGTGCTGGTCAGCGACGCCGGGGAGGTGATCGCCACGGGTTATTCGAGGGAGCTTGACCCGAAGGACCACGCGGAGGAGGTCGCGCTGGCCAGGGCGGCGGATGATCCGCGGCTGGCCCGGGCGACGCTGTACAGCTCGCTCGAGCCGTGCCTCACCAGGGCCTCGCGGCCCCGCTCCTGCGCCGAGCTGATCGTGGCTGCCGGGATCCCGCGCGTGGTCATCGCGTGGCTGGAGCCGCCGCTGTTCACCGGCGGCGGCGGCGCCACCCGGCTGCGGAGCGCCGGGGTCACGGTGGACGAGATCCCGTGGCTGGCCGAGCCCGCGCGCTCGGTCAACGCACACCTGCTCGATCAGCGCAGCGGCTGAACCCGCCCCCAGATCACCGTTCCAGGTTATTGCTCGGGTTCGAGGATGGTGCGGAGCGCTGCCTTGCCCCGGGCCGTGTGGCTCTTCACCGCGCCCTGGCTGATCTGCATCGCTGCGGCGACCTGCTCTTCGGACAGGTCCAGGTAGAACCTGAGCACGAGCGCCTCCCGCTGCCGGTCCGGCAGCGAGCGCAGCGCCGCGATCACCGCCGTGCGCTGCAGCCGCATGATCGCGGCCTGCTCGGCGCTGGGCATGTCCGGCTCGCGGGCCGGCATGTGCTTGTCGACCACGGCCCGGTGCCGCAGCACCGACCGGGACCGGTTCAGCACCGAGCGGCGCAGGTAGTGCACGCCCTTGTCGATGTCGCGCAGCCCGCGCCAGGCGGCGTGCACGGCGATGAACGAGTCCTGCACGACTTCTTCCGCGCTGCCGACGTCGCCCAGCAGCACCGCGGACATGCGGACAAGCGACCGGTACTGGCTGTCGTACATCGCCGTGATCGCCGTGTCGGCGTCTGTCGCCCCGTGGGCCTGGGCCGGACCGGCAAGCGGTAGGTCAGGCACGTAACTAGAACGAACCTTGTCCCGATCTGGCTCAGTCCGCTCATTGAGCCCGTCGCGGTCCGGGCCTGGCTCGGCCGGTGCGGAGCCCTGCCCGGCCGAGCCTGCCCCGGGCCCGGCCCGGCCCGGCTCGGGCTGGGTGAGCGCCAGGTAGGAACTGGACAAGGGCTCAGTCACTGTTGGAATGGCGGCCTTCCGACCCGGCTATTAGCATGCGGCAACTCTAGGAAGAGAACGTAAGAGATGTCAAGCTAATGGCAATTTTTACGGAAGTTAGGGCTAGTTACTAGAAAGTAATGAGTCTGATTTAAGAGGATTAATACGATTATGCGACAAGGCGAGGGACTGGAATCTTCCGATCTCTTCCGGCAAGATGTGCTCATGGCAGATGCGAACTGGCAGCGGCTCGGTGACTACGTGGTGGCGAGGCGGGCCGCGCTCGGCATGCGGGACCGACGGGCCTTCGCCGCCGCCACCGGCGTCACCGACCGTACGCTCGGCAAACTGGAGAACGGCAAGAAGGTCTCGGCCAGCACGCTCGGGGCGGTCGAGAACCAGCTTGGCTGGGCGCCGGGTTCCTGCCGCCGGATCCTGGCCGGGGGAGAGCCGGTCGCCCTGCCCGGCGGCGCGGCACCATCCCGGTACTCCGACCCGACGCTGCAGCACATCGCCGAGACGCCAGGATTGCCGCCGGACGTGGTGCGCGGCCTGATCGCGCTGGCCCGCAACTGGCGGGAACAGGTCGATCAGGGAGAGGAGCCCGACGGGCTGGCGCAGGACGACGACGGCCGGCCGCGGTCCGAGCGCCGCGGAGCGTGACGCGCAGTCGGGGGCGCCTACGTGCACACACGTATGCCGAGCACGATCACGCACACCAGGCTCGACGGGGATGGTGACGGCGACGGCGTTGCGCTCGGCGTCGGGTCCGGTGCCGAGCTTGCTGTGGCGGTCGGGGCCGGGCTCGGCTTGCCGGTGCCGGCCGCATGACCTGATGGCGATCTGCGCGTTGCGGCCACCGGCTTGACGTCGCCCTGGCGGCCACCCTGCGCCGGCTGCCTGCCCGTCGTGGCGGGCCGGACGGAACTCGGCGCGGCCTGCCGCCCGGCGGCGGACGGGACGTGGTGATGCGGCACCGCGGTGATGAACACCCCGGCGGCGGTGGCGCCGAGGACCGCCGTCGTGGCGGTTGCTCCCCATGCCAGCGGCCGCAGCTTCAGCGTGCCGAGGGCCCGCACCGCGACCGCGCGGATGCCCAGCAGCACGGCGATACCCGCCGACGGCAGACCGGCGCGCCAGCGGGTCCGGCGCGCCGCGCGGATCGCCTCCATGACGGCCGCCCGCTGGCACGCGGCATCCAGCGTCTCCGACACGTAGACCACCAGATTGCCGCGGGCGTCGCGGTAGGCGACCGCCCGCAGGCCCGCCGGCAGGATCACCCGCTTGAGATGGATCACGATGCGCTCCTGGGCGGCGAAGCCAGTTGCTGGATCGCGGTCCACCACTCCCGCGGATCACCGCCCTCGCCGCCGACCACGGCGATGAACTCACGCCCAGCCACCTCGAGGCGCACCGGCGCGTCCTGGCGCGGGTCGCGCGCCGCGGCCATCAGGGGCTCCGGCACATCGGCTGCTTGCTGGCGTTCGCCGAGCTCGACACCGGCGGTCGCTGCGATCTGCTCGAACAGCTCCAACCGCCGCATCAGCTCGGCCTGACTCGCCTTCGCCTCGGCAACGGCGTCCTCGAGTTGCCGTATCCGATGGCGACGCCTTTCCCGCCACACGGTCTTTGCAGACCCCCCTCGCAGCTCTCCGGCCCGCCTCACCGGCGGGCGCCGGCCTGCCACACTTGTCGAGTCACATGTGGACATGGACACAGAAATGCTAATCCGGGCGACCGTGAGATGCTACGCCGATCGCAAGGCCCGGTGCTAGCCGTCGGCTTAGGCCGAATGAATGAGGCCGTTTGTTCTAAAACAGGCGAAGTGCCCCGTCGTCGGCCCCGCGCATCGAGTCGTAGTCGAGGGTGACACAACGGATTCCGCGGTCCTGGGCCAGCACACGGGCCTGCGGCCTGATCTCCTGGGCTGCGAATACCCCCTGCACGGGGGCCAGCAGCGGATCGCGGTTCAGCAGCTCGAGATACCGGGTGAGCTGCTCGACCCCGTCGATCTCACCTCGGCGCTTGACCTCGATCGCCACGCTGACCCCGAGCGCGTCCCGGCACATGAGGTCGACCGGGCCGATTGGCGTGGGGAACTCGCGGCGGACCAGCCGCCAGCCCTCGCCGAGCACGTGCAGCTGCGCCGCCAGCAGCTCCTGCAGGTGAGACTCGACGCCGTCCTTCTGCAAACCGGGATCGATGCCCAGGTCGAACGAGGAGTCGCTGATGACCTCCTCGATGTCGATGGTCAGCGTCTCGCCCGACTTTCCGGTCACCACCCACCGGCCGTCCTCCTCGGTCAGCCTGCACGGCGGCGGCATCCAGTTGAGCGGCTTGTAGCTGCCGCCGTCGGAGTGCACCAGCACGGAACTGTCGGCCTTGACGATCAGCAGCCTGGTCGCGAGCGGCAGATGAGCCGAGAGCCTGCCCGCGTAGTCCACGCTGCACCGGGCGATGACGAGCCGCACGAGAGCCCACTGTAGTGCGTGCCGTACCCTGACGGCCGTGAGCCCGCGCAAGGCACGCCGCCTTCCAGAAGAGGTCAGGCGCAGGCCGCGCGGGGGTGCCGGACGTGCCGATCCGGCCGGAGGCGGCGCGGAGGCGGCCGCGCCTCCCGCGGCCAGGCTCGGGCCGCCACAGACGCAGACCTGGCCGGATGGGGACTGGGTGGTTCGCCAGGTCCCCGGCGCCGCGGCGGCGAAGACCTACCGGTGCCCAGGGTGCGACCAGGAGATCCCGCCCGGCGTCGCGCACGTCGTGGTGTGGCCGGACCAGACCCCGGGGGCCGCTGAACGGCGGCACTGGCACAATTCGTGCTGGCAGCGGCGGCCGCGCCGCACTGGGCTGGGTTCGGTGAAGCGATGACAGAGATACGGGCGAGCACGGTCCTGCCTGCCGTCAGGACGCCGGTGACGATACCGACGGCCGACGGGCTGAACCTGGTCGGCGAGCTGGCGGTGCCCGTGGCACGCGCTCCGGTCGCAACGCTGATCGGCCTGCATCCGCTGCCAACGGCGGGCGGGATGATGGACAGCCACGTGCTGCGCAAGGCGTCCTACCGGCTGCCGGCCCTGGCCGACCTCGCGGTGCTCAGGTTCAACACCCGCGGGACCGCATCGGAGCGGGGCACCAGCGAGGGTGAGTTCGGCGACGGCGAGGCCGAGCGCCACGACGTCGCCGCCGCGATCTCCTGGAGCGTTGCCGCCGGGCTGCCGCGGCTCTGGCTGCTCGGCTGGTCGTTCGGCACCGAGCTCGCCCTGAAATGGGGCAATGACCCGGCCGTCGAGGGCGCGATCCTGCTCTCGCCGCCGCTCAACCGGGCGACCGATGCCGACCTGGACGCCTGGGCCGCGTCGGGCCGTCCGCTGCTCGCACTGATCCCGGAGCTCGACGACTACCTGCGGCCCGAGGAGGCCCGGGCCAGGTTCGCCAGGGTGCCGCAGGCCGAGGTCGTCGGCGTGGACAAGGCCAAGCACCTCTGGGTCGGCGAGCCTTACGTCCGCATTGTGCTGAACGAGATCGTGCGCCGGGTCAACCCCAGTGCCTGGCCGCTTCCCACCGAATGGAAGGACTGACGGTGAGCCTTTTCGACCTGACCGGCAAGAACGCGTTCATCACCGGCGCGTCGCGAGGGATCGGCCGGTCCATCGCCATCGCGCTGGCCGAGGCAGGCGCCGACGTGGCGCTCGTCGCCCGGAGCGCCGACGGGCTGGCCGACACCGCGGCGGCGGTCACGTCGGCCGGCCGCAAGGCCTTCGTGATCCCCGCCGACGTCACCAGCAGGGAAGCGGTCGAGCAGGCGGTGGCCACCGCGATCGACCAGCTCGGCGACGTGGACGTGGTGGTGAACAACGCGGGCGGCTCCAACTTCATGGTCGGCTTTCGCGACCTGCGGCTCGAGGGCTGGGACAAGCTGATCCGGCTGAACCTGGACTCGGCCGTGTACGTCTGCCATGCGTTCGCCGGGCATCTGCTTGAGCGAGGCCAGGGATCGGTGATCAACGTCGCGTCGGTGGCCGGCATCGCCTCGTCGCCGCTGCTGACGCCCTATGGCGCGGCCAAGGCGGCGCTGGTCTCGCTCACGAAGTCGCTGGCGGTCGAGTGGGCCCGCGACGGCGTCCGGGTTAACGCGCTCTGCCCGGGCTGGACGGCCACCGACCTCAACCGCAACCTGTGGCTCGACCCCACGGCCGGCCCAGCGACGATAGCAACGGTGCCGATGGGGCGGTGGGGCAAGCCAGAGGAGATGGCCGGGCCCGCGGTGTTCCTGGCCAGCGACGCGTCGTCCTACATGACGGGCCAGGTCCTGATCGTCGACGGTGGCCAGGTCGTCCACCCTTAACGGGGACAACACAACGGCGCGCACCCTTTGGGGTGCGCGCCGTCGCGGTGGCCGGGAGGGCTACTCCGTCCACCACTCATCGTCGTCCTTGCCTGACTTGGCGTTGGCCGACTGCTTGGCAACCCCTGCACCGCCGGGCGCGGGCTGGCTGTCCGGCCGGCCAGGAGCGGCGTGCTGGCCCGCTGGCGCATCCGGGGCCGCCGGCCGGGCCGGAGCCGGGGATGCGGCCGTCGCGGCGGCGGGAGCCTTGGCGGCAGGGGGAGCCGGGGGAGCCGCGGCGGCGGGAGCGCCGTTGCCCGAAGGCGGGGCTGAGGTCACGGCCTTGGGTGCGGTCGGCTGAACCGCGGGGGCCCCGGGCCTGTTCGTGAGCGCGTCTGCGATACCGGGCATCTGCCCGCCGAGCAGCTGGCTGATCTGGGCCAGGTGAGCGGCGACGCTCTCCTTCTGCTTGTTCAGCTCGTCGACGTGCCGCTGTGCCGCGGTGCGGACGCGGTCGGCCTCGGACTTGGTGTCGGCCAGCAACTGGTCGGCCTGGGCCTTGGCCTGTGCGACGATCTGGTCCGCGTTCTTCTTGGCGTTGCTGACCAGCTGCCTGGAGTGCTGGTCGGCGTCGCGCCGGGTCTGCTCGGCCTGGGCGCTGGCCTTGCTGGCCCGCTGCTCGGCCGTTGCCGCGCGCTGCTCCGCCTCGGACACCATCTTCTGCGTCGCGGCCTGGGCCGCCGCGAGCCGCTCGGCCTCCTGCCGCTCGGCCTCCTCGCGGCGAGAGGCGAGCTGGATGTCGAACTCCGCCTCGGCCTGGGCCCGCTGGGCCTCGCTCTCCTCCAGGATCCGCTGTGCCTGGCTGCGCATCTCGTCAGCCTGACGCTTGGAGGTAGTGAGGATCTCGTCCCGCTCCCGCTTCGAGGACGCCTTCATCTGGGCGACCTCGCGCTCGGTGGTGGTGCGCAGCTTGGCGATGTCGCGCTCGATCGCGGCGCGCTTCTCGGCGACCTCGTGGTCGGCGGTGGCCCGGAGCTTGGCCACCTCGCGCTCGGTCGTCGAGGTCAGCTCGTCGGCCTCGCGCCGTGCGCTGGTCCGGATGGCCTCTGCCTCGCGCTCGGCCGAGCCTCGCAGGTCATCGGTCTCCCGCTTGGCGTTGGCCCGCAGCTCGGCGGCCTCGTTCTCGGCGGCCGCCCGGAGCTCGGCGGCCTCGACCTTGGCCGTCGCGTTGAATTCGTTGGCCGCGGTCCTGGCCTCTTGCAGGATCTCGGTGGCCTGTTCCTCCGCAAGCCGGAGCAGCTGCTCGATCCGGGAGCCAAGGCCGGAGTAGGTCGGGCGTTCCTGCTCCTGGATCTGGCGGTGTGCGTCAGCCAGCTCCCTGTGCAGCGCCTGCACCTGCTCCCGGTGCTGGCGCATGTCAGCGTCGAGCTGCTTGAGATGCTCGTTGACCTGATGCGGGTCGTAGCCGCGCATGACCCTCGCGAAGTCACGCTGCGGGGTCTCCTCGAAAAAGTTGCTGAGCTGGGCATCGATGTCGGGCTGCATGTCGCCTAATCCTGGGGGTTGACGCGGGGTCGACAGGGAATACGCACGTCCGGGCAACCGCCGTCACGATATTACCGGCCCGGGACGGCGCTGATGCAAGCCGCCAATGCTCTGGCCGGTACGCAATTCCGCTCGCCCGGTGCAAGGCAGCGTACTCCCCTCATGAGTGGTTGGCTGCCCGTTCGCGCGTGCTCTTGCCAAAGATCCCATTTATAACGTAGGTAAATTTCGCACCAGCATGGCTGTGAGTGCCGAGGCCGACCTTTGTTGAGGGGACACCTGAGGCTGCTGAGCAGGGCACAAGGGCCGGCTGCCCGGAGCGCCGCGCCCAGGGGGTGATCATCGGGGTTCGGCCGCCTGGACCAGTTCGGTGAGCACGCCGCCGACGTCCTTCGGGTGCAGGAAGGCGATTGAGGCGCCCATCGAGCCGTGCCGCGGCCTGGAATCGATCAGGCGCACGCCGGTCGCGCCGATCGACTCCAGTGCCGCCGCGATGTCCGCGACCCCGTAGCCGATGTGGTGTACGCCCTCGCCGTGGCGGGCCAGGAACCTCCCGACCGGGGTGTCCGGGCCGAGCGGCTCGAGCAGCTGGACGTACGAGGTGCCGGCCGGCGCATCGGCGACCCGCAGCATCGCCTCGGTGACGCCCTGATCGTCGACGCGTTCCCGGCTGATGAGCGTGAGCCCGAAAGTTGACTCGTAGAAGGCAATGGCCTGATCCAGGTCGCGGCATGCGATTCCGACGTGGTCGATCCGGGTCAGCACCGGTGGCCTCCATTCATGGCCAGCGCCAACGGCCACCAGCCCCAGTTCCAGGCGTGGGTATCGTTTCAGTATGCGAGATGCAGTCATCGTCGGCGGTGCCAGGACGGCCGTTGGGCGCCTGCTCGGTTCGCTGAGCGGGTTCAGCGCGGCGGATCTGGGCGGAATAGTGATCAGAGCCGCGCTGCAGCGCGCCGAGTTGCCCCCCGAGCGGGTTGATTACGTGATCATGGGCCAGGTGCTGCAGGCAGGGGCGGGACAGATCCCGGCCCGGCAGGCGGCCGTGGCGGCCGGCATACCGATGACGGTCCCGGCGCTCACGATCAACAAGGTCTGCCTGTCCGGTCTGGACGCGATCGCGCTGGCTGCGCAGCTGATCAGGGCCGGTGAGTTCGACGTGGTTGTGGCCGGGGGCATGGAGTCGATGACCCAGGCGCCGCACCTGCTGCCGGGGGCGCGCCAGGGCTTCAGGTTCGGCTCGGCCGAGCTCGTCGACTCGATGGCGCTCGACGGGCTCACCGACGCGTTCGACCACGTCTCGATGGGCGAGTCAACCGAACGGCACAATGCGCGGCTGGGCATCAGCCGCGAGGAGCAGGACGAGTTCGCCGCCCGGTCGCACCAGCGGGCCGCCGAGGCGATCAAGAACGGCCTGCTCGCCGACGAGATCGTCCCGGTCGAGGTGCCGCAGCGGCGCGGTGACCCGGTCGTCTTCGACACCGACGAGGGGGTGCGCGCCGACAGCACCGCGGAGTCGCTGAGCAGGCTCCGCCCGGCGTTTGCCGAGAACGGCACGATCACGGCGGGCTCGGCCTCGCAGATCTCGGACGGGGCGTGCGCCGTCGTGGTGATGTCGGCGGAGGCAGCGGCCGCGGCCGGGGCGCCGGTGCTTGCCGAGATCGGCGCGCACGGCTGCGTGGCCGGCCCGGACAACTCGCTGCAGTCGCAGCCGGCCAACGCCATCGCCCAGGCGCTCGGCAAGGCCGGCCTGACAGTGGCCGACCTGGACCTCATCGAGATCAACGAGGCGTTCGCGGCCGTGGCCATCCAGTCCATGCGCGAGCTCGGCGTGGGCCCGGACAAGGTCAACGTGAACGGCGGCGCGATCGCGATCGGCCATCCGATCGGGATGTCCGGGGCCAGGATCGCCCTGCACCTGGTGTACGAGTTGCGGCGCCGGGGCGGCGGCCTGGGAGCGGCCGCGCTCTGCGGCGGCGGCGGCCAGGGCGACGCGCTGCTGCTGCGCGTTCCGGCCCCAGGCCTAGGTGACTGACCAGGGCGGCGAGCCGGCTGCCGTTTTGGTCTCGGCCGCCCACGACGGCGATCCGCGCGCGCTGGCCCGGCTCATCTCGCTGGTCGAGAACGGCTCGCCGCAGCTGCGCGCGGTCATGAAGCTGATCGCGCCCGACACCGGCCAGGCCAGGGTCATCGGCCTCACCGGGGCTCCGGGCGTGGGAAAGTCGACGATCACCGCCGCGCTGGTCCGGGCCTACCGGGAGCGGGGGCAGCGGGTGGGCGTCCTCGCCGTGGATCCCACGTCGCCGTTCACCGGCGGCGCCCTGCTCGGCGACCGGGTCAGGATGCAGGAACACGCCACCGACGGCGGCGTGTTCATCCGCTCCATGGCCAGCCGCGGCCACCTGGGCGGCCTGTCCTGGGCGGTGCCGCAGGCGCTTCGGATCCTGGACGCGGCCGGGTTCGACGTGGTCCTGGTCGAGACCGTGGGCGTCGGCCAGGCCGAGGTCGCGATCGCCTCGCTGGCGGACACGACGCTGGTGATCGTGGCGCCGGGGATGGGCGACTCGGTGCAGGCGGCCAAGGCCGGGATCCTGGAGATCGCGGACATCTTCGTGGTGAACAAGAGCGACCGGCCCGGCGCGCAGGAGGCGGTCAGGGACCTGCGCACGATGCTGGCGATGGCACACCATGGCGAGGGCTCATGGAAGCCGCCGATCGTCTCGACGAGCGCGGCAAGCGGAGAGGGAATCGACGACCTCCTCGCCCGGCTCGAGGCGCACGCCGAGTGGCTCGCCGAGTCCGGCGAGGGTGACCGCAGGCGGCTGGCAAGGGCCAGGGACGAGATTTCGGCGATGGCCGTCGAGGAACTGACCAAGCGGCTCGGCGCGCTGCCAGGAGAGGCGCACCTGGAGAAACTCGCCAGCCTGGTCGCCTCGGGCAAGCTCGACCCCTATTCCGCGGCTGACGAGCTCATCAACAGCTAAGCCGCCTTCTGGCAGGTCCACCTTTACGCCGGCGCCCCCACCTTTACGCTGCCGGCCCACCTTTACGCCGGCGCCCCCACCTTTACGCCGGCGCCCCCACCTTTACGCCAGCGTCCCCACCTTTACGTTCGCAGCGCCACCTTTGCTTCATTTGGTATGGACATTTAGGGCATCGCAGCCGCCGCAATGGCTCAGTCGAAGTAAAAGTCACCGATGATCAAGGAATTGCCATTGCGTGCCTCCTGCGGCGCCGCTGGACCGGGTCCCGGCTGCGCAGCCCGGGCCGCATCGCGCCGCCTGGCCGTATCGGCTACACGGCAAGCCCGGACTCGACGCGGCGCCTGACCCAAACCCGGCCGACCAGCCCACCGCAACTCGACATAACTCGTATACCGGGCGCCAACCGCGATCGGCCAGTAGTTTGCCGGCGCCCCTTGGCACCGCCAGGCCTCGCACATGATCAACACGCAAGTTTGATCTTGGTGAGCGGGCTTTTCCATGATCCTGGTTGATTAGTACCGCTATTAGGTATTCAGCCACCAGGATCATGGAATATCGCTGCGTGGCACGGCTAAACCGAACCTGGATTCGGACCTGCTGGCCAACTCTGCGGCATCCTGATACCGGGCGTCAGCACGCTTTAACGTAAAGCAACAATTATTGACCGACGGGCGCTAGGACGGCAGCGCCGCGCCCGCGACACCAATCGGTCCGGGGCGGGAACGCTCCGCTCAGGGGGTGGCCCGCGCCGAGTCGGTTTCGGCGGGTGCGCGGTGAGGTTCGGCGGGTGCGCCGTGAGGTTCGGCGGGCTCGCCATCGGGGCTGCGGCCGCGGTCTTCGGCGGCCCGGCCGCCTGGGGTGGGAGCGCCCGGCTGGGCTTCGCGGGAGGGTTCCTGGGGCTGGCCGACCTCTGCGGTGCTGGCGGGCTGGGCGTCCCGAGCGGGTTCGGCGGGCTCGGCGCCTGGGGTGGGCTCCTGGGGCTGGGCGGCCGGGGC
>JASHOI010000583.1 GCA_030041195.1 Streptosporangiaceae bacterium | reverse complement strand
CGGCAGCGCAAGACAGCCCGCGGCCGCGCCCTGCTAGCGGGCGCGGCCGCGGGACCTCGCGTGCGGCCGAGTCGGCGCGACTGGCCGTATCGGCCGTGTCTGTGCGTCCGGCCGGGTGTCAGTGCGAGTGGCCGTGTCCGTGACCGTTGCCGGCCGCGGCGGTCTCCGGCTCCGGCTTCTCCGTGACCAGGGCCTCCGTGGTCAGCAGCATCCCGGCGATCGACGCCGCGTTCTGCACCGCCGAGCGGGTCACCTTGACCGGGTCGATGACGCCGCGCGCCATCAGGTCGCCGTACTCACCGACCGCTGCGTCGTAGCCGTGACCAGCGGGGAGGTCGGCGATGGCGGCGACGACCACGCCGCCCTCGGCGCCCGCGTTCTCCGCGATCCACCGGGCCGGCGCCTGCAGCGCGTTGCGTACCACCTGTACGCCGGTCGCCTCGTCACCCTTCTTCCCCAGGTCACCGAGGCCGACCGCAATGTGCACCAGCGCGCTGCCGCCGCCGGGGACGATGCCTTCCTCGATCGCGGCCCGGGTAGCGGAGATCGCGTCCTCGAGACGGTGCTTCTTCTCCTTCAGCTCCACCTCGGTGGCCGCGCCCGCGCGCAGCACGCACACGCCGCCGGACAGCTTGGCGACCCGTTCCTGCAGCTTCTCGCGATCCCAGTCGGAGTCCGAGTTCTCGATCTCGGTGCGAAGCTGGCGGATCCGGTCCTCGATCGCCGCCTGGTCACCGCCGCCGTCGATGATTGTCGTGGTGTCCTTGGTCACCACCACCCGGCGGGCGTGGCCCAGGGTGTCCAGGTCGACCAGCTCCAGCTTGAGGCCGACCTCCTCGCTGACCACGCTGCCGCCGGTCAGCACCGCCATGTCCTCGAGCATCGCCTTGCGCCGGTCGCCGAAGCCGGGTGCCTTCACCGCGACCACCGATAGCAGCCCGCGGATCTTGTTGACGACCAGCGTGGACAGCGCCTCGCCGTCCACGTCCTCGGCGATCACCAGGAGCGGCTTCCTGCTCTGCGCGACCTTCTCGAGCAGCGGCAGGAAATCGGCCATCGCCGAGATCTTGCCGGCGTTCAGCAGCACGTAGGCGTCCTCGAGGACGGCCTCCATGCGGTCCTGGTCGGTGATGAAGTAGGCCGAGATGTAGCCCTTGTCGAACTGCATGCCCTCGGTGAACTCGATCTCGAGCCCCATCGTGGGCGACTCCTCGACGGTGATCACACCGTCCTTGCCTACCTTGTCGAACGCCTCGGCGATGATGTCGCCGATCTTCCTGTCCTGCGCGGAGACCGTGGCGACATTGGCGATCTCGCCCCGCTCCTCCACCTCGCGTGCGGACTTGAGCAGCGCCTCGGACACCTCGGCCGCCGCGGCGTCGATGCCGCGCTTGAGCGCCATCGGGTTGGCGCCAGCGCTGACCGAACGCAGCCCCTCGTGCACCATCGCCTGCGCCAGCACGGTCGCGGTCGTGGTGCCGTCACCGGCGATGTCGTTGGTCTTGGTGGCGACTTCCTTGGCGAGCTGCGCGCCCAGGTTCTCGTGCGGATCCTCCAGCTCGACCTCACGGGCAACGGTCACGCCATCGTTGGTGATGGTCGGAGCGCCCCACTTCTTGTCGATGACGACGTTGCGGCCTTTAGGGCCCAGCGTCACCTTGACGGCGTCAGCGAGCCGGTTGACTCCGCGCTCCAGCGCGCGCCGCGCGTCCTCGTCGAACTCCAAGCTCTTGGCCATGGATTACCTCATACTTACGTGTTCTGGATGGGCTTCATGCCACCGCCCCGGGCTCGCCTGCTGGCGGCCCGGGGCGGTGCTGGACGCGCTGGTGCGCGCCCATTACTACTTCTCGATGATCGCGAGCACGTCGCGGGCGGAGAGCACCAGGTACTCCTCGCCGCTGTACTTGACCTCGGTGCCGCCGTA
Organism: Streptosporangiaceae bacterium; assembly: GCA_030041195.1. Next base: position 6,234 of record JASHOI010000583.1, on the reverse strand, counting down.
CTTGCTGTACAGCACGACGTCGCCGACGCTCACGTCCATGGGGACGCGCTTCGCGCCCGCGTCATCGAACCGGCCAGGGCCAACCGCGAGGACCTCGCCCTCCTGGGGCTTTTCCTTGGCGGTGTCCGGGATGACCAGGCCGGAAGCGGTGGTCTGCTCGGCTTCGAGCGGGCGCACCACGATCCGGTCTTCGAGCGGCTTGAGAACAACCTTGGTGGCGGTCGTCACGATCTGACCTCCCCCTCCGGAAAGGGCTAGCAGAGAAATTGTTAGAGAGGGCGACCATGGCGGCCTGCCGTCGCGGGTGCCAGACCGGCCTCGTCGCATTAGCACTCTACACTGTCGAGTGCCAGTTCCGAACATTATCCGCACCAGACTGCGGCGTCAACTCGGCAGCCCTCCGGCTAGGGCGCTACGACGGCGGTCACCGGCATCGCGGAGTCGGCCGGGAACTCGAGCGACGACGGCGGCACGTCCCTGGCCAGCAGCTCCGAGCCCAGCGCGGCGACCATGGCCCCGTTGTCCGTGCACAGCCCCGGCCTCGGCACGCGCAGCCTGATGCCCGCGGCCTCGCAGCGCTGCTGCGCGAGCGCCCGCAGCCGCGAATTGGCCGCCACCCCGCCGCCGATCACGAGCTGGTCCACGCCGTTGGCCAGGCAGGAGTCCACCGCCTTGCGGGTCAGCACGTCGGCGACCGCTTCCTGGAACGAAGCGGCGACGTCGGCCACCGGCACCGCCAGCCCGGCCGCCTCGCGGGCCTCGACCCAGCGCGCCACCGCCGTCTTCAGTCCGGAGAACGAGAAGTCGAAGGTCTGGTCCCGGTACTTGCCGCGGGGGAAGGCGACGGCCGCCGGGTCACCGGTCCTCGCCGCGGCGTCGATCGGCGGGCCGCCGGGGAACGGCAGCCCGAGCAGCCTGGCCACCTTGTCGTACGCCTCGCCCGCCGCGTCGTCGATCGTGGCGCCGAGCGGGACGATCTCGCCGGGCAGATCGGTGACCAGCAGCAGCGAGGAGTGGCCGCCGGAGACGAGCAGGGCGACCGCAGGAGCCGGCAGCGGGCCGTGCTCGAGCTGATCAACGGCGATGTGGGCGGCGAGGTGGTTGACCCCGTAGAGCGGCTTGCCGAGCGCCAGGGAGTACGCCTTGGCCGCGCAGACCCCGACCAGCAGCGCCCCGGCCAGGCCGGGGCCCGCGGTGACGGCGATCGCGTCCACGTCGGCCAGCCTTGCCCCGGCGGTGGCCAGCGCCCGGTCCACGGCCGGGACCATCGCTTCCAGGTGTGCCCTGCTGGCCACCTCGGGCACGACACCGCCGAACCTGGCGTGCTCGTCGACGCTGGAGGCGATCGCGTCGGCGAGCAGTTCGTTCCCGCGGACCAGGCCAGCGCCGGTCTCGTCGCAGGAGGTCTCGATGCCGAGCACGAGCGGGGCGGTCACCACACGCCCTCCTTCAGGTCGCGCCGCATCACCAGGGCGTCGGCGCCGGACGGCTGGTAGTAGCCCTTCCGGATCCCGATCTGGCTGAAGCCGTACCTGCGGTACAGGCGCTGGGCACGGGTGTTGTCGGTGCGGACCTCAAGGAAGACCTCGGCGCAGTTCCGCCGCGCCGCCTCGGTGAGCAGCGCCTCGAGCAGCGACGAGCCGGTTCCCTGCCCCCAGCGGTCGGCGGCCACGGCCAGCGTGAGCACGTCGGCCTGGGCGGCGGCCACCAGGAGCCCCGCGTAGCCGATGATCGCGCCGCCGTCGTCGGCGACCAGGTAGTAGCGGCTGCGCGGCTGCTCGGCGAGCTCGCCCTCGAGCATCTGCCGTGACCACGCATCATCGCCGAACAGGGAGTGCTCAAGCACCAGCACCGCGTCGAGATCGGCGGAGGTCATCTTGCGCAGCGTGCTCCCACGCCGCTCCTCATTCCCGTTCATGCCGTGACCCGCTTGGGTTTGCCGGGCACCCTGGCATCGGGCCGGCGCAGATACAGCGGCTCGGGGGGCTCACCGGGAACGCCGTCCGCCAGGCGCCGCATCGCGATCTCGGCGAGCTGCACGGCCTCGGGGTAGGCCGGCGGTATCGGGTACCCGCCGAGTTCGGGGTAGAGCACCGGCCCCTGCCCGGCGACCGGGCACGACGGGGTGATCTCGGCCGAGGCCAGCTTCGCGGGAAGACTGACATCCGGGCCGCCGATGCGCCGCCCCGCCGGGTCGTAGCGCGCCCAGTAGATCTCCTTGCGGCGGGCATCGGTGGCGACGACGAACTCGCGGCCCGCGGCCGGCGTGGCCGCTGCCCGCGCGATCACATCGAGGGTGCACACGCCGACAGCCGGAATGCCGAGCGCGCTGCCGAGGACCCGCGCCGTGACCAGGCCGGCCCGCAGGCCGGTGTACGGGCCGGGTCCGGTCCCGACCGCCACCGCCTCCAGATCGGTTCGCCCAACGCCCGCATCCCCGAGTACCTGCTCGATCATCGCCGCGAGCAGCTCGCCCTGCCGGCGAGAGCTCACCGTGGTCCGGCCGGCGAGCACGCGCACCCCGTCGTGCAGGGCGACCGTCACTGCAGGGGTAGCGGTATCGAAGGCGAGCAGCAGCACGGTTGACCAGCGTAGGTCACGCGGCGGCCTGGTTAAGCCGGTCAGTGAAGCCCGGCGAGGGCCTCGTGCGCCGCGGCGAGCGCTCCGGCGCGCAAGGTGGCGTCCGGCACCGGCTCGAAGCCGCCGCCGTGCTCCTGGCCCTGCATCGTGACGGTGATCACCGCGTTGCGATCCCGTACGACGACGGTGACCTCGTCCATGATGTTCCCGCCACCCTGATGGAAGACCTGCAGCGCGCTGAACGCCGTGGAGCCCAGCCCCACCACGGTGCCGATCTGGGCGACCGGGGTCTTGCTCTTCTTGACCGGATGCTGAAGGTTCTGCAGCTCATTGTTGTAGGCGTCGATCGCGCTGAACGTCGCGCTGCCATCTCCCGTGGCCAGCAGGCTCGGCGCGTACGCCTGGCTGGTCACCGTGAGCACCTCGAAGTTGTGCGTGGTGTCCAGCGTCCAGGTGCACTGGCTCTCGGTTGAGCTGCCCAGTGCCTGGGACACCTCGGCGACCTTGCCGGGAAGGTACTGGCCGATCGTCGCGGAGCTGACCACGCCGCACGCGCTGGGGACGGTGCGGAACTCGCCCGGCTGGAACGTCGTCACGAAACCGTTGTTACGCGGCGCCGTGGCCGGCTTGCTCTGGAACGGAAGCTTCCCGAGGATCCCGAGCACGACCACGATCCCGACCACGACCACGAGGCCGGCGATGAGGATCTCGCGCCGGGTCTTCCTGGCCTTGGCCGCCGCGGCCCTGCGGCCCTGCCTGCGGGCGGGACGGCGCTCGGTGGCCCGGTCCTCGCCTTCGTCGGCATCCGGCGGCCCACTCCACTGCCTGGGCGCCGATCCCGCCGGGCCGGCCCGGCGTCCGTCATCGGCCTCGGCAGCGCGCGGCCTGCGTTCCCTGCCGCCCGGGCCGGTGGGGTAGATGCCCATCCCCGCCCATGGCGGCAGATCCTCGTCGGCTTGGTCGTCAAAGGCATCAGGGTAGGACCGGCCGTCCCGCTCGGGACGACCACGCCTTCCCTGCTCGTCCGATTGCCCGCGGCGGCCGCGTTCGGGCAGCCGCGCGGACCGGCGGGGCGGAACCCCCTGAGCCACGGCGCGCCTCCGGGGAAGGTGTACGGGCGTGCTGGATGACGGCAGGCTAACGCGACCGCGCAGCGGGATGGCGGAACATGCTGCCGCCGGACAGAACGGAACTATAGAACGTTGGCGCCGCCGACTAGGGCGAGACGCGCGGATTCGGCTGCCTCTTCCCAGCGCCGGCCGCGCGCCGCGAGCCGGACCGCGCGGGCCTCGTCGGGCGCATCGGCGTCATAGCCTCCGGTGCCGTCCCCGGCGGCGGGCCGCGGCATCGTGATCGTGATCTCCAGGTAGCTGTCGGCCAGGTCCTCCACCAGGCCCTCGCCCCACTCGACCACGGTCACCGAACTCTCCAGGTCCGCGTCCAGGTCAAGGTCATCGACCTCGGCCCGGCTGCCAAGCCGGTAGGCGTCCGCGTGCACCAGGGCCGGCCCGCCGCCGTCGAGCGCCGGGTGCACGCGGGCTATCACGAAAGTGGGCGAGGTCACCGGCCCCCGCACGCGGAGGCCACGGCCGATCCCCTGCACAAGCGTGGTCTTCCCGGCGCCGAGCGGCCCGGTCAGCACGACCAGGTCACCGGGGCGCAGCAGCGCTGCCAGCCGCTGCCCCAGAAGGCGCATCTCAGCGGCGGTTGGAACGTCGACCTCCGCCAGCACCGACGGCTCCGCGGCCACGGTTATGCCGTGCTAGCGCGCCGCGGCGTGCCTGGCACGCAGCGCGCGACCATATCGCTGATCACGCGGTTCACGAACTCGGGCCGCTCCAGGATGACCGCGTGGCCGGCCCCGGGCACCCGGACCAGCTCCGCGCCGGGGATCTGCTCGGCAAGTTCCTCGCTTCGCGCCAGCGGGACCAGCCGGTCGCTCTCCCCGGCGATCACGGTCACCGGCACCCGGCCGAGTACGCCGAGCGCCGCCCGCTCATCGTGGCGCAGCAGCGCCAGGTAGAACGCGGCCACGACCCCCACCGGGGTGGCGCGGATGATCCGCTCAAGGAAGTCCACGACGGCCGGGCTCACCGAGGGATCACCAAACGCCACGTACCGGGTGCCGAGGAACGCCAGGTCGCCGCCGGCCTGGCGGCCGCGCTCCACGAGGCTGGCCGCCGGCCCGCGGCTGACACCGCGCAGCATCGGGGCCGCGGCCTGCCGGGCGATCGGGCGCAGCGCCAGCGGGATCCAGATCGTCGGGTCGACGCCGCCGGCCAGGGTCGATATCAGCACCACACCGATCACCTTGGTGCCGAACAGCTCGGGGTGCTGCCGGGCGAGCGCCATGATCGTCATACCGCCCATCGAGTGGCCGACGAGCACGACCGGGGTGTCGCCCGGCGCGGTCGCCTGCAGCACCGCGCGCAGGTCCTCCCCGAGCTGGGGGATGGTGCAGCTGTCCTGGCTGCACTCGCCCGACTGGCCGTGCCCTCGCTGATCCCAGAACACGCACCTGGCCGATCCGGCCAGGTCCCGGCGCTGGTAGTGCCAGACGCTCTGGGAGAGAGCGTAGCCATGGCTGAAGATGATCGTGACCGGGGCGTCGTCCGGCCCGTTGATCTCGGCGTGCAGCGGCACCCCATCGTCGGCGAGCACGGTCAGAGCCCGGCCGTGCAGCTGGCCGAACGGCTCATCCGCCTCGGGATCGGGCCGCAGCCGCAGCCGGCCGACGGCGACCTTCTCGGCCGCGATGACGGCTCCGGCCCCCGCCGCCACCGCCGCGCCAGCGGCCAGCCCGGCGATGCCGGTGATCCGCCGCCAACTCGCCATCTAGTTCTCCCGTGCCCGGGGAGCGCGCGGCGCTCCCGCAGATCCGGCCGCTGCCGCGGCGCCGGGCGCGAACGCCAGGGCCGGATCCATGCTCTGTGTTACTCCAAGGTAGCTTTTGGGGACGCGGCCGGCGAATCTGACCACGATCTCGTAGGACAGCGTGTCCAGCGCATCGGCCCACTCCTGCGCGGTGGGCTCGCCGGCGTCACCGGGCCCGAACAGCACGACCTCGTCACCGGGGGCCACGGCCGCGTCGCCGAAGTCGACCACGAACTGGTTCATGCAGACCGTGCCGGAGATCGTCCACCGCCGTCCGCGGACCTGCACCTGCGCGGTGTTCGTCGCGACCCGCGGGACACCCTCGGCGTACCCGAGCGGCACCAGGCCGAGCGTGGCATCGCCGGCCGTGACGTGGCGGTGCCCGTAGGACACGCCGGTGCCCGACGGGACGCGCTTGGTCTGCACGAGCCGCGCCCTGACCGTCATCGCCGGCCGCAGCCAGGACGGCGCCCCGCCGGGAAGCGTGGAAAGGCCGAAGACCGAGCCCCCGGGCCGGACCAGGTCGTACCAGGTCTCCGGCAGCGTGAGCGTGGCCGGCGTGTTCGCGAGGTGCCGCACCTCGGGCCTGACCCCGGCGCGTTCCGCCAGCGACACCGCGTCGCGGAACGCCTCAATCTGAGCGGCGATCGACGGATGCCCCGGGATGTCGGCGCAGGCCATATGCGACCAGAGCCCCACGATGCGGACGTCGCCGGCGGCCTCGGCGGCCAGCCCGGCGGCGACCAGGCCCGGCCAGTCGGCGGCGGTCGCGCCGCCGCG
>JASHOI010000582.1 GCA_030041195.1 Streptosporangiaceae bacterium | reverse complement strand
CGTGGCACGGGGAAGAGGCCGTCGGGGGACGCGCGGATAACGATGACCCCCTGGCTGAGGGTCATTTCGAGCTTCTCCCCCGGCCGCCAGCGGAGGGCTTCGACGATGTCGCCGTTCGCCACCCTTCCGGAGTTGTCGACGCGCCCCATGCCGTAGACCAGGGAGGTGTCGTGTGTCAGCCGGTGAAGGTCGGTCAGCGGTGGCGGGCGGAGGGGCTGTGAAGTTGCCGGGACTGAAGCCGGGAGGGTCAGGGCAGCCACGACGCATTGAGCGGTCGTCCGGGAACGCGCGGCCTGCCTGGTCATCTTTGTTGCCCGTCTCGTCGGCCGGGCGGCGGGAGATCTGCCGACCCGTTGGCAGTTCCGCCCTGTCGCGCGCGCAGATGGTCGACGTAGCCGTCGATCGCGTCACGAGGGATCTTCCTAAGCCTGCCGATCTTGAGCGAGTCGATCTCGCCCGTGGCGATCAGGTGGAACATGAAGGTCCGACCTATGCCGAGTAGGCTCGCAGCTTCCTCGGCTGAGTACAGGATCTGTCCTGGCTCGGTCATGGGCTGGTGCCCAGGTCGGCGGGTCTGGTGGCTACGACGACGGCGGCTAGGTCGAGCGGGTCGATCTGCACGTCCTGGCCGGTCTCGGGCGCCTGGATGACCTGGCCGCTGCCGAGGTACATCACCACGTGGCCGGGGTTGGTGGGGGTGCCGTCGGTGCCTGCGGAGAACAGCAGATCGCCGGGCTGGATCTGGGAGAGCGGTATCTGAGGGCCGTCCTGCTGCCACTGATCGGTGGTACGGGCGATGTGGATGCCCGCGGCGGCGTAGGCGGCGAAGATCAGGCCGCTGCAGTCGAAGCAGGCCGGGCCCTGGCCGCCCCAGCAGTAGGGCTTGCCGATCTGGGCTTCGGCGAAGGCGATGGCGGCGGCGACCGCGCTGGTTCCGGCCGGGGTTGCGTACCGGGCGGCCCAGGCGAGCACATCAGTGACGTACCAGTCGGCGTGGTTGTAGTCGAAGATCGCCTGCTGGATTCCGACTTGCGTGCCGCTACGGGCGCCGTCGGCGCAGAGCATCCTCGCCGCCGTGTAGATCGCGTCGGCCGGGTTGTAGGGCGTCAGTAAGCTGCCCGGGTCGGCGTCTGCGGCAAACTCGGCAAAGGTGGCTGGCAGGAACTGCATCGGGCCTTCGGCGCCTGCGCTGTTGGCGCCCGAGTGGACGCCGGGCAGTGATGACCTGCCGTGGTTGCTCTCTACCTTGCCGATGCCTGCCAGCACGGACCAGGGCAGGCCGGGGCAGGTCTGCGCCGCGGCCATGTACCAGGCCAGGTAGTTCGCGGGGATGTCTTGCATGGCTAGGGCGGTCGGAGCGCCGCCGAGGCCTGCGTCATCGTCTGCCTGCGCGGAGTTCGGCAGGCTCGCAGCGACAAGCACGATGATGACCAGAGGGACCGCGGCGGTACCCGCTGCGGCGGCGGCAGCGATCTTGTACACGGCCGGGACCCCACTACCGCGCACATCAATCACCTCGGTTTAACTAGCCGTGATCATCTTTTGATTCAAGTTGACAGCTTGGCCAAGCGTAGGCATATCATCCGGTCATGCGTCAACTCAAGTTGAAGATCAAGTTATGTGACTTCATCTGAAGGTGTCACCGTCGCAGATGCGCCGGGCCGCGCCCGGAGCTCCCGGTGCTGCGGGGGAGATCGAGGAGGGATGCCAGGTGGGGCCGACGGCAGCACAGGCCAGGACCGGACCGGTCTCGCCGCAGGACAGGGACCAGCCTGCCTGCGAGATCGTCGTGGTGGGGGCGCACGGCGGAGCCGGTACGACGACGCTCGCGGTCTTGCTGCAACCGTCGTGGGATCTGGGCGCGGTCCGGCGCCCGACCCGCGATCGCCCGTCCATCTGGCCCACCTGGGGACGGCCACTGGTGCTCGTCTCCCGGAACACGGCCGTGGCAGCCGCTCGGGCGGTCGCCGCGGTGAACGCCATCGCGGGACAGGGCGAGCACGTCGCGGTGCTCGCCATTGTCAGCGACGGTCTTCCGGAGCCGACGGAGGCTGCCTACCGCTTCCGGGTGCTCGCTGCGCGGGTCGACGCCGTTGTGCGCGTCCCGTTCATCGCGTCACTGCGTGCCGCCGACGATCCGGCACAAGCGAACCTGCCGCGCGGTGCCCGCCGATCGATAGCCGATATCCGGGACAAGGCGCTGGCTGGCGTCACCGTTCAGGCACCCACCCAGACACCGTAGGAGAGGACTCAACATGCCACCACTGCTGCTGCACATCCTGGCCATGAGGCCCGGCGCCTGGCCTGCGCTGGCGGGCGCGCCGAATCCGGCTCCGCAGGCTCCTCCCGGGCTGACGGGGCCAGTGACGACGATCATCGCCTGGGGAAAGTGGGGCGTACTGGTCTGCGGTGTCGCGGGCCTGCTGATTTGCGCCGGGAAGATGGCGATCGGCCACCGGAACCGGGCGAGCTTCGCGGCCGACGGGGCGACGGGCGTGCCATGGGTTCTGGGCGGCCTGAGCCTCGCCGCGGTCGCGGCGGCCATCGTCAGCGTGTTCCTCAGCTGATGGCCGCCTTCCGCGGGCGGCGGCGATTGCACCGTGCGCTCATCGCATCCTGCGTCGTGGGAGGGATCGGTGTCTGCTGGGCAGGTCTCGCCTGGACAGCACGTCCCGTCGCCCCGGCTCACAGCTCGCTGGCGCACCCTGCCCCGGCGAGGAGTTTGCCGCCGGAGACGCCGCCGACCGCCGCTACCTCGCCGATAGTCGGGTGGGCGCTAGTCCCGACGACAAACCTCGCAGGCCTGCGATGGACGGACTTCGGTGGGATCGAGCTGCCGGTCTCCCGGTCCGCAGGGCCGCATGACATCCACGGCGACCGGGCGTGGGGGTTCGCCGATACCCCGCTCGGCGCGTTGCTGGCCGCGGTGAACATCGGAGTCCGCGCGAACGCCCAATGGGGACCCGACGTATTCGGGCCCACGATTCGCGACCAGGTGACCGGCCCAGACGCCCGCGCGCTGCTTGCGGACTGCCAGGCCAACTACGAGCAGGCCATACAGGCGGAAGGCGTGCCAGCTGGCCAATCGCTCGGGCGTGCCTATGTGACTGAGGAAGCGTTCCGGTGGGTGAGCTACACCCCGGTCATTGCCACGGTCGATGTCGTCAGCGCTGGACCTGGCGACCAGGGCACCACGGTGCGGGCGGTCACCCGCATCGAGGTGGAGTGGTCGGGCACCGACTGGCAGGTGATCGCGCCTCCCGGCGGCGACTGGGGCAATTCCGCCGCGCCTCTGACGTCGCTCACCGGCTACACCCGATTCCCGGTCCCGCCCGCGTGAAAGGAAGCCGTCAATGATCGCATCCATCCTCGCCACCGTCGTCCTGACCGCGATTGCCGTAGCGCTTTACCTGCTGCCCGTCCTTGTCGGCTTGGGTAGGCGAGTCCCGGACATCGGCTCGGTGGCCGTCATCAACATCTTGCTGGGCTGGACCCTGGTCGGCTGGGTGGCAGCCCTTGCCCTGGCGTTGCGCTCGGTGAACACTGGCGGCCCCGCCATCCAGAGCCCGCCGCGCATCCCACGATGGCCTGACCCACCGGCCGGCCGCCTCCCGCCCGGGGGCCAGGCAGGTCAGAGGTAGTCGGCGATGTCATGCCCAACCTTGATAGTCCCGGCGTGCATCATTCCGTCGGTCGTCGGCCAGGCGGCCGGATCCGCCGCGAGCGCTGCTTCAAGCGGGGCGATCACGGGTATCGCTGGCGCGATCCAGTCGGGCATCGCCTGGGTGGTCTCCGGCACCGTCGACTGGTGGGTTCAGGTTCCCTCCCCGAATCTGGCCGCCGAGCCGGCCGTGGGCGCCCTCCAGCAGTGGCTGATGCCGATAACCGTGGCGGTCGCCGTCCTTGCGATGATCGTCGCGGCCGGGAAGATGGCGCTCACCCGGAAGGCGAACCCGCTGATCGATGTCGGCTCCGGCCTTGCGGTCATCGCGGCGACCTCGGCGGTCGGGGTGCTGCTGCCGACGATGCTGCTTAAGGCTGGTGACGCCTGGTCTTCATGGGTGCTGACCGCATCGACCGGGGGCCAGTTCGCTGCCCGGCTCACGACGGTCCTCTCGATGCCGGGAGCAGCGTCCGGCGTGGTGATCGTGCTGGGCATCGTCGCGATCGTCATGGCCGCGATTCAGGCAGTGCTGATGCTGTTCCGCCAGGCCGCCCTGGTCATCCTTGCCGGGCTACTGCCGCTGGCCGCCGCGGGAACACTGGCGCCAGGAACCCGGGCCTGGTTCCGGCGCGTGACCGGCTGGATGCTCGCGCTGATCTTCTACAAGCCGGCGGCGGCCGCGGTCTACGCGACCGCGTTCACGATGATCGGGAAAGGCAACGATCCTCGCACCATCCTGATGGGGTTCGCGATGGTGCTCTTGTCGCTGCTGGCGCTGCCGGTACTGATGAAGTTCTTCACCTGGACTACCGGGGCTGCGGAGGCCGCAGTCGGCGGCGGCGGTTTCCTCGGCACGATGCTGAGCGGCGCGATCGCGGTCGGCGCCTTACGCGGTTCGGCTGGCGGATACGGGGGCGCGTCTGCAGCAGATCAGGCACGCCTAGTGTCGGCGCAGCTCGGCCCACAGGACGGCAGCAGCCCGCAGGGAGCTTCTGCCCCCCGCGGTCCCGCCACCCCTGGCGTGGGGCCCGCTGCCTATCCTCCTGCCGCTGCAGGATCCGGGTCGGCAACCGGC
>JASHOI010000581.1 GCA_030041195.1 Streptosporangiaceae bacterium | reverse complement strand
GGTTCCGGCGGCCCGCCCCGGGCCGGCCGAGCGCGCGGTCACGACCGCTCCCGCCCGGACTCGCGCCACCACTGCCGGAACGTCTGGGCCGGCGGGGCGGGCGCGTCGCGGACCCTGGTCCACGACGAAAGCGGCGGCGGCAGCGCCCGGATCCGGCCGCCGCGGGACAGCGCTCGCCCGGACCGCCCGCTTCGCTGCGCCGCGGCGTAGCGCCGCGGGTCGGCCATGACCCAGGAAGCCGCGGCCATGGTCACCGCCTCGGGGCCGGGCACCCGGTGCTCTCGCCGGGTCTCCTCGACGTGCCTGGCCCGCAAATACACCAGCAGCGAGGGGATATCGATCTTCACCGGGCAGGCGTCGTAACACGCGCCGCACAGCGACGACGCGTACGGCAGCGTGGCGTTGTCCTGCACGCCGGTCAGCAGCGGCGACAGCACCGCGCCGATCGGGCCCGGGTAGACCGAGCCGTAGGCGTGGCCGCCGGTGCGCTCGTAGACCGGGCACACGTTCAGGCACGCCGAGCAGCGGATGCAGTGCAGCGCCTGGCGGCCGGTCTGGTCGGCGAGCGCGGCGGTGCGGCCGTTGTCGAGCAGCACCAGGTGGAACTCCTGCGGGCCGTCGCCCGGCGTCACCCCGGTCCACATGGAGGTGTACGGGTTCATCCGCTCGGCCGTCGACGACCGGGGCAGCAGCTGCAGGAACACGCCGAGGTCCCGCCAGGACGGGATGACCTTCTCGATGCCCATGACCGTGATCAGGGTCTGCGGCAGCGTCACGCACATCCGGCCGTTGCCCTCCGACTCCACCACGGACAGCGTGCCGGTCTCGGCGATCGCGAAGTTGACGCCGCTGATGCCGACCCTGGCGGACAGGAAGATCCGCCGCAGGTGCAGCCGCGCCGCCTCGGCCAGCGCGGGCGGGTTGTCGGTCAGCGCCGGGTCGACGTCGCCCATCTCGCGCAGGAAGATCTCCCGGATCTCCGCGCGGTTGCGGTGGATAGCGGGCACCAGGAAGTGCGACGGCCGGTCGTGGCCGAGCTGCACGATGAGCTCGGCCAGGTCGGTCTCGTAGGCGGTGATGCCCGCGGCGGCGAGCGCGTCGTTGAGCCCGATCTCGTCGGTGACCATCGACTTGACCTTGACGGCCGAGTCGGCCCCGGTGGCCTGTACCAGCCCGGTCACGATCTGGTTCGCCTCGGCCGCGTCCCTGGCCCAGTGCACGGTCCCGCCGCGCGCCTCGACTTCGGCCTCCAGCCGCAACAGGTAGCGGTCCAGGTGCCGCATGGTCTCAGCCTTGACCGCCCGCCCGGCCTCCCGGAGCTGCTCCCAGTCCGGCAGCTCGGCGACGGCCGCTGCGCGCTTGGCGCGGATCGTCGCGGTGGCCTTGCCCAGGTTGCGCCGCAGCTGGCTGTCCGCGAGGGCGCGGCGGGCTGCCACCGGAAACGGCTGGTCGCCGCGCAGGTGGCCGACGCCGCGGGGAGCGGTCGGCGGCGCCCCCGGCATTCCCAGGTACGTGCTCACGCTGACGGGCCTCCGTCCCTGGTCGAGGCCAGGATCTCGGCGAGGTGCACGGTCCGCACGCCAGTGCGCAGCCGGGACAGCCCGCCGCCGATGTGCATCAGGCAGGAGCTGTCGCCCGCTGTGCACACCTCGGCCCTGGTGCCGAGCACGTTACGCATCTTGTCGGCCAGCATCGCGGTCGAGGTGTCGCTGTTCTTGAGCGCGAACGTGCCGCCGAACCCGCAGCAGACGTCCGCGTCGGGCAGCTCGACCAGGTCGAGGCCGGCCACGTTGCGCAGCAGCCGGAGCGGCCGGTCGCCGACGCGCAGCAGCCGCAGCGAGTGGCAGGTCGGGTGGTAGGTGACCCGGTGCGGGTAGAAGGCGCCCACGTCCTCGACGCCGAGCACGTCGGTGAGCAGCTGCGACAGCTCGAACGTGCGCGCCGCCACGGCCTCCGCCCGGTCGGCGAGCTTGTCGTCCCCGAGGCGCCGGGCGACGATCGCGTGCTGGTGCCGGACCGAGCCCACGCACGAGCCGGACGGTGCGACGATCACGTCGCAGCGCTCGAACGTGTCCACGTACCGGCGGATCAGCGGCAGCGCGTCCCGCTGGTAGCCGGTGTTCACGTGCATCTGGCCGCAGCACGTCTGCGCCTCGGGGAACTCGACCCGGTGGCCGAGGCGCTCGAGCAGCACGGTGGTGGCCCTGCCCACCCCGGGGAACAGCGTGTCCGCCAGGCACGTCACGAACAAGGCGATTCGCATCGGCGGCCCACTCACCCCGAGTTGCCTGAACGCGACGCCGCCCGTACCTGCCGTGTGCGACGGCGGGCCTGGCTGGCCTGGCTGGAGCGGCGCACCTCGAGTTCCGGCTGGAAGACCACCTCACGGTGCTGGTGGCCGTCGGCGCCGAGTGCCTCCTCGAGCAGCAGCTGGGCGGCGGTGCGCCCGATCTGGTGCCGGGGCTGGCGGACCGAGGACAGCGGCACCGCGGCCGCGGCGGCGAACTCGATGTCGTCATACCCGACGATCGCCACGTCATCGGGCACCCGGATCCGGCGCCGGGTCATCTCCTGCAGCAGCCCGAGCGCGACCAGGTCGTTGGCGCAAAATGCCGCGGTCGGGCGCTGCCGCGTCGGCATCTCCGCGATCGTCGCTCCGGCCCGCTGGCCCGCCGACACGTTAAGGCCGGGTGTGTCGATCATGAGCAGGTCGTCCACGGTGGCACCGACGCGTTGCAACGCCCGGGCCGCGCCGTCCAGGCGGTCGGCCACCTGCCGCAGGCCCAGCGGGCCGCCGACGTAAGCGATGCGCTCGTGCCCTTCCTCGATCAGATGAGTAACCGCGAAGTCGCCGCCGAGAACGTCGTCGACGGCGACCGAGCACTGGCTGCCCGACGGCGAGCGGCTGTCGACCAGGATCACCGGGGTGCCGCGCCGCTGCAGCCTGGCCAGGCGCTCGCCGGCGCCGGCCACCGTGGTCACCGGGGTGATCAGGATGCCCTGTACCCGGTGCTCCTCGAGCAGCTCGAGGTACCTGGTCTCCTTGGGCAGCTTCTCGTCGCTGTTGCAGAGGATCACGGACAGGCCGGACATGCTGGCCTCGTCCTCGACCCCCCGGGCGACGTCGGTGAAGAACGGGTTCGCCACGTCGAGGACGACCAGGCCGATGGTGCGGCTGCGGCCGGCCCGGAGCTGGCGAGCCGACTCGTTCCTGACGAACCCCAGCGCCTTGATCGCGGCGTTCACCCGGTCCCTGGTCGGCTGGGCGACGATGTCCGGCCGGTTCAGCACGTTGGAGACCGTGCCCACGGACACCCCCGCGTGCGCGGCCACTTCCCTGATGCTGATCGGCGCGTTCACGGAGTCCTTTCTGGCCCGATCGGGCGGGTCCGTCAAGGCGAGTGTTGTTGCCGGCATTGGAACGTGTCAAATGATCCCGGGGCCAGCTACCGGCCGGGCGCCCGCAGGGACTCCCAGACCATGTCGACGACGCGACGGGCGGCGTCCGCGCGGACCGGCTGCGCGGTGAGCAGCCAGCGGTAGATCGACGCGCCCACCATCAGGTCGATGGCCATCTCGACATCGATGTCGGCGCGCAGCTCCCCGGCCGCGATCGCGCGGTGCAGGATGTCGGCGATGGCCGCGCGCCGGGGTTTCAGGTACCGCTCGCCGATACGCCGGGCCATCTCGGGGTCGCCGGCCAGCGAGAGGTTCGCCCGCGCGACCGGCGAGCTGGTCAGGCCCACAATGAGCTCCGGGATGATCTGCCTGAGGTCGGTGAGCGGATCGCCCGTGTCGGCAGTGGGGAACGGGGGCGCGAGTCGCTCCACGGCGTCGAGGACCAGCTCCGGCTTGGACGGCCACCGGCGGTAGATCGTCGGCTTGCCCACCCCGGCCCGGGCGGCGACCGCCTCGATGGTCAGCTGGTTGAAGCCGACCTCGGACAGGATCGCGATTGTGGCCTGCAGGATCGCCCGCTCGGCTTGGGGGTCCCTGGGCCGGCCGCGCCGAGGCGCGGCCGGCCCAGGGGGAACCGTGTTCGCCGCCGTCATCGGCGGGCTCCGGCCGGCACGGCGGGCAGCTGGCGCGGCTGGTCCGGAGCGGGAACGCTCCCGGCGGCGGGAA
>JASHOI010000580.1 GCA_030041195.1 Streptosporangiaceae bacterium | reverse complement strand
CCGCCTCCTCGAAGCTGGACACCACGACGATCTCGTAGAAGAACTGGTCGTCGGGGCGGCGCCACCGGCGGAGCTCCTCGCGCAGCGCGCGCTCCTGCTCTTCGCTCATGTCCTCGACCACGAGGACCTCGAAGTAGGGGCGTTCGGACCTGGCCTGATCCGCCGGCGTTCGCGCGTCGCGCTCGTATGCGTCGTCGTCGACGGCCAGGTCCCAGGCCAGGCTGCTGCGGTAGTTGTCGGTGGCCAGCACCCGGTTGAACCCGGCCACCGCGACGGCGAGCCGGTCGTACTTGCCCGCGACGAACAGCCGCCGGAGCCTGGTGAAGGCCTGGGGCCCGGGGAAGGCCCAGAATCGCTCGATCGGGCCGAGGACGTTGGACAGCTCGGTGACCGCATGGGTCAGCGGCTCGAGGGGCCGCTGCTGGGCGCAGGCGAGGGCCAGCTGGGCGGTGGCCTCCTCCAGGCTGGACCAGGTGTCCGTCCTGATCTGCCACAGGCTGTTGTATGCCAACGGGTTCGCGCCTACCGGCACGGTAACCACCTCCGCGTTTCGTCCCCTGGCTGCCGTAAGACCCTGTTCAGAGCCGTCTCAAGGTCACCATGGACCCGTCGCGCGCCCAGTGGCAAGAGATGCTCGATAAGTTCCCTGGCGATCCGGCCGGTATCGCCCGGCAGCTAGCCCGAGAGGGCCGCAGCGGCTAGCCCGAGAGGGCCGCAGCGGCGCTGAGGCCGTCCGGGCTGCGTGCCGCGGATCACACTTGAAATATGATATCAGAATGATAAGCTCTTGATACAACGATAGCCGGGGAGGCAGAGATGGGTGAAGCAGCGATCGCAGTGACGGGGCTGCGCAAGAGCTTCGGCGCGAAGGAGGCGGTGGCGGGCATCGACCTGGAGATCGCGGCCGGTTCGCTCGCCGGGCTGGTCGGGCCGAACGGGGCGGGGAAAACCACCTCGCTGTCGATGATGACCGGGCTGCTGCGGCCGGACGGCGGCCGGATCCTGATCAACGGGATGGATATGTGGGCCGACCCGCCACGCGTCAAGGCGGTCATCGGGGTGGTGCCGGCCGAGGCCAGGCTGTTCGAGCGGCTGAGCGGTGAGGAGCTGCTGGAATACGCCGGGCGGCTCCGCGGCATGCCGGCCGGCGAGGCGCGCTCCAGGTCGGCGCAGCTGCTTGACGTGCTCGACCTGACCGAGGACGCCAAGCGCCTGGTCGCGGACTACTCCACCGGCATGCGCAAGAAGGCCATGCTCGGCTGCGCCCTGATCCACAACCCTTCGGTGCTGTTCCTGGACGAGCCGCTCGAAGGCGTCGACCCGATCTCGGCCGACGTGATCCGCCGGCTGCTGACCCGCTTCGTCGGGTCGGGCTCGACCGTCCTGTTCTCCAGCCACGTCATGGAGCTGGTCGAGCAGATCTGCGACCACGTGTCCATCATCGACAAGGGCAAGATAGTGGCGACCGGCACCATCGACGAGGTGCGCGGCGGCAAGACGCTGCAGCGCGCGTTCATCGACCTGGTCGGCCCCCGCGCGACCGACGAGGAGGTGCTGTCATGGCTCGGCTCCTCGTCCAGCTGAAACTGCGCCTGCTGCTCAACGCGCTGCGCTCGTCCAACGCCGCCAAGGTCAGTTTCATCGTCAGCACGACGTTCGCCGCGCTGCTCGCGGCCGGCACGTTCATAACGCTGGCCGCGTTCCGCGGCAAGGCCACGTCCGTGGACCTGACCGCGGTCATCTTCACCGTGTTCGCGTTCGGCTGGCTGTTCGCGCCGATCATGACCTTCGGCGTGGACAGCACGCTCGACCCGGCGACGCTGGCGCTCTACCCGCTGCGTACCCGCAAGCTCACGGTCGGGCTGCTGGCGGCTTCGGCCACCGGTGCCTGGCCGCTGGCCAACGTGATCGGCCTGCTCGGCGTCACTGTGGGGCTGGCCAGCGGCGCGCTCGGCGTGGTCGTCGCCGTGGTCGCGGTGATCTTGCAGGTGCTGTTCTGCATCGTCCTGTCCCGGTTCGTGACGACGTCCCTGGCCGGCCTGCTCCGCTCGCGCCGGGGCAGGGACCTGGCCGTGTTCCTGGTCATCCCGCTGGTCGCGTTGTACGAGTTCTTCACCCAGGTGGTGCCCAAGGCTGCCGCCGAAGGCAAGATCACCGCGGCGAGCTTCACCGGATTCGACTCGTGGATGCGGTGGCTGCCGCCGGGCCTGGCCGCGCACGCGATCCAGGACGCGTCGGACGGCCGGCCCGGCATGGCGCTGGCCCGCCTCGCGGCGCTGGCAGCCGTCATCGCCGTGTTTGGCTGGCTGTGGGTCAGGTCGCTGAGCCGAGCGCTGGTGACGCCGGACACCACGACCCAGGGGGCGCGGGTCCGCAGCGCCAAGCTGCCGCTGGCCGGGTTCGGCCTGCGCGGCGCCGTTGCCGCCAGGGTCTGGCTCTACCAGCACCGCGATCCGGCCTCGCTCGTCTACTGGGCGCTCGTCGCGGTCATCACCGCCGCCGTGTCGGCCAGCTCCATCGTCGGCAAGCAGCACCATCCCGCGGTCATCCTGGCGAGCGCGGTCTTCGGCGCCGCGTTCGCCGGGATCTTCCACGCGAACTCGGCCGGGCTGACCGGACCCCCGTTCCTGCTCGAGGCGACGGCGCTGAGCCGCCCTCGCGACCTGCGCGCCTACTTCTCCGGGCAGAACCTCGTGTACGCCGTGATTGGCGCACCGCTGGTGGTGGCGGTCTGCTTCGGGCTCGCCGCCGCGGTCGGCCGTCCCGGCTTCGGACTCGAGGCGGCGCCGGTCGCGCTGGCGGGACTCGGTGCTGCCCTCGGTCTCAGCAACGTGTTCAGCGCCACGCTGCCGTACCCGATGACCAGGCGGACCGGCACTCCGATGCTGACGGCCGCGCAAGGATACAGTGGCTACCGGATCGCGGGCGTTCTCGGCACGCTGGTGGGAACCGCCGTGGCGGCGGCACCGGTGATCATCACGGCGGTGCTGACCGCGAGCGCGCCGATCGCAGTCCGGATCGGCGTGCTGCTGCCGTGCGCGGCCGTCTACGGTCTGGCCCTCGCGTTCGCCGGTGTCCGGCTCGCGGCGGCCGTTGCCGCGGGAAGGATTCCGGAACTGAGCCAGGCCGCCGTGCGCAGCGCGATGACCTGAGAACAGAAGGGCGCGGGTTCAGAGGTAGGAGCCGATCAGCTCTCCGCTGGCGGCGAACTCGCTCCAGGTTCCGGTGAAGCGCACCGCCCCCTGTGCGATCGCGTACAGGCGGGCGGTGCACTGACGGGCGAAGGACAGATTCTGCTCCACGATCAGCATCGTCATGCCCGCCTCCTGAAGATGGCGAAGAGAGCCGGCAAGACGCTCCGAAACGAACGGGGCCAGCCCCTGCGACGGTTCGTCAAGCAGCAGCACACGCGGCTGCGCCACCAGGGCGCGCGCGATCGCGAGCATTTGCTGCTGGCCACCGCTGAGCGTGCCAGCGCGGCGGTCGGCAAGGGCCACGAGCTCGGGAAACAAGTCGTAAGCGTTTCCGCCGCCGTGCAGATGCTCGACGACCTAGCCGACGACGAGGCCTTGTCGCTGCGCGCGGTTGCACGTGCGGTGTCGATATCCCCCACCTCTGTCTACCTGTACTTTCCAGATCGTGACGCGCTCGTCGCGGCGGCCATGCAACGCTGCCATGCGGAAATGCTCCAGGCTGCGGACGGGGCGCGGCCTGGGTGCAGGAGCATCCCGGCCTCTACAAGGTGATGCACGAGAGCAAGGTCGGCATGCCTTTCAAGGAGGCCGCGTTCACGCGAACCACGGCTGCGGTGCAGCGCTGCATGGACGCTGGGGTTGCCTCGCCAGGGGACGCCGCCACCGTCGCACTCGATCTCCGGACGGCCGTCATCGGCATGCTGTCGCTGCGGATCAATGAGCCTGACCTGCCCTGGCCGCCCTTCCCCGAGCAGGCCGATCGATTCCTCTCCAAGCTCGTCGGACTCGCGCCGCTGGCGCCGGAGACGGCAGTCTCGCAAGCAAAATAGCCCCCGCGCGGCCCTGCGTTGTTCAGCCGGGGAAGCTGGTGCTGAGGCTGGTCTGCTCCCAGGCGTCGACCTCCGCGCTGAGTTCCTTCGTGGCATCGCGGAACCACGTGAGCGCGTCGGGCCCGAGCACGAGCATCGACGGTGTGCCGGGGCTCCGGACGGCAGTGATGATCGCCTGAGCCGCCCTGGCCGGGTCCCCGGGCTGGCGGGCGTCCTCGGCGAGGTCTGCCTTGCGGCGGGCGCCCACGGTGCCGGCATAGTCACTGATCTCCTCCCGCGGCTGGGCGAGGGAGCGCTTGTAATTGGTGCGGAACGCGCCGGGCTCGACCGTCATGACGGTGATCCCCAGCGGCGCGACCTCCTTGCGCAGGGCGGCGGTCAGCGCCTCCAGGGCTGCCTTGGCAGCCACGTAGTGCCCTGTTCCAATGGGGCAGCTGCGCACTCCGGCCGAGGAGACGTTCACGATCGTGCCGCTGCGCCGTTCGCGCATCCCGGGCAGCACAGCCTGGATCAGCGCGACCGCGCCGAAGAAGTTCGTGGCGAACATCTCCTGGACCTGGTCCTCCGCCGCCTCCTCGACGGCGGCCCGGTAGCCATGGCCGGCATTATTGACCAGGACATCGATGCCGCCGAAACGCTCCTCGGCGGCGCGGACGACGTCACGGACGCGGGCGTGGTCGGTGACATCGAGCGGCAGCGCGAGCGCGGTACGCGGGTGCGGCCGCGCGAGATCCTCGATCCTGGCCACGTCACGAGCCGTCGCGACGACGTTCTCACCGCGGTCCAGGACTGCCGTGGCGAGCGCCCGCCCTAGGCCGGTCGAGCAGCCGGTGATGAGCCAGGTGGCCATCGTGATTGCCTTTCGTGTCCGGGTTTATGCGGGGCGGAGGTTCGGCCGTGCCGGTTCGAGCGTCGCGACCCGCGGGTTCGGCCTCATCGGCGCGTGCCTTCAACGCTGCCGCGCTCGCCGGCGCGCAGGAAGGCTGCCGCGTTCCTGGCAGTGACAGGGCTACGCTGGCCGCGGCGCCGGATGCCACACTGGAGGCATGCCGGCGCCGAATGAGCTAGGCGAATTCCTCCGGGCTCGGCGGGCCAGGCTGCAGCCTGGAGATGTCGGCCTGCCGAGGGGTCCCGGCACCCGGCGGACGCCCGGGCTGCGGCGCGAGGAGACAGCCGCGCTCGCGGGACTGTCCATCGACTACTACATCCGGCTGGAGCAGGGCAAGGAGACCAATCCCAGCGGTCCCATCCTGGACGGGCTCGCGCGCGCCCTGCTGCTGAACGACGAAGAGAACGCCCACCTGTACGCGCTCGCCAACCACGCGGCGGGACGCACGGCGCGGATTTCGCCGCCGGCCAGCCGGGTAGTCCGGCCCGGCGTCCGCCAGCTTCTCGAGACGGTGCGGCCCTGCCCGGCGTACGTGCTGACCCGCACCAGCGATCTGCTGGCCGCCAATCCCGAGGCCCTCGCGCTGTTCCCTGGGCTGGCGGACTGGCCGCCGGAGCGGCGCAACACGATCCGGTACACGTTCTTCCACCCTGCGGCCAGGGAACTGTTCGCCGCCTGGGACCGTTCCGCCGAGACGACCGCTGCCCACCTCCGCTCGCTCGCCGCCGACACGCCCGACGACCCGGCCGTCACCGCGCTGATCGCGGAACTGCTCGGTGGCAGCCCCGAATTCACGCGGCTCTGGCAGCGCCACGACGTACGGCAGCGGCGCGGGGAAGCCAAGCCGTTCCGGCATCCGCAAGTCGGCGAGTTCACCCTGACCAACGAGGTCCTCTACCTGGCCGACGGCCAGCGGATGAGCGTCTACCAGGCCGAACCCGGCAGCCGCGACCAGGACGCCCTAGCCCTGCTGTCCATGATCGCCAGCGGCGACAAGCAAGAAACCACCTTCCGGTAGCCGAGCGCGGCAGCGCCCGGCCCCGTCGCGGCGGTCAGTTCGACCCCGGGACCGGCCAGTACCGCGCCTTCAGCCGGCGCTTGAACAGCTTGCCGGAGTCCTCGCGCGGCAGTTCCTCCTCAAAGACGACCACCTTCGGCACCTTGTATCTGGCCAGGTTCTGCCGCACGTGCTCCCTGACCTGGTCCTCGGTGACACCCGCGCCGGGCAGCAACTGGACGTGGGCGGCCAGGGCCTCGCCGAGCTCGGGTTCCGGGATGCCGAACACGGCCACGTCGGCGACCCCGCCGAGGCCGAGGATGCAGGCCTCGATCTCGGCCGGGTAGATGTTCACCCCGCCCGAGATCACCACGTCGTGCAGCCGGTCGCTCAGGTAGACGAAGCCATCCTCGTCCACCCGGCCGACATCCCCGACCGTGATGAACCCGTCGCCGAGGTCGATCGAGCGCCGTTTCTCGTCACTGCCGATGTAGGTGAAGTCGGGCCAGGCCGCCAGCGAGCGCCCGTAGATGACACCGGTCTCCCCCGCCGGTGCCTCGCGGCCGTCCGGGCCGACGACCCGGACGGCCATGCCGGCCACCGGCCTGCCGACGGTTCCCGGGTGAGCGAGCCACTCTTCGCTGGTGCAGTGGACCCACGCGCCGCCCTCGGACCCGCCGTAGTACTCGCTGATGATCGGGCCCAGCCAGTCGATCATGGCGCGCTTGACGTCCGGCGGGCACGGCGCGGCCGCGTGCACGACGGCCTTGAGCGAGGAGAGGTCGTACCGGGCGCGCACGTCCGCCGGCAGCTGCAGCAGCCGCACGAACATCGTCGGGACCATCTGCACCGTCGTCACCCGGTGCTGCTGCACCAGGCGAAGGAACTCTTCGGCGTCAAACCTCGGCATGATCACCATGTTGAGGCCCATGGCGGCGGCGAACGTGGCCGCCACGTTCGGCGCCGTGTGGTACAGCGGGGCCGGGAAGAGCGTCGTGCCGCCCGGCTCGAACTGCATCAGGAACCGCATGAACGTGGCGAGCTCGGCGGCCTTTTCCGGTGCGACCGGATCGCGCAGAATGCCCTTCGCGAGGCCGGTCGTGCCCGAGGTGTAGATGATCGCCATCGGTGGTGAGGCATCGGACGCGGACGCGGGCGCACTGCGCCCGATCAGCTCCGCCGCGCTCGGGTGGCGGCCACTCGGCGTAACGGCCCCTAGGTGATAGGCCTGAGATACCTCGGGCGGAACTTCCGCCTCGATGATCGCTGCGTGCGCCGGCCTGTGCGCTTCCACCGCGGGCAACAGGTCCGTGTGAGCGATGACGACCTTGGCTCCGCAGTCGCTGAGCAGGTGCCTGAGGTCGGTGCCCGTCCAGTGCCAGTTCACCGGGACCGGCACGGCGCCGATGACCGAGGCGGCGAGGTTGGCCTCGAGGAACCCCGTCTCGTTGCGCATTACGATCGCGTACCGGTCACCGGGCTGGATCCCCATCGCCCGCAGGCCGGCCGCCAGGCGCGCCGCACGGGCCTTCACCTCCGGCAGCGGCGCGCGGCGCTGGCCGGAGACGACGACTGGTTCGCTCACGTCACTGTGGCCTTTCACCGCGTATACATGCGTGTGGCCTGACCAAGATGGACCGCTGACGCGCCGCCACTATCAACAAATGAAGGATTACTCTAGATTTACTTAGTGTCAATACCCTGTTCGGGGCGCGACTCGTCCGGGAGGCAGTCATGACCGTCGGCGCGACCGCTGTGCGGCGCCGGCCGAAGGACCGCAAGCAGCAGATCATGGTGCACGCCCGCGACCTGTTCGTCGAGCTCGGGTACCCGAACGTCTCCATGGCCATGATCGCCGGCCGGGTCGGCATCACGGCCGGCGCGCTCTACCGCCACTACGCGACCAAGGCCGACCTGCTCGAGGCGGTGGTGCGCGACGCGTTCGGCGGTGTCGCGCCGCCGCCCGCTGGGATGCCGCTCGAGGAGGTCATCGACCGCAACATCGCCGCGGCGCTCGGCCACCCGCACCTCGCCGATCTGTGGTCCCGCGAGGTGCGTTACCTGGCCGAGGGGGTGCAGCGCGAGATCCGCGCGGTGATGCGCCGGGCGGCCCAGGGCTTCGTGCCGCCGCTGCGGGCGCGCAGGCCCGCGCTGTCCGCCGAGCAGGCGGAGCTGATCGCGTGGTCGATCCAGTCGGTGCTGAGCTGCCTCGCCCGCGACTCCGTGCGGCTGCCGGCCAGCGGCGGCCAGGCACTGGTGCGCGGCGCCGCGCGGGAACTGCTGGACGTGCGGCTGGACCTGGGCGCGGCCCCCCGGCCCAAGCCCCG
>JASHOI010000579.1 GCA_030041195.1 Streptosporangiaceae bacterium | reverse complement strand
CGCGGGCGGCGCGGCAGGCGCAGCGGGGGTGGGCCGCGGTGCCCGCGCCGGTGCGCGGCCGGGCGATCGCGAACATCGGCCGGCTGGTGGAGGCCAACAAGGCGGGGCTGGCCCGCCTGGTCTCCCGCGAGATCGGCAAGCCGTACCCCGAAGCGCTCGGCGAGGTCCAGGAGATCATCGACACCTGCGACTTCTTCCTCGGCGAGGGCCGCCGCCTGTACGGCCAGACCGTCCCCAGCGAGATGCCGGACAAGCAGCTCTTCACGTTCCGTAACCCGGTCGGGGTGGTGGCGGTGATCACCGCGGGCAACTTCCCGGTCGCGGTCCCGTCCTGGTACATCGTGCCCGCGCTGCTCTGCGGCAACACCGTGGTGTGGAAGCCCGCCGAGTACTCGGCGGCCGCCGCGGCCGCGTTCTGCGAGCTGTTTACCCGCGGCGGCGGGCTGCCGGACGGGGTGTTCAACGTGGTCTACGCCGACGGGCAGCAGACCTACGCCGGGCTCGAGCAGGCGCTGGACGCCGGGCTGGTCGACAAGGTCGGCTTCACCGGCTCCACCGAGGTCGGCGCGCGGATCGGCGAGCTGACCGGCCGCCACCTGCAGTCCGCCTGCCTGGAACTGGGCGGGAAGAACCCGATGGTGGTTACGCGGGGCGCCGACCTGGACCTCGCGGTCGAGGGCGCGCTGTTCGCCGGCTTCGGCACCGCGGGCCAGCGCTGCACCTCGCTGGGCACCGTGATCTGCCACGAGTCCGTGCACGACGAGTTCCTGATCCGGTTCGACCGGGCCGCGTCGGCGGCCGCGGTGGGGGACCCGTTCGCCGACGTGCTCTACGGGCCGATGCTCGATGTCCGGTTCGCCGAGCGTTTCGAGAAGTACCTGGGCTGGATCGGCCCGGCGCACAAGGTGCTCGGCTCGACCGGCATCGGGCGGATCACAGCGGCGAACCCGCGGGCTGGCTTCGTGGGAGACCCGGAGGCCGGCCTGTTCTACCACCCGACGATCGTCGACGGGGTGCGCCCCGGCGACGAGATCTTCGACCAGGAGACGTTCGGCCCGCTGGTCGGGGTGACCACCTACCAGACCATGGACGAGGCGATCGAGCTCGCCAACGCTCCTGGCTACGGGCTGTCGTCAGCGGTGTACACGAACGATGCGCGGGAGGCGTTCGCGTTCCGGCAAGGCGTCTCGGCCGGCATGGTCAGCGTGAACAACTCCACGTCGGGGGCGGAAGCGCACCTGCCGTTTGGCGGTAACGGCAAGTCGGGCAACGGCTCCCGCCAGTCCGGCGTGTGGGTGCTCGACCAGTTCACTCGCTGGCAATCACTCAATTGGGACTACTCCGGCAGGCTGCAGAAGGCACAGATGGACGTTGCGGAGCTCACGCCGGACCTAGAGTTTCGTTTGTGACCCGCGCAGCCTTCCTGATTTGCCGATGACGACGGCAGCCGATCTCGACCAGCATTTCATCCAAACCGTGGGCGGCCTGCCCGGCGGGCCCGCCCGCCCGGACGGGGCGGAGCCGGTGCGCCCGGGCAGCAGCCTGGACGGCGACACGCTGCTGGCCATCTTCGACGCCCAGGCGCAGAGCCGGCACCTGGATTTCGCCGCGCGGTGGATGCAGCAGCAAGGACGCGGCTTCTACACGATCAGCTCCGCGGGCCATGAGGGCAACGCCGCGCTCGCCGTGGCGCTGCGCCCGAGCGACCCGGCGCTGCTGCACTACCGGTCCGGCGCGTTCTACTGCGCCCGGGCGAACCAGGTGGCCGGCGTCGACCCGGTCAGGGACGTGCTGCTCGGCGTCGCCGCGTCCGCGGATGAGCCGATCGCTGGCGGCCGGCACAAGGTGTTCGGCCGGGCGGAGCTGTCGGTGATCCCGCTGACGTCGACGATCGCCTCGCACCTGCCCCGCGCGCTCGGCCTCGCGCTCGGCATCGGCCGGGCGGCAAAGCTGAAGGTGGGCGGCCGGTGGCCGCGCGACGCCGTGACGGTCACGTCGTTCGGCGACGCGTCGGTCAACCACTCCACCGCGGTCGGGGCGATCAACGCCGCCTGCTACACCGCCTACCAGGGCATCCCGGTGCCGCTGCTGCTGGTCTGCGAGGACAACGGGATCGGGATCAGCGTGCCGAGCCCGCGAGGGTGGATAGCGGCCGCCTACCGCGACCGGCCCGGCCTCGACTACCTGGCCGCCGACGGCTGCGACCCGGTCGCGACGTACGACGCGGCCGTGGCGGCGGTCTCGACGGCGCGCGCGAAGCGGCGGCCGGTGTTCCTGCACCTGTCGGTGGTCCGCTTCCTCGGCCACGCGGGCAGCGACGCGGAGACCGCGTACCGGTCGCCCGCGGAACTGGCCGCCGACCTGGACCGGGACCCGCTGGTGGCGACCGCGGCCACCGCGGTCCGGTGCGGGCTGCTCACCCCCGGCGAGGCCGTGGCGCGTTACGTGGCGATCGGCGGCCTGGTGCACGAGGCGGCCGAGCAGGCGCTGGCCAGCCGGCCGCTGGACAGCGCCGCCGAGGTGATGACGTCGCTGGCGCCGCGCCACCCGGACCGGGTCGCCGAGAGGCTCAGGCGGGCCCCGTCCTGGGGGCAGGAGCCGCCGGCACCCGAGCCGGTCACGCTGGCCCAGGCGGTCAACCTGGCGCTGGCCGAGCTTCTGGACGCCGAACCCGGCATGTGCGTGTTCGGCGAGGACGTCGGGCGCAAGGGCGGCGTCTACGGCGTGACCAAGGGACTGCAGCGCCGGTTCGGGCCCGCGCGGGTCTTCGACACCCTGCTCGACGAGCAGTCGATCCTCGGGCTGGCCCTCGGCGGCGGGCTGACCGGCCTGCTGCCGGTGCCGGAGATCCAGTACCTGGCGTACCTGCACAACGCCGCCGACCAGATCAGGGGCGAGGCCGCCACCCAGCAGTTCTTCTCGTCCGGCCAGTTCCGCAACCCGATGGTGGTGCGGGTGGCCGGCCTCGCCTACCAGAAGGGCTTCGGCGGCCACTTCCACAATGACAACGCGGTCGGCGCGCTGCGCGACATTCCCGGGCTGGTCATCGCGTGCCCGTCGCGGCCCGACGATGCGGTGGCGATGCTGCGTACCTGCGTGGCCGCCGCGGCCGTCGACGGCTCGGTGTGCGTGTTCCTGGAGCCGATCGCGCTCTACCACACCCGTGACCTGCACAGCGACGGCGACGGCGGCTGGCTGGCGCCGTATCCGCGGCCGGACGTGCACGTGCCCTTCGGCCGGGCCCGCACCTACGGCGAGGGACGCGACCTGACGCTGGTGACGTTCGGCAACGGGCTGCGGATGAGCCTGCGGGTCGGCAAGCGGCTGGCCGTCCAGGGCATCGGCGCCCGGGTCGTCGACCTGCGCTGGCTTGCCCCGCTCCCGGCCGATGACGTGCTGCACGAGGCCAGGGCGACCGGCCGGGTGCTGATCGTGGACGAGACCAGGCGCACCGGCGGCGTCGCCGAGGCCATCGTCACCGCGCTGGTCGATGCCGGTTACCGGGGCACGATTTCGCGGGTGACCAGCGAGGACAGTTTCGTGCCGCTGGGCCAGGCGGCCGACGCGGTGCTGCTGGACGAGGCCACGATCGAGAAAGCAGCCGTCGACCTCGCGCACGACGGCTGACCGCGGTCAGGTGTGCGTGCGGATTCAGCGGCCGGCGAACTCCGGCTCCAGATCGAGCAGGCGCTTCGCGACGAGCTCGTTGGTCACCAGGACGTCGATGAACTTCCCGTGCAGCGCGCCCAGGATCGCCTCGGCCTTGTGCAGCCCGCCGGCCACGGCCACCACCTTCGGGATGCGCCGCAGGTCGGCGAGCTCGATCCCGATCCGGCGCTCGTGGATCGGCAACTCCACCACCTTGCCCGTGGCGTCGAAGAACTGGCCGAGGATGTCGCCGACCACGCCCATCTCCCGCACCCGCCGGGCGTCGGCCGGGGTCAGGAATCCCATCCGCACGATCGTCGAGTCGTGTGCTGGCACGCCGACACCGACGACGGCCTGCTCGACGCCGCGGGCCTGCCGCAGCACCTGCTGGATGGCCGGCTCGGCGCGCAGCGCGGCCGCGAGCGACGGCGTCGAGGCCACGATCGGGGACGGGATGACCGTGGCCGTGGTCACCTCGGCGTCGGCCGCATCGCCCTTGGCGGACAGGATCGTCTGCAGATACCGGTCCACCCCGCCGGTCAGCGTGACCATGTGCACCGGCCCGGCCGCGCCGAAGTTGGCGGCCGCGATGACCCGGCACACGGTCTCGCCCCAGCCGACGCCGAGGGTCGCGCCCGGTCGCAGGTGCGTGGTCATGAATTGCGCGCCGCCCAGGCCGAGCCTGGCGGTCAGCACGTCGTGGTCGGCGGGCTCCCGGTCGTGGTCGGGGACCACCAGGGCCTCGGCCAGGCCGAAGGTCCGGCGCAGCCGCCCGCTCAGCTCGAGCGCATCGAGGCACTCGCTGTTGAGGTTGATCGAGACCAGCCCGAGCCTGCGGGCGCGCTCGAGCATGCGGCCGACCGAGGCCCGCGAGACCGAGAGCATCCTGGCGATCTCGTCCTGGGTGAGCTCGTCCTTGTAGTAGAACCACGCCACCCGGAGCAGCAGTTCCTCAGCGCCCGCCCGGATGTCCTCCGGATGGCCGGCCACCCGCCGCCCCATCGCCGCTCACCCCCGCTGCAGCGAGGTCAGGAAGCCGCAGTGGCCCGGCCCGCGGGGGAACACCGGCCACACGTTGACGACCTGGCCGCCGCTGGCCGCGAAGATCACGTCGTGCAGGTTCACCGTGGTCGGCGCGTACCCGCTGACCAGCTGCACCCGGTCGCCGACGCCGGCCTCGAACCGCGCGTCGACGTCGAACTGCGCGTGCTCCTCGGCGTAGAACGTGGGGACGTAGTCGTAACCGAGCATCGGCGGCGGCACGTAGTCGATCCCGACCGACTTGCGCCCGGCGTCCAGGATGACCCGGTGGCCGTGCCGCGCCACGACCGTGGACGCCACGGTCAGCGAGACCTCGAAGTCCGAGGTCAACGTGTCGTGCATGGCGTCCATGAACGCATACGAGCCCGCCTGCAGCTCGGTGACGGCCGGATGGCGGCCGGTGATGTCGTACGTGCCGGTGCCGCCGCCGGACAGCGTGCCGGCCGGCAGTCCCGCCCGGCGCAGCAACTCCAGCGCCGCGGCCGCCTTGTCCATGGCTTCGGTGGCCATCCGGACCCGCTTCGCCCGGTCCGGCACGGACATGCAATGGCCCTCGTAGGCCTGGATCCCCTTCAGCCGAAGGCCGCGCGCGGCATGAACACGCTCGGCGAGGCGCAGCGCCTCCTCGGCCGACCGCGCACCACAGCGCCTCATGCCGACGTCGATCTCGACCAAGACGCCGATTTCGGTGCCGGCGCCGGTGGCCGCGGCGGACAGGGCGTCGATGTTCCCCGGGTCGTCCACGGCCAGCGTGAGGTCGGTCCGCGCGGCCAGTGCCGCGGCGGCAGCGACCTTGTCGGGCGGTACGACCTGGTTGGCGATGAGAACGTCGCCGACGCCCGCCGCCGCCATCGCGGCGGCCTCCCACACCGATGCCACGGTCACCCCGATCGCGCCGGCCGCCACCTGCAGCAGCGCGATGTCCGGCGACTTCTGCACCTTGGTGTGCGGGCGGGACCGCGCGGCCTGGCCCTCGAGCGCCCTCATCAGCACGCCGATGTTGCGGTGCAGCGCATCAACGTCGACGACCAGGGCAGGCGTCGGGAGCGCATCGACGGGCTCCCCGACGTGACGTCCGTACTGATCCGTCACTCGCTCCCCGGCCCGCAGCCAGGGCTCGCGCCAGTCACTCACGGTCGTCACCACCCTTTTCGCCACGACTGACGCCTTTCTACCAGTGCCCGCGCATCTGTCAATACCGTGAGCAAATGCTCAGCTGAGCGCGGTCAATGGGTGGCGTGCTGCTCCTGCCCGGCCTGCAGCCGCTCGTCAGCGAACGCAACCGCGGGCATGTCGTCCCAGCCGAGGATCTGCAGGATCCGCCGCAGCCGCTCCGGCACCGCGTGCAGGATCAGCCGCCCCGGCGGTGAGTCGCTCGCGCTCTGGTCGGTCACGCAGACGATCGCGCGGAGCCCGGCCAGATCGCAGAATTCCACCCCGCCGAGGTCGACGTGGACGTCGCCACGCGGGTTCAGGCCGGCCAGGGCCTGCAGCAGCAGCGGGTAGCTGGACTCGTCGATCTCCCCGGCGATGATCAGCCCTGGCGCGCCGTTCACCGGAGTGATCCGGAGCACGTCGTCAGCCATGGCGCGCCGGGCTGCCCGGGCATCGGCGCCCGCCGGGCGGCATGCCTGCCACGGGGTAACCAAGCTTCTTCAAGCACCTGCCCGATCTCGACGGAGAACTATCGCCGAGCATATGCCTGGGGTTGCCCCGCCAGGGACCCAAAAGCTGCCAAGGCCTCAGCCCCGCCAGCCGCCCGGATCCACGCCGCCCGGCACCGGCGCCGCCGTGTCGTAGGGGAGCCGGGTGTACGTGTGCGAGGCCAGGTCGAGCGCGACGACGCGGCCGTCGCCGCCGCGCACCGGGCGCAGCGGCTCCCCGGCGAAGTAGCCGTCGAGGCCGGTCCAGCTCCCGCTGTCGCCCCGGCCGAAGCGGTACGCCGGCGCCCCGGAGCCGGCCGCGCGGAACTCGAGCACGGTGCCCGGCCCGGCGGGCCCGCCCACGACGCTCACCAGGAACGCCATCGGTCCCCAGTACCAGGTCCCGACCAGCTCCAGATCGTCCCGCGCCACGCTGGCCGGCGTCCACTCGGGCGGTACCGGCGGGTCGTTCTCAGCGAGGATCCGGAGCAGGTCGGCCGCGAACGCCGGCCCGCTGGACGGTGTCGTCGAGTTCGACAGCTTGATGGCCGCGTCGCCGCTCGCGGCGTCGATCCGCAGCACCCCGGTAAACCCGGGCATCGAGCCGGTGTGGCCGTAGCTGCGGCGGCCGCCGGAGTTCCAGAGCTGCAGCCCGAGCCCGTA